>NZ_JBISHB010000026.1:0-457386 GCF_045064175.1 Pseudoalteromonas sp. Ld20
TAAGGCATGTTGCTGGCAAAACTCAGTAATAGTTAAATCGCTGGCTTGTTGTTCTTCGATAATGTTACGCCACTGCTCAAGGCTACGTGTTTTTCTCATGGCTATCTCCTAATTGAAATTAAGAAATAGCTTAATCGGTTTGATGAGCTATTGGCAGGTGCACTTTGCTAGACGCTTACAAATAATTCAAGTTGATGAATATTTACAGTTAGATTTAAAAAATGATGCGTACGCCGGTGTATGGATGCCTTATCGACTTAGTAAAAAATACCCAAGCGCTAATAAGTCATTACAATGGCAGTTTCTGTTCCCATCACATAAATTAAGTACAGACCCTGAAACAGGAGAAATAAGACGCCACCACTTAGATCATTCAGGGGTAAGAAAGGCAGTAAAATTGTCTTCGGCAAGAGCACAAATTAATAAACACGTTACTCCGCATACCTTACGCCATTCTTTTGCAACACATTTACTACAAAGTGGTGCTGATATTAGAACGGTTCAAGCGCAACTAGGCCATAGTGATGTGCGAACAACTCAGATATATACGCATGTTTTACAACAAGGTGCAAATGGCGTGATTAGTCCATTCTCTAGGTTATAAAACAGGTAAAAAGGACAGCCGTATATTTTTGTCAAATAAATTTAACGCGTTAAAGCACATTATATGAATGTGCTAGCAAAAGTTTACGAAAAGCTACCTTTTTTCGTCTTCTATTTTAAGTAGTAGCTTTTTAATGTCGTTTTTGGCACCCAATATATGTTTTTTCAAAAAGTCACAGGCTTTTTTAGTATCTTTTGCGCGGCAAAACTCTAGTAAAGTACGGTGCTCTTCTGGCGCTGTGGTTAGGCCACCGGCTAACAATATATGCATACGAACATAACGCTCTGAATTTTTACTATACATGTCAACCAGCTCACGGGTTTGTGGTCTCTCTGCGCGGCTATAGAGTTTGCCATGAAAACGGCTATTTAAATCGCCCGTTGCTAGGTGGGTATCGCCTGCATCCATGGCGCTTTCAAGCTCAGTTAAAATAAGCTCTGCGTCGATTAAATCTTGAGCTGTTAAACCACCTATTGAATGGCTTAGTAGCTCGGCTTCAAGCAACGCTCTTAAATCAAAGATTTCATCAATTTGTGATGCTGAAAGCTCTGTGGCCGTGGCTCCTTTGTGTGCTTCGAAGTTAACAAGCCCTTCGGCTTCAAGCTGCAATAGAGCTTCACGTACAGGAATACGGCTTACGTTCATCTCTGTTGCCAGTGCCGCTTGACGTAAAGGTTCGCCGGCTTTAATTTCACCAGAAAGAATTTTTGCGCGAATTGCTTCTGCGACTAATTGGGTACGGGTTTTGTGCTCGATAGCCATGGTGATCCTCTTATACCAATCGTGTTAAGTTACTGACCAATTATAGCGACAGGTAAATGGAGTGATAACAAGGCATAAATTTTGACATGATGTTGCTCTCGGCAATTGCTCCTGCATCCATGCAGTCGTACATGAAAAATTTATAACGCAGTTAGCGCTTTATTTAGCTCGCTAGAATGGTTAAATATTTAAGTCGATTGGTATTATATTGCATTTGGCATACATTATACTCAAATTCACTCATATGCCAAGTTAGAATCTGCCTGAACCCTCTATAAATAGGGGATAAGCGGGAAAATACAATCTGTAAATCCCGCCCAATAAATCTTATGCTTGATAACAAATTGGTCGCATAAAACGTAACATTGCATTTGTGCCCACAGAGGTGCTGCGTACATCGGTTGAGCTGGGGAATGGCCCACCGTGGTTCATTGAACCGCACACTTCAACACCTGTTGGCATCTGATTTTTTATCAAACGGCCTACTTTATATTGCAGCGCTTCGATAAGGCTATCGGCTTTGTTTAAATCAGCTTCAGTGCCATGAACACTGGCTGTCAGCTGCCCTTGTAATTGGTTTATCAATGTCATGAGCTGGGCTTCACTGTCGTAGCGCACCACTAATGCAGCAGGACCAAACACTTCATCTTGCAAAGCAGGGGTTGTTAAATAATCATCGGCATTGCACGCGAATACATGCGCATTGGCATGAAACGCGTGCTCAAGCTTGCCTTTACCCAATACGCTTAGCTGATCAAGTTGGCAACGTTCTGCTATTTGCTGTTTAAACGTGTTAACAATTCCTGGTGTAAGTAAAGTGTCTGACGCGGCATCATTAATGCTCGTGGTAATGTGTGCTTCAAGCTCATCACATCCGGTTGGTACTAACCAAAGCCCAGGGCTGGTACAAAATTGCCCGTTGCCCATAAGCATTGACTGGCAAAGTGACTGTGCGATTTCTTTGCTGTTTTCAATCGCTTTATTGGGCAAAATAACTTGTGGGTTAATACTGCCTAATTCGCCATAAAATGGGATGGGCTCTTCACGCTTGGCGATCGTTGCTTGTAGTTTACTTGCCACATTAAATGATCCGGTAAAACCCACCGCTTTAATTGCTGATGCTGCAACTAGCTGATGCGACATGTCATACGCTTTGCTTTGTATCATTGCAAATACCCCTAAAGGCATCGCACATTCTTTTATAGCGGCAAACGCTGCACGTGCCATTAGCTCACCTGTACCAGGGTGCGCTGTGTGGTTTTTTACAATCACTGGGCAACCTGCTGCCAGTGCTGCTGCCGTATCGCCACCCAGTGTTGAAAAGGCGTACGGAAAATTAGATGCACCAAATACAGCAACAGGCCCCAGTGGTAAATAGTTAAGCTCAGTGTGTGGTTTAGGCAAAGGCGCTCTTGTGGCATCGGCCTCATCCACTATTTTTAAACCCAGTGGTGATGCAGGGTTTTCGCGCAAGGCACTGGCAAACGCTTTAAGTTGATTTACGGTGCGCATGCGCTCGCCTTGTAAGCGTGCAAGCGGTAGGTTGGTTTCTTGATGTGTTTGCTCAAGTAACTCATCCCCAAGCGCTAGAATGTGATCAGCAATACACGTTAAAAAATCAGCTCGTTGTGCAAAACTGGTTTTACGGTACTCATAAAATGCCGATTGCGCGGCCTCTATGGCACCGTCTAATTCAGTGGCACTGAGATTAAAAAAGCGCGTTGGTAGTGGTTCATTGCGTGCTGGAGAAAATGCGTTAAATTCACCATTCGCTGAATCACCAACCCATTGCCCTGCGACTAAACTTTGTCCTGTTAATGTCATGCTTTGCTCCTCATTAAATTACTTGAAACCCAAATGCGTATGGGTCATCGTCATCCACAGTGATCGCGCTTGTGCCCGTCACCCTAGACCAGCCTTGAATACTTGGTAAAATAGCTGTTATTCCTGCGATTTTTGTTACGTGTTCAATGCAACCAATAAACTGGCTGCCAATATAACTTTCGTGAATAAACTTTTGCCCTTGAGCCAACTGCCCTTTGGCAAATAGCTGTGCCATACGCGCGCTGGTGCCTGTTCCACATGGCGAGCGGTCAATGGCTTTATCGCCATAAAAAACAGCATTTGCTGCATCTGAATTGGCACTTTTTGGTGTGCCTGTCCATAAAACATGGCTTGCACCTTGAACGGTTGGATCAAGCGGGTGAGTACATTGAACTTTCGCGTTTATGGCATCACGCACCAGCGGGCTATACTGCAAAATTTGCCCAGCGGTTAAGTGTTCAATGCCTTTATAATTACACTGTGGCTCAACAATAATGTAGAAGTTGCCGCCATAGGCGATATCTACTGTCAGCTCGCCTAATTCAGGCACTTCAATAACGATCGACTGGTGTGCTAAATAGGCGGGAACATTATAAATTTTTACCCACTGCACTTTGCCATCAGTCATTTCATAATTGATTTGTACACGCCCAGCAGGCGTGTCCAACAGCAGGATTCCGGGTACTTTTGCATGTAATAATCCATGCTCTAAAGCAAACGTGACTATGCCCATTGTGCCGTGGCCACACATGGGTAAACACCCTGATGTTTCAACAAATAAAATGGCTGCATCACCATCTTCTGTGGTGGGTGGATATAAAAATCCTCCCGACATCATGTCATGACCACGAGGCTCAAACATCAGTGCTTGGCGTATCCAATCATGATTTTGCAAAAAATCTTGACGCTTTTCACTCATACTCAGCCCGTTCAATTGTGGATGACCACTGGTTATGAGCCTAACGGGGTTACCACAGGTATGCCCGTCAATACAAAAAAAGGTCCCTTTGAGCATAACTTAGTCCAATTTAAATTTTGTTAAGTTAATAGAGCTTGCCATCACTTGACTATAAAGCGGGACGTCAGCTGCTTGCTCCTTTGCCATTACAATCATGCCGTGAACACCTTCGTTATTAAGTTCATCGATCATTTTTACTGTTGTTGCACAATTAATGGCGTCGTCTGCATAAAACTGAGTCGTTACTGCTGCACAGACACCTTGCCAAGTTACTGTCATTTTAATTACCTGATTGATGTTTAGACTTGATATAGTAAGTATATTGTATACAATAATCAATATCCCGACTTAAAGTTTGTTAGAAGGTTTATCTTTAAAGGCATTTTAAAAGTTGGGAAAAACCATTTAAGCAGCTGAAAAACAATGCTTATTTACTGATTTAAAACAGCAGGATTTTTTTCATAAATCACGGTTTAAAGTGAGATGCAATGTATACGCGCCTGTAAATCAAGTGCTTAGTATTACTTTTATAGAAGAGGTAAGTTATTTTGGCGGATAAAAAAAAACAGCAAGTCGCCGTTATCGGCGCCGGTATTATTGGTATTTGTAGCGCATTACAATTACAGCGCGCAGGTTTTGCAGTCACCTTATATGATGAAAGTGGTTTAGCGCAAGGGTGCTCAAAGGGCAATGCAGGCCACTTTGCTACTGAGCAAGTGTTTCCGCTTGCGCACCCTTCTCTATTAAAAAAGCTACCCGGTATGTTATTCAATCCATTAGGGCCACTTCGGATTGATTGGCGTTATGGGTTTAAAGCCCTGCCTTGGTTTTGGCAATTTGTTAAAAATATGCCAAGTACAACTTACCGTGCTAACACACAGGCACTTAAGGCATTAAACCAACTAGCGATCCCCGCTTATGAGCGCTTACTCAGTGAGTATCATTTAGGCCATTTATTAACTAAAAAAGGCAGCTTATTGACCTTTGAAACCACTCCTCTTAGTAAAATTGAATCCATGCTAGACAGCTATCTTGATCAGGGTATTGCAGTGGAGTTACTTGATGACGAACACGTACGCCTACTAGAGCCCAATTTGGCTAAAACAATTACCTACGCTTTATTATTTAAAGACGTGGCCCACAGTGTTGATCCGCATTTATTTTGCCTGCACTTAGCTGAGCAATTCTGCGCTTTGGGCGGCCAATTTTGCCAACAAAAAATAACCGCGATACAACCAGTAAAGCAAGGTTATACACTCAGTTATCATGATCAAAAAGTCACAGCTGATAAAGTAGTCATCGCCGCAGGCGCATGGAGTAAAACACTCCTTAAACCTTTAGGCTATAAAGTCCCCCTTGATACTGAACGTGGTTACCATTGTATGCTAGCCAGTAATTACGGCCTTTCACGCCCTGTGGCCTCTGCCGAACGTCACTTTATTATGACCCCGATGAGTCAAGGCCTGCGTATTGCAGGCACCGTAGAATTTGCCGGCACCGAGCGTAAAATGAATAACAAACGCGCATTGGCATTATTACCTAATGCTAAAGCACTCCTTAATAAGTCAGCCATTTCATTACATGCTAGCAGTACCTGGATGGGGTGTAGGCCATCGCTACCAGATTCATTACCTATCATTGGCAGCGCTCCAAACCACGATAACCTGTATTTTGCTTTTGGCCACCAGCACTTAGGATTAACGCAAGGCGCTGTAACCGCAGAATTAATAACCGCACTGTGTTTAAACCACCCGCCGCAAATAGATATACACCCTTATTGTGTTAGCCGCTTTTCAACGCAACCCGCTTGCAGTAAAGCACAGCCACACGCACAATAGCCGCATATAAATAAAGGAGAGCACCATGACAACATTCGGTATTGGTACGCAAAATAAAGAACAAGCACTCGCAAGCCTAAGCGATATGACGGGCGATTTAACGCCTATTCAAGCTGATGAACACCTAGCACGTATTGCCAACGCACAAACCTACATGCAAACTAATGGTATTGATGCAATTTACCTAAATGCAGGAACTAACCTAACCTACTTTACCGGCATGCGTTGGTATGCCAGTGAGCGAATGGTGGGTGCAATATTACCGGCTAAAGGCGACGTACAATACATAGCTCCGTTTTTTGAAATTGGCTCACTTAATGGTTTTAAAGTTATTGATGGGCCTATTCGCGGTTGGCAAGAGCACCAAAACCCTTATGCCTTATTTGTTGAAATACTCGCAGAAATGGGCATTGCTGCTAATGGCACTGTTGGCATTGACGAAAGCGCACAGTTCTTTATTTTTGATGGTATAAACAAAGCACAAACCGGCTTAAAACTGGTTAATGCACAACCCGTTACCGCACATTGTCGTATGCATAAATCAGCCAACGAATTAGCATTGATGCAACGCGCTATGGACATGACTTTAGCAGTACACCAAGCAACAGCCAGCATGCTACATGAAGGCATTAGCACGAGCGAAGTAGAAGCTTTTATCAAGCAAGCGCATCAAAAAGTCGGCGCGCCAGGCAATTACTTTTGTATCGTATTATTTGGGCTGGCAACGTCATTTCCTCATGGCGTAAAAGACCCACAAATTCTTAAAAAAGGCGATATGGTATTGATTGATACGGGTTGTAAAGTGCATGACTATCTATCAGACATTACGCGTACCTATGTATTTGGTGAAGCAACGCCGCGCCAACGCCAATTTTGGGATTATGAAAAAGCCGCGCAAATTGCCGCCTTCAACGCCGCAAAAATTGGTGCGCCTTGTGAAGCAGTCGATGCCGCCGCGCGCAGTTACTTGGCTGCCCAAGATTTAGGCCCAGAATATCAAACGCCAGGTTGCCCGCATCGCACTGGTCACGGCATTGGTTTAGACATACATGAATGGCCTTATTTAGTGGGTGGCAATAAAACCCCACTCGCAGCAGGCATGTGTTTTAGTAACGAACCTATGTTAGTTGTACCTGATGAATTTGGCGTACGCTTAGAAGATCATTTTTACATGACTGATAACGGCCCTAAATGGTTTACCCAGCCGAGCCACAGCATAGAAGACCCATTTGGTTTAGCTAATTAATTTACTCTCAACTATCCTATCATTATTCACTGCACGGTAAATTTTTACCGTGCAGTTTACGCACTTATTTTTATAAATTGAAAATCACGCCACTTGAATTAACCCCTTGACGCCTGCATATAGACCTGTACACACTGTAAAAAATAAGCTCACCGATGAAAAAGCTAAAAATCGACATCGTTTCAGACGTAATGTGCCCGTGGTGCATTATTGGTTATAAAAACCTTGAAACAGCCCTTAAGCAATTAAGTGACGAATTTACAGCTGAGATCAGCTGGAAACCATTTGAGTTAAACCCGGATATGCCAATCGAAGGGCAAGATTTAAACGAACATTTAGCACAAAAATACGGCCTGAGCGAAGAGCAAGGCGAGGAAAACCGCAAGCGTATTTTAGAAATGGGCGAACAAGCGGGTTTTGCCTTTAACTTTGATGGTAAACGCATTATGATCAACAGCTTTGATCTGCACCGCTTACTCACTTGGGCTGCCAGTGAAGGCAAACAAACCGAGCTAAAACTGGCATTATTTAAAGCCCACTTTACCGATTTAGTCTTTTTGAACGAGCAAGAAAACCTACTTGATGTAGTACAAAGTGTTGGCCTTGATAGAGCCCGCGCAAAAGAGATTTTAGACTCAGGTGAGTATTTTCAAGACGTTCGCAGCGAGCAAAACGCGCTACAGCAAATGGGTATCACCTCAGTGCCAACGTTTATTATCAACGATCAATTCGCGCTTACTGGCGGCCAACCAAGCGACGCATTTGTGCAAGCATTTAAACAAATAACCGAGCAAGAAGCGCAACAACAGCAGTAAAATAACAAGCCACGTAATTCAGAAGGTCACCTCTTAACTTTACGTGGCTGTTTTAACAAATGATAAATTTTTATTCTAAGTTTTACTTCTTATTATCTCTTTGTAATTACTAAACTCGCTCGGGCTTGGCTCTTCAAAATACTGGGTAACTTGATTAAACACTGCTTTTGTATCAAAGTTAGCTCTTGCGGGCTGCTCAATGCATCGTTGCGCTATTTGCTTAAGACATAACTCATTACTGACTTTTAAATAAGTAAACTCAATTTTCGTATCAGTCGTAGTTGCTAAACTTTTTAACCAAGCTCGCTGCTTTGTGGTATTTGCGGGGAAGTCCATAACGACACTCGCCCCTGTTTGCAAAATATTTTTTACATGGATTGTGAGCAAAGGCCTGAGTAAACGTGAAAATTTCATGTAATCGTTAAACGATTCGATTTGTTCTGGGTAAAGTGCTGCTAACCACTCATCTTCACTGAGTAGTACTGCATTTTGCTCTGCAGCCACTTTTTTAGCGGCAGTCGATTTACCTGCCCCCATTTTTCCACAAAATAAAAATAACTTTCCTTTCACCAGCATAAACGTTCCTTAATTCATTACTGTACTTAAATTCAAGTATTATGTTTGCTGCACACAAAACATAGCATGCACCATAAAATCACAATACAAATTTAAATACCCACTTTAGGCAGTACTTGTTATCAGAATTTAGGCTTCTAGTATGAAGTAATATCATAAGATTAGCTTATCAGCCTAGTGAATAAAACTTTAATTACGCTAATATTAAAGGTTGTATTAAACGCATCACAAAAACACACTCTAACAGCGAACAACTACCTCTAAGTAAAACCAGTAATGCGTGTTCTTTCTTATTTTTAAATAACTTATGAATAGTTATATAAAATGTAAATGAATTAGCAAGTTTACTATTTCTGACTAGACTTAGTTAAAAGTAATGAGTTAAATTTAGTCAAGGCAATCAATGAGTACCAAAAAACAGTCCATCGCCACCCGCATTAATATTTTATTAGCCGTAGTTTCCTTAGTGATTATTACTTTTTCTACGACAGTGATCTATTTAAGTTCTAAAATTAGCAGTGCTACTGAACGAGTCGCTAATAATGACTTACCTGAAGCACTAAATACATTAGCGATGCTTGAAGAGTTAGGAGATATGAACTCCAACTTATTAGAATACTTATTAGGGGAAGAAGAAGAGCAGCAAGAGTATTTTGGTAACTTTGATGAATTTATTCGCTTTCATGCGCTTATCCCAAATACCACAAAAGATTATAATACACTTGAACAAGTCGTTAGGCTTGTTGAGGGTCATAAAAAACAAGCCATATCACAAGTCTTTGAAATATATCATCCTGAAAATGAGCGCCGTGCAACAAAACAAATTAATGATTTAATTATTAATGTGGGTAAACCATTAGAAGCATTGCTTGATGAAATGAAAGAAGAAGAAATTGCTGATGTAGGCTCAGGTGATGACCCAACCGATATTATTAATGATGACTTGCCTGGCGTACAGTATTACCTAGAGCTGGTGGACGAAGCTGGCGATATGCTCGCTGATTTAGATCGCTTTGTATTAGATGATACTGGAGCAAAACGTAGTTTTTATGAAAACGCACTACAATTTGAAAGCTATTTTGCTAGATTAAAACCGTTAGAACAAAAACCACAAGAGTTAATTCGTATCAATGAAATAGAGCGACTATTTTTTGAATTGAAAAATGGTGGTACTGAAATTTTTCGAGTTTATCAAACCAACAGTAAAGACCTGGCAACCAAAGCCATTGACAACTTAGAGCATCAAACTTTCAGCGTCGCTGAAGATTTGCTAGATAAACTCTCAAACAATGCCCGGGCTGAAGTTCAAACATCAATGACTGATTTAGGGGGTATTTCGCAAGAGATTTCACTCGTCTTATTTTTTGCAACATGTTTACTCGTCATGTTAGTCGTCACTGTTATTTTTTATACTCGTAGAACTATTTTCACTCCCTTAACGCAAATAACCACAGCCATAGATAAATTACGTAAAGGTGAGCGTAATTTTGAATTGACCGACTATGGTCGCAATGACGAACTAACCGATGTGTTAACGAGTTTAAAAGAGTTTCAACTCGAGTTAATGGAATTAGATCAGCTGCGTTTAAATGAGCAAAAAATAAAACAAGAGCTACTCATCGAAAGAGATAACGCGAATCAATCTTTAAACCAGTTAAAGGATACGCAATCAAAACTAATAGCAACTGAAAAAATGGCTTCATTAGGTACGTTAGTCGCGGGAGTCGCTCATGAAGTTAATACTCCATTGGGGGTTGGTGTAACTATGTCGAGTGCTTTAGCGAGTAATTTAAAACAGTTTTTAAGTAAAGTGAAAACGGGGGTATTAAGTCGACAAAATTTAGATAGTTTTGAAAAAGAATCAGAACAATCTCTTGATCTACTCGAAAGTTCGTTACAGCATGCAGCAGAATTAATTCATAGCTTTAAACAGGTCGCTGTTGATCAAACGAGCAGTAAACGTAGAGAATTTAATTTACTAGAAACTCTCAATGAAATTGTGTCAACTTTACACCATAAAATTAAACGTACCGGTATTTCTTTATCTGTTGATGGGCCAGAAAACATCAAATTAGATAGCTTTCCTGGGCCTCTGGGGCAAGTGATCACTAACTTATTTAATAATGCAATTTTACACGGTTTTGATAATAGATCCGATGGTGAAATACACATACGCTTTAATCTAGTTGGTAACGAAGTCCGTATATTATTTGCTGATAATGGTGTTGGCGTACCCGAAGAAAATATTAAAAAATTGTTTGATCCCTTCTATACCACTAAGTTAGGTAAAGGAGGTTCGGGATTAGGGTTAAATATCGTACATAATATTGTTTGCGACCTGATGGGTGGCAGTATTCACGTGGAAAGTCGAATTGGCACCACCTTTGACATTAAATTACCGTTAATTGCACCAGCTCAAAAGGAGGAAACCAATGGGTGATTTTTTCTTAAACCTTATTGATGATGACGAGTTAGAAACAGTAGCAGACCAAAATCAGCGTCATTGGTTAATCGCTATTATTGATGATGAGCCATCAGTGCATGATGTGACTAAATTAGCACTTTCAAAAACAAAAATTCAAGGGCGCGATTTAAAATTCATTAGTGCTTTTAGCGGCAAAGAGGGCTATCAGTTATTAAATGATAACCCTGAATGTGCCGTTGTGCTACTTGATGTGGTAATGGAAACAGCCGACGCAGGTTTAGTTTTAGCGAAGAGTATTCGTGACGAAATGCACCGCGCTAATTTACAAATAATACTGCGTACTGGGCAACCAGGTTATGCACCAGAAGAAAAAATCATCTCAGAATACGAGATCAATGACTACAAAACAAAAAGTGAGCTAACTCGAGACAAGCTATTTACCTCGTTAGCAACCGCTATTCGTTCTTTCAGTCATTTGCAGGCATTAGAAGAATCTAGAACGGGGTTAAAAAATGTCATTCATGCTTCTGCTAGCCTGATGAAGGAGCGCTCTATTCATGAATTTGCATGTGGTGTATTACAGCAAATGAATGCACTCTTTAACCTATCATCACAAGGGATTTTTTGCGTTTCACAAAGGCCGCTTAATGGCCCTTTTTCAATAGAAAAATCAAAGAACGACAGCTTTTTAGTGGTTGCTACAACAACTCAATATAATGACTTTTATGGCAAAGACATTTATGACGATCTATCAGGCGTTGCACCAGATATAGCACAGCGAGCACTGGCGGCGAAAGAGCATATATTAGAAACAAATATAAGTGCATTGTATTTAGCTACACCATCACAATGGCAAGGCGTAGTCGTTATTGAAGGTAAATTAAACTTATCCGATATAGATCAAGAGTTATTGAAAGCATTTTGTTTAAATATTGCTATTGGATTAGAAAACGCAAAATTCTTCAGCCATTTGAACCGTTCAGCTTACTACGACTCGCTAACCGAAATGTACAATAGAGAAGGTTTAATCCACTTTGCGCGAGAAATTCGCTCACAAGCAAAGAGATCCCTAAGTTTATACATTATTGATATTGACTACTTCCATGACATTGTTGATAGCCTTGGCTTTGAATTTGGTAATGAAGTGCTCATATCTATGGCATCAGTACTTAAACGAATATTCTTAAAAAATGCCAGTATTGCGCGCTTACATTCAGATGTATTTGCGGTTCTGATTGCTGATTCTCAGTGGCGACTTAAAAACCTCATATTAGAATGCTCTCGCCCTATAACACTCTCAGGCAGCTCCATGCGTTTAGGGGTCACGCTTGGTGAGTCTAATTGTTCTGTTGACGAGGAGTTTGATGTCGAGTTACTTGTACGCCATGCAAAAATGGCATTAAAAGTCGCTAAAGAAAATAAACGCGGTATGGCGCAAGCTTTCGAGCCCAAGTTTGAAGAGGAAACTATTAATCGTTTAGGCATTTTAGCTGAGTTTAGAAATGCACTGGCTAATAATGAACTATTTTTAATGCTACAACCTAAAACATCCATGAAAACTGCCGAAGTCGTCGGTTACGAAGCGTTAATTAGGTGGCAGCACCCTCAAAAAGGTTTAGTTCCTCCTAATGCATTTATCCCTGTTGTAGAGCAGGCTGGATTATATTTTGAGTTAGATATGTATGTGTTTAGAACGGCATTAAACATCATTAAAGAATACCCACAAATAAATAAGCCTATATCTGTAAATATCTCAGCAAACTCACTGCATCATCATGACTTTATCGATGAACTAAAGAAGATAATTAAACAAGAAAAAGCAGATTTAGGCAATATTGAACTAGAAATAACAGAAAACTCATTGGTACGAAGTGATATGGCTATTTTACATTTAAATGCGCTAAAAGATTTAGGTTTTACTTTATGTCTTGATGACTTTGGTGCAGGTTACTCGTCATTAGCGTATTTACTAAAACTGCCTTTAGATGTAATAAAAATAGACCGAGCTTTTATTAACTACATCACGGAAGATAAGAGTGCACGGGTTTTACTCAAAGGCATGTTACAAATATGCAAAGACCTAGATAAAAGAATTGTAGTTGAAGGAGTCGAAACGCAAGAGCAAGTCGATATGCTTACAACGTATGATGTTGATGTTGCACAAGGCTTTTTTTACTACCGGCCTATGCCTATTACACAAATACTTGAAAAAGCATTATAGCCGACATTTACTCTCAATTACGATCGTTAACCTGAATTTTGGGTAATAAACCTCTCTCCACAAGCTGTTTTGACACCGATATAAGTAAATAAAATCCCTTATATCGGTGTCAAAAGTGGCTGTAATTTAATTTTGATCGACTAAAAAGTTTTAATTTAAAATCCTCATAGATATTTTGAGCTAACTTTCTTGGGTATATTAAACGCTTCTCCAACCTCTGCCTCATCATCCGTGTAATAGCGTGTAATAGCGTGTAATAAACATTTTCTTAACATTCTTCTACAGTAGATTGTGAAATACTCAACAGGAGAAAACTATGAAAACATATTTCAAAAGGAAACGTTTTTTAACATCTCAGAATAATTTCATAAAAAACACACACAAAAAATGTAAGCTTGTGTTGCTCGCATTAACTGCGGTTATTGCATCGTCATCGCAGCTGGCAAGTGCGTCTACTTATCAAATGGCGACGCCTGCAAATGATGATGGGCAAGGCAATTTTGTTTTTTTTGATCGACACATTGTCGATTGTGGTAGTGATGCCATCAATTCGCTCCATCTGTTTAGGCCTACAGCAACACAAATTGCGTATGAATACGGATGTACTAACCTCAATAGCGCAATAAATAATGATGTATACACCCCCGCTAATGATGACGGCGGTGGTAACGTTATATTTTTAGATCGCCACACTGTAAATTGCGAAGGAAAGGCACTGCAATATTTGCATTTACAAAGAGCAACCGCCAGCACTGTTCAGTACCATTATCAATGCAGTGACAAGACACTTAGTGACGTAAGCGATTACTTTACTCCTGCCAATGAAGATGGTGGGGGTAATGCCGTTTACCTTGATAGACATCATGTAAACTGCCCAGAAAATGAGGTACTGAGCTACCTTAGACTTGAAAGACCCACGGCAACCACGATGCGCTATCACTACAAATGTGGTACTTACAATGAGGCAACCACCTATGGATTTACAGACTCTTTTGCTGCTAGTAATTGGAGTATAACAGGCGTTGGCACTGCAAATATGTCTGAATCAGCTTTAAGTGCGTCCGTAAATTACGGTGGGGGTGGTGTAACAGCTTCAATCACAATGCCAGTAAGCGGCGTTGTTAACTTTGATTGGGATATTGCTATTAACTCAGCGGGTCAGTATGGCGATGTTATCCGTTACGTTATCAATGGCGTTAACTTCGACTTATCTACAGCAGGGAGTGCCTCAGGTGCTGCGCAAAATATCACAATCAGCGCTGGCGATGTATTTGAATTTTTGACCTGGGGGACAACCAAATCATCAAGTTATAATGCGACGTTTGATAACTTTAGTTTTACCCCTGACAATACGATAATTGCTCCTCAGTGCGCTTTCTCTGGTGATAATCAAGGTCGTAATGATCCAGGCTTTACCGGGCAAACGTTTGTATATCATAACACCAGTTATGGCACAGATAGATTTATGTGGGATGGCGTATCTAAAGGCGAAGTACCGATTGGCACGGGCTCTGTGACCGATGCTGAGGGTAATGTATTTACAGCCGGGGCGCTAGTATCTCATCCATACTCAGATTTATGGTATTACGAAATTTGCGTAAATATGCAGTAACGCTTACATATTTAGTAATGTATTTTTATATATTATTTAAAAAGGTTAACTCATTCGGGTTAACCTTTTTATTTTAATCTGAACTACCTAAATCAATAAAGTAAGCTTGAAACACGCTTAGTGTCTACAAGCCGTTACAATCCTTTACAGATAACTGTCCCTATTATTATCTCGTTTTAAGCAACTCGTGATATTCTTTGGAAAAAAGCAGCACTTCTTTTTTGCTGTGCAAATTACATTTATGGAGAATTTATGAGTAAAACACTCAAAGTCCCTCATACCTTAATTTTACTATTGGGTATGATGGTCACCGCTTTGATTGCTACTTGGTTAGTACCACAAGGTTTTTTTGATACTACATTGTCTGAGTCTGGCCGTGAAATGGTCGTAGCGGGTACCTACCAAACAGTTGCTGAACGCCATTACCTTACCCCATGGGATTTACTTACTGCAATTCCGCGTGCCTTTGCCGCTGCGCAAGATGTGATATTTTTTGTATTAATTGTTGGTGGTGTACTTGCCATAGCGCGTGCAACAGGCACCGTTGATGCGCTAATTGGCCGTTTACTCGAACGCCACGGCAAAAAACCACAACGTTTGATTTTTATGGTGGTCTTTTGTTTCGCATTAGCCTCTAGCAGCATTGGAACGGCGGGTGAATATATTCCGTTTGTGCTAATTTTAGTGGCTTTGTGTAAAGCAATGCGCCTTGATGCAATGACTGCGGTAGGCATGATTGTAGCCGGTTACGGTATTGGTTATGGCGTATCCGCTTTTAACCCCTTTACTGTATTGATTGCGCAACAAATTGCTGAAGTCCCTGTTTATTCTGGTTTATGGTTACGTTTAGCTATATTTGTGCCATTTGTACTAATTGGTTTTCATCATGTGTGGCAATACACTCAAAGAGTTGCAAACGATCCAAGTCAATCAATGATGCTTGATGTGCCTTGTCCGCTCAAAGATAAAGCAACTCCACATTACCCTGAACTTGCAATGCGCCATAAGCTTATCCTTGGTAGTTTCATTGTCACACTAGGTGTTGCTGTCTGGGGCATTGCAACCAAAGGCTGGTACTTATACGAATTAGGCGGTGTATTTATCGCATGGGGCGCATTAATTGCGATACTTGGGCGCCTATCTGCTGATGAAACTGCAAATCGCTTTATTGAAGGTGTTTCAGACTTAGTTACGACTGCTATTTTAATAGGTGTTGCTCGTGGTATAGCATTAATTTTAGAAGATGGACAAATACTTCACAGCTTAGTACACGGTATGTCACTGCCATTATCTTATGTGAGCGCTGAAATATCAGCGATTGGCATGTTAGTAATTCAAACAGTGTTAAATACCTTTATCCCATCAGGTTCTGGTCAAGCCTATGTCACTATGCCACTGATGGCACCACTGGGTGATTTAGTGGGTGTGCCACGCCAAGTTGCAGTACTTGCTTATCAATTTGGTGATGGCTTTTCAAATATGATTATCCCTACCAACGCAGTATTAATGGGTATTTTAGGCATGGCGGGTGTGCCTTATGGGCATTGGTTCCGCTTTTGTTTACCACTATTAATTAAGCTAATGGTTGCCGCATCAATTGTGTTAGTGCTTGCTGTTATGTTTGGTTACGGCTTGGATGTACAACCAAGTGCCGTTGGCAGCTAACTTACTGAATACTTGAACGTAAAAACCACCTTTTTTAGGTGGTTTTTACGTTATAAGCCACTAAAATTGCTAACCGCAGTCGCAAGCTCTTTCGCGCTAAAGCGTGGCCTACAGCGCCATTATCGCTAACTTGCTGCTGGCTGTATTTTTAAGTTCTATAAAGCACTTTTATCACGTGCCAACCAAATTTAGTTTTTACTAAATGTGGTTCTAATATTTCTGCACCAAAGGCTACTTTATCAAATTGAGGAACCATTTGACCGCGCTTAAATTCACCTAAATCACCGCCTTTTTTACCTGATGGACAAGATGAGTGCTTTTTTGCGAGCACTTGAAATTTAGCACCTTTTTTTAACTGCTTGATGATATCTTCGGCTAACTCTTTATGTTTAACCAAAATGTGTAATGCGTGTGCTGTGCTAGCCATTGCTTATCTCTTCTATTTTAACTGCACCAATTTTAACACAACATCATACCCACATTATAGACTGAGGTAACTATATCAAAATGGATTGATATTTTATAAGTAATGCTGATCATAGTCAGCATTGGGTATAAGGCAGTAATCATATTTACCAAATAATGCATAACGATTAAACGCAATGCGATCATACGCCCAATTGCGCACGCGCTTAGGTATTATTCGTAATATTTTAGCCATACGCCACGGCCAACCAAGCTGTATTACAACATCAATAAACGCATCACTTTGCACAGTGCACATACTTTTTTCAATATAGAGCATGGTTTTAAAACTATCCGTTGGATAATTAAAGTACTTAAGTATCGCCTGGCCTTTTGAAGATTGCACACTGCATAATTTAAAACACAGTTTTTTGTCATGCTTTATCATAAAATTACACCACGCACTGCAAAGCTTACACTCTGCATCAAAGAGAATTATTTTATTACTCTCGATTATTTTTTTTGTATCAATTTTAGGCATTACTTACTCCATCTCATCTGAATAAAATGCCTTAAACGTACACATTAAGCAACGCTTTGTTGCTTAATGTAACTCACACCAACGTCCTTGTTGCTGTGTTATTAGTAACAAATGTGCGGCGCTCCACGAGAAATTAGGCGCGCCTTGTTGCTCGCCCGT
This sequence comes from Pseudoalteromonas sp. Ld20, assembly GCF_045064175.1. Lineage (NCBI taxonomy): Bacteria > Pseudomonadati > Pseudomonadota > Gammaproteobacteria > Alteromonadales > Pseudoalteromonadaceae > Pseudoalteromonas > Pseudoalteromonas sp. Ld20. The sequence continues at coordinate 17,652 of NZ_JBISHB010000026.1, forward strand.
CAAAGGGTTATAATTTTCACGAATAGGGGCACTTGCCAATAAACCATCTGCATGACTAAGTAACTGTTCACTTAGCTTTTGTGCCTTTTCACAGTAGCCGTAATGGCTCATGCCCACTAAACCAAAATACAGCTGATCAAGCCATACTCGACCTCGCCAATAGATATCAGCACCAAAAGCAGGGTTGCTCAAAGCCGCGCTGCCAAGTGGTACATAGGTATTAAACTCTTGTTCATCAAGCATTACATCAACCACTTGCTGCGCTTGTTCAACACGTGCTACTTGATTAAATAGCGGCGACCAGCCTTCAGGGCCTTTACCGCGCTTAACTAACGGCTTGCCTGCGCAACCATTTGCTAACGGTTGTGGTGCTATTTCAATGTCATAATAATAGCCCGTTGCTTTATCGAACATACATCTATTTATATACGTTCTTAGTTTGGTAGCTTGTTTTAAAAAGTAACTCGCTTGGCGAGGATAATTAAGTACCCGCGCCATTTTACTTAAATAGCGATTATCTGCTGCCATGTATGATGCCTGATCAACGGATTCTTGTAATAATGAATAACCGATCAAACGTCCCGTTTTATCAAAATTTGAGGCAAAGCCTACGTGCCAGTCACTCGCTTTACCGCCTTTTTTTACATACTGCGCCAGTTGTTGACTATCAATAAAGCCAAATACCGCAGCATCATCTCGCCCCGACTCCCAAGATGCCGCCGTTTGTGCAGGGATCTTTATTTGTTTTTGCGGATGGGCCCTAAGCTCATTTTTATAGTTTTCAAGACCGCTTCGCTCAGCCCAACCCGCTGCTGCTAGCACCTCGAAGCGTAATTTACCGTCATCCGTTGTATGGGCTTTATCAACTGTTGCGCCATACTCGGGCACGCCATTGCCATTGTGATCTCGATTAGTTAGCCACCAGTTTCTATAGCCAACCAACTTTGGGAATATTTCAGCAAGCCACTGTTTATCATTGGTATATTTGTATACTTGCCACACAGCCCAGGCCGCTAAACTGGGTTTAGTATTACGTTCGTTCCAGTTAGTACCATCGCCACCACGTTCAGAACTGACATTGTAAGCCACTAAATCAGGAATAAAACCCACATCCCACGGCCTAACTTTATCCGCTGCCGTTATTTGATGCTCAAACACCGCATTTAAGTTCTGTTTTGCAAGCGCTGAGTTAAACGTTGCCAATGCAAATGCCTGTTTATAGCTGTCCCATGGCCAGGTTTGATTGCCCGAAAACCAACGCCCAGTTACCGCAGGGCTTACGGTATCAAAACCAACAGCACCTGCTTTACCTCGCCAATTACCGAGTAACGTTTCAACGCTTTTAACAGCTAACTTTTTATGTGTGTTGTCTGCACTGGCTAACGGGCGCAGTGCGTTATTAATATAGCCCTGCCAACGCGCAGCACTGCTGGCTAAATATTGCTCGGGTTGTTTTAAAATATCTTTTATAATAGCCTGCTCGCTTGCCACTTCTTGGCTATTTAATAAGTACGAATAAGTTGTATAAAACGTGGTGTCGGTATCAATCGTTGTTTGGCTTACATAACTTAATGCATCGTGCGTGGTACTGACTGATAACGTTTTGTGTAATTGTAACTGCGAGCTGCCAGAAGTTAGCAACTGGCCATAAGCGCGTACTTTGCCAAATAATAGCGCGATAGCGTTATTACTCACTTGCCATTGAGGTAGCAGTTGCGGGTGCACTTCAAAAGGTGAACGCGCATCTTTTACAGTACCGTCTTGAGCTGTTAAGTTACTCACCAACCGCCCTTCCCATCGTAAAGTGAGTGGTTGATTGGTTGTGATCTGTGTTTTAACTAACGAAGTGCGATTGCTTACAAAACGTAACTCCATGCGAATACTTACGCCATCCCCCATTAATTCTTGTACTAAAGCGCCCGGCAAGCTGTAACTATTCATGGCGAGTTTAACTTTACGACCTTGGTCTTTATATACACTGAGTTTTTCTAAATAAGGGGCGATAAAATTAAGGTATTCTTCGGTAATAATTGCAGGCCCGGTAAAGCCCCCCATATTATCAACACTTGGTAGTAAATGACCATGCCATGCGCCTAAGTCAAATAATGGACTAAACCGTTGATGCCCGCCTTTAGCAAAATCTTGCATGTAATATGGACTACCAGTACGATCAATTAAGTTTTTATAATGACTATTTGCATCACTCACTGGTTCATTTGCTGTGGCTTGCAAACTCAAAGCCATCATGGCAGCCATTAAAACAAGTCGCTGTTTAAGTTTCACTGTTGGTATCCTTATTATTTCGCGCTAGAAGGTAAAAACCAAAGCCGGTGATAAGCGCAATCACTGCAAATAATAGCCACATGAGTGCCGGACGTTGCAGCTCTTTCACTAAGTAACCATAGCTCCACCCTGATAAAAAACCAGCAAATAAAAAGCCCAGCGCCATAGATACAAAATAGTAACCCATGAACATCGCAGCGCTATTTTTAGGGGCAATACTGGCTACATATTCTTGGCTTTTTGGGGAGGTGAGCATTTCGCCAAAGGCGATCAGTAAAATAACCGTGATCATTACAGCTCCGCCCAGTTGCGTCATTAATAAACCCGCGCTCATTAGCAATAACAATAAAAAGGCACCCGCAGTAACAATCAAGCCACTGATCAAAACCGATATCACCTTAAATCCTTGGCATTTTAAACTAACGATTATTTGTAATAATACAATGGCCGCAAAGTCTAAATTAATCAGGTACTCGGGGTTAACTTGCCGGTAAACCAGCCATTGCTGGGCAAGTTGTTTGCTTTGTTGCTGAGTAAAATCGCTAGTTGCTATTTGCTCAATAAAAAGCGCTATTTCACTCACTGGCACGTTTACTTTTAGATGCACTAATTCAAGGCGTATTGCTTCAAGCTCAGTGCTCGTTAAAGGTGATGAAGATGTATAATTGACTGACAAAAGCTGAATTTTTTCACTCAATGCCCCACTATCAACAAACGCAAAAAAATCCACCGTTGATTGACCAAAATAACTGAGTAAAACAACCAAATCTTGGGTGTTTGTATAATCACGTATAAACAACGGTAAAGTGTAAAATAGCTGATTATACACAGTCCAAAATCCAGTCAATATGGCTAAGTACAAGGCAAAATTACGGTTACTTACCCGCACTGGCTGTAAATACCAGTTATGGCTTTGCTTAGTGCTAACGCTTTTATCCCACAACCAGTTTAATCCTAGCCATATTACAATTAATACAAAAGCTTGCGTATAACTGAGCCAACTCACTCCTGCGGTCATTAGAATAATCACGCAAGTAAATAACAATAGTGCAAAGCGGCTATTGCCCAATACTTGTTGAGCTTGTTGTAATACCTGTTTAAAGCTGGTATTTACTTGTGAAGATGGTGTGGCTTCGCGATAAAACAACAGCGGAATAAAGTTAAGCAATATCCACACGGCCGACATTACAAATACCGCATCCCAGCTGATCGCACGCATATAACCGGCGACTAATGGACCAATAAAACCGCCCAAATTAACCATAGTGTAAAAAATACCAAACCCTAGACCACGGTTAGTATCGTTAGTACTGCGACTAATCGTGCCAACCACGACAGGTTTAAAACACGCTGCGCCAAATGCCACCAACATTAGAATCATAAAGAACGAATTAAAGTCAGTTACTTGACCTAAAAAATAGTAACTAGGTGCCATAATTATAAATGAAATAATAAACAGCTTTTTATAACCATACCTATCGGCCAAAGCCCCGGTTAGCACAGGCAGCAAATATAAAAAGAAGGGAATAATACCTTGCACTGCGCCACGTTGTGCATCATTAAAACCCACCCCACCTTGCTCAACTGGGGTAGTCATATAGACAGATGAAACCGCAAAAAAACCATACCAAGCTAAGCGCTCAAAAATCTCCATAGTATTAGCAATATAAAATGCCAAACCAAAGCCTTTATTAGCTGGGGTTTGCTTACTCTGCTTTGCTGTTGAGTTAGTTGTTATTGGTATTTGATTATTATTCATAGTTTACTTTCACAATTAAACGCAGTATTTTATATTGCATACAATATACATATAAAACAACTATAATTATGAAAAAACTCTCACTCACTTTGTTATTACTGTTACTTGCCGCGTGTCAAAAAGAGCCGCAAGTTGATACTGCGCAGACCGTACAACTACAATCAACAACGTCAAGTGCTATGGTAACTGATCCACAACAGATGCAAGTAGACCTATCAGTACAAGGTTACACCAGTACTTTGCACAAAATGGACATTACATTCTTAGGGCAAACCATCCCCTATACATATAGCGATGGCAAAATTGGTAATAGCCGGGGCTATAATTGGTGGGTAAGTAAACATTTTGCACTGAAGAGCGATTTACCAAAAGAAAAAGTAACGCTGTATCTAGAGCTTTTAGAAATGGCTTACCCACACTATGTTGCGTTATTCGGTATGGAGCCACCTAATATTGAACGCCAGCGTATCGCTGTAGTGTATGGTAGCAGCCGCGATAGAGTGCGCGAGGCCATGCTTGATGATGGCTTTTTACGAGGCGTACATAAAACCGCAGGCGGCGAAACTATGTTTTACAACCGCGCTGGATATAACTTCCCAAGCCATCGTGAGCATCACCAACGCTATATTGTCATTCACGAAACCATGCATGCTTTTCACATGGCTTTAAACGGTCATTCAACCTGGGCGCCTAATTGGATCACCGAAGGCTTAGCCGACTCGGTCGCTCACCATGTTTACGATGCCAAGCAAAAACAACTGACTGTGATGGTGTTTGATCGCGCGCCCATGAATTATATTGAGACCGGTTTAAAGCAATATTACAGTGCCAATAAACCTACTATTGAGCAAATAAACGATGATCCTGCACTTAAACGCGGCCTTAATTTTTTCATCATTCATTACCTTTTAAGCTCCCCAGAACGCGCACAATATTTTGCATATTTTGTGCAGCAGCTTAGACTTGCCAACCCGCACAGTGACGCCACGCTCAGCACAGCCAATTCACTCCTTAAACACACTTTTAAAGATTGGCAGGCAATAGAGCAAGGCTTTGCAGATTTTGTGCAAACTATTAAGCCGAGTTTTCATATTGTATCAGGCCCGTGGGAGCAAGATGGTAATGCTTATTGGCTACGAAATACAGACTCAAATACCTTATCTCGATTGGATATAAACCCAACAAGCAATGCGACTCACCCTGTAATAGACTTTCCCGCGCCGCAACCAAGTGCTTTAATTAACCTAAATAATGAGCACCAAGTGGCTGCTTTAATTAAATTTGAACCAGCACAACTGCAGCGCGGTGAAATAGGCATCGCCATGCAAGGCAAACTCAGTGAACAAACCCAACGATACCGCGCTACGTTTATGGGTAATGAGCAAGCAAATGACGACCAATTACTTAAACTATTAATAGTAGATGCTGAGCGCATATTAATCAGCGAAAATAATATCAGTGGTTTTAACTCGGTGCAGGTTGCCCTAACAACTGAATTAAAAGCAGCTTTGACCACACATAAAGAACTGGGCTTGAATATCACGCTAGATCACAACCAGCTGAGCGTTAACTTAAAAGCAAATAGTGGCACTAAAATAATTACGCAAGTGTTTATCATCCCTTTCTCTGGTGACTTTACACACTTACTCAATACACAAAAAATCAGCTTATTGAGTAAAAATAATAACCATGCAATCACACCCTATTTATTTCCCCATAAAGACGATGATGATTATACATTCGATAAATCTCATACCCAATTACCTAACCCTTGGTTATTCGAAGAATACAGCCTGTTAAGCCGCTTATTTAAGACCTGTCAACAATATGGTGCGCAGTTAGTCGGTTGTGATGAAAAACTCAGTAAGTTGATGAAAAAACTGCCCATAAAGGCTAATCATGCAGCAATTAATTCAGAGCTAATAATACTTCTCAATCGCTACAAAACCCTATTAGGAGATAATGGCTTTAGCGTGCTTTCTGGTATCAGTGCTAGCGTACACTATCATCAAGGCGAGGCTTTTTTAAGAGTGGTCAATCCAACTAATTTTAATCTCACACTTACAGCAAAAGTTAGCTTTAACAATAGTAAAGGCCTATTGCTTCATAACCAACAACTCAACCAAGCTATTAAACCCGGCATTCACAATATTGCTTTATTCAAAATACCCGATACAAAGACTATTACTATTGAGCAGACGCTTAATTGGCAAGGTTTAAATAACATAAGCCAATTACATGCCTCAGCCACCCCATTTAACGGCGTTGAGCTTTCCCTTACACAAAGTAAAGGCAACAACGGACACTGGCTATTTAAGGCACATCTTTCAGGCCCGTACTCAGGTAGAACCAAAGGGGTACTAACGCTTACAACAACACCGTTTACTCAACCTGAGATCATCAAAACACAACAGCATAATGTTGAGATCGCACCTTATGAGCAGAAAATTCATGTATTTGAACTCGCACCAACAAAACAATCACAGCTTATTACTGTAACCGCATTGTTAGATGTCGATGGTGAAGAGATCCGATTAGTGAATAAGATAGTTATGAGGTAGAAAGCTTGCTAAATAAGACTGCCGCACATTGTGTGGCAGTCTGTCATATTTTAAAACTTATAACTTAACGCTAAGTCAACTGAACGAGGTTCGCCCGGCTGTACCCAAATTTGCGTGTATGAGTTAGGGAAATATTTACGGTCAAACAGATTATGGACCTGTAGTTTCACTTCAAATTGCTGCGTTAAATCATATTTAGCAAACATATTTGCCACAGTATACGATGGTAAGTAAAAGTCAGAACCACGTTGACCTAAACGCTCATCCACATAATTAGCGCCAACACCTACCGTTAGTGCACGATCAGCCACTGAGAATTGCTTGCTGATTTGTAAGCTTGCGCTATTTTTTGGAATATTAAGCAGCTCATCTCCTCGTTTTAAAGCAACACCTAAGCCTGTATCTTTTGCATCTTTGTCTACTTGCGCATCAATGTATGCGTAAGAAAACCACATATCAATATCACCTGGTAACTGCCCTGTTACATCAAACTCAAAGCCCTTACTGCTGGCTTGACCAATTGCAGTGTGGAAGCCCGGATTTGCAGCATCTGCGACGATGATATTTTTTTGCGTGCTATCAAAATAAGCAAACGTAACGCCTAGGTTATTATCGAGCAGATTAAATTTAGTACCGATTTCGGCCGATTTTGTTTCATTTGGTTTAAAACCTTGGCCACTTGCATCTGTGCCAAAGTTCAGACGATAACCTTCGCCATAACTTGAGTATAAAGACCAGCTATCGCTTAACTGATAAACCACCCCAGCTTGAGGGCTAAAATGAGTTTCAGATTGTTCAGCATCAAAATTTGTAATTTTATCATCAAGCGTTTGCTTTAAACGATCAATCCGCCCGCCAAGCCTAACATGCAGGTTATCAGTTAAGCGCATTTGATCTTGCAGGTATAATCCAGTTGCGAATTGCTTTTGTACTCTTACAATCGCAGGCACTGGTGTTGGTAATGCATGTTGCCCATAAAGAGGCTGATGAATATCAATTGCATGCAACTGTTCATTCGTTGGATTTGTAGATAACGCTGGGGAGCGGTAAACGCGGTAATCACGGTCATAATCAAACAAATCGTAGTCAATACCCACTATTAGCTCATGCGCAATTGAGCCGGTATCAAACTGCCCTGAGACTTCTGAGCGGATCACAAACTGATCGGTATCGTAGTCACGCTGGCGTCTTTGGCGTGTTAGCGTACGACCATTGTAATACAGCTTTTGTCTCGCGGGAGATACCTCAGCGTCACTCGATGTGCCTGTTAAGCGTGTTGAGCGATAGCTTAAGCCTGAATTTAAGTACCAATCGTTAGAAAACTCATACTGCCATTGTAACTGATGCCCCAGTACTTCTGTTACTGTGGCGCCATCGCCTGGTTCACCTAAAAAGCGTTCAATAGGCATCATGTCAAAATTGCCACCAATCGCAAGAATACCCCGATCGAATGGGATCTCTTGACGTGCAGCTTCTAATTCATATTGCCACACAGAGCGATCGCTTTGCTCAAAGTATACAGAAGCCATTACGCCTTTTTTATTAATTTCTATAGTATCGCGAAAGCTATCACCCGTTTCATAATAGCCTATAACACGCGCAGCTGCTTGCTCAGTTAAACCACCGCTATAGTCAGCCTCAAGGCGGCGTTTATCACGGCTTCCAACTTCTAGAGCTATTTTTCCTTGCTGCTCGAATGTTGGTTTTTTAGTGACTAAATTAATTGTCCCTCCAGGCTCTCCGCGACCATAAAGGGCTGCTTTTGGGCCCTTTAATATTTCAACTCGCTCAATACCAGATAAGTCTCTGGGCCCTGAAAAGCCACGCCCTGCATTAAAACCATTAACTAAATAGCCGCTTGGGACATTTTCATCACCAAAAAAGCCGCGTATAGCAAAGCTGTCCCATAAGCCACCGAGGCTATTTTGTCTCGATACTGAAGCTGATAAATCTAACGCCTCAGTTAACCCTGCCACACCGGTATTTTCGATTAACTGCTGGTTTATCTCCGAGATGGCCTCAGGTGTTTCCAGCACATCAAAGTTACCACGATAAGCCTGTCGCTTTGCAGTAACTTCTATTATTTCGAGTGATTCATCTTTTTTTGCGTAGGCTGCAGTTGAGCATAAGCTAAGTGCAACCCCTAGGTGGATAGAGCAAAGTTGGAATGAGCGAAGAGAAAAGTGCATTGTAGTTCCTTTAACAATATGACATTCAAGATTTGTTATATCATAACACTTACTGTACCCATATTGTAAAGAGCTTATTTATAGATTAATTCTTTCGCTGTTTAAAATTAATATACTTACACTTCATTTTAAAGGCACCATAAAGCTTGCACTGCCAATAAACGCGCCAGATTCAACAATTATTTTTGCATCTTTGTAATACACTAAATCCTCTGATAATTTCTTTTTACAGTGTTTAGGGAAAAAACCTTCAAAACTCACTTGCTCTGTTTTATTAATCGTACGTTTAAACTTAAGATCAATATCTCTCAAATACACTTCACCTGCTTTTGTCTCTAATTGATTATCCCAACAGCCATATATTATCCCTAGCTGCGAAATCCAAATCATTGCGCTTTGCGCACTAAAATGAAACTCGCCATCTCCTGGCATTTGAAAATATTTAACATCTATTAAGCCTTTGATATAACCAGGTTCAAGGTGAACGGATGAAAACTCCATCACTTCTTGTTTCCAGCCTTTTTGCAAGTAATCAGACATCAGAGCCTGTTGTTGCTGTGTATTTAACTGTTGCATAAATTATCCTTTTAAGTGTTGAATGTGTTTAGGGCGTGTTGACCTTTGTGGATTGAAATTTGTTCAATCTAGGGGCGATTTAATCGCGGCGCGAGGTTTGTAACCTAGCGGGCTAAGTAAAAACCGAGCAACAAAGAGTCAATCGCCCCTAGGAAGAACCCTTTGGGCAGCGCATGTTTGGCATTTATACTGCGTTATCGCCTATTTATGGGGAACAACCACACTGCATAGGCGCTGCCTTGCCTAAATACCAAACATACTGCTGCAAAATTAATCACGAAAGGTCAACACGCCCTAGCTTTTCTTCTTTATTTGGCGAGCTTAAATATAAATGTGCAAGTGCGCTTACTCCTCCTATTAAAGCAAATAAATACCAAATTAAGCCCGGTACTTGTTGCTCTAAATCTAAGGCATAACCAGCTAAAGCACTGCCTATGATTAATCCAAAACCTGCAAATAAGTAAAAGAATCCATAGTGAGTAGACACCGTTCCTGGCGGTGCCGAGTTCGCAATTTGTTTCATAATAAGCGGTAAGCTCATTGCAGTTGCTACACTAAAAAATAAGGCTAACAGCCCCAATTGAAGGTATAGCTGCCACTGACTCTGTACTTCAAATAACATGACTAAAAAACCACTCCCCATCAATGTAAGCCCTGCACTAATAAACAGAGCATCTTTATTAATACGCTCGGTCAGCGCCGTAATGGGTAGTTGTACTAGGATTGAAATCAATGCGCACACACTTAATAACCAAGTCACACTATGCAGCGGCATATCTAATTGACCTAAAAAAATGGGCATCGCAAATGAGATTTGGTTGATCAGCATAAAGTAGCCAATCATCACTGCGCAAAGTTGTAAAAATGCACGATTACCCAACACTGTTTTAATTAAATCACGAGTATTAAGTCCTGCACTTTTTTGTGATTTTTTTGCTGTTGGTAAATAATAAATAAACGCGATACCAAAACATAAAAAAGGAAACGCAGCTACGCCGCACAGTAAACCAAAACTCATTGAAATTAATAATAAACCGCACACAGGACCAAGCAGCTCGCCAGCGTTTCTTGCAACACCAACGAGCGCAAACATGTTTGCTTTACTGATCCCTTGCGCATGTGCAAAATAGGCTTGGGCAGCAGGTGTAAACAATGCCCCCGCAAAGCCCGTCAAAAATGCAGCTAAAAACAACACAACAATGTGATCGGCCCATAAAAACAGTAAAAAACCGACTGCTCGTAAAAAACATCCTCCTATTATCAATCGCTTAACACCAAGCTTGTCAGCTAACACACCACCGACTAAAAACAAACCTTGTTGACAAAACGAGCGAACTCCCATGACTACGCCGATCAATGTGGCGCTCAAAAGTAAGTTCTCTGCTAGATAATGGCTCAGTAATGGGATCAACATATAAAAACCTAAGTTAAATACAAATGCAGCAAACAGCATCAATTTGTACTCAGGGGTTAATCCACGAAAAGGTGCTAATGCGTGCATTAAGGTTGCTCTTCAAACGGCTTTTGCGCGATCAAAATAGAATGAAAATTATCGCTATAGGTCTGAATTTTTAATTTAGGAGTAAAAGGCATTAAATCACTCAGCTCAATACTGGGGTAAAGTAGCTGACGTAAATTAAATGCTGTTCTCACGACAACAAAGCTTCCCGCTCGCATGCGCGTAAATAAATGCGATAATATTTGCCTTTTTACATCGCTTGACCCCGCTAATGCAGCCAGCCACACTACATCAAACTGTTCAAGGTCTTCAAATTCACAAATATCTGCACAACTAAATTTTTGATTCTGCTGTGGGTAAACATGTTTTTGCACACGCTCACCAACGGTTAATGCCTGTACGTCAATGTCTAGATTGCTCACCTTCATACCTTGCTGAGAAAGGAGCATTGACGTAATAGGCAGCGGCCCACTGCCAGCCATTAATACGTTTAAATTTTGCTTACCTGATAAGGCATAAATAGCATTTGACTCTAAACCAACCGCTCTTTGGTAATGACTAAACCAAGGGTAATCAGACTCTAAGGTCGAGATAGGTGCGGTAGAGGCAAGTACTTTTTGCGCCCAGTAATGTTCATAGCGCCCCGACGCGGCTGCAAAAAGTGACGCTATATCACTTTTAATTGTATTGAGGCAAGGTTCAGCTAAAACTTGGCTAGCAAATTTTTCATCTTGTTGATTAGACAGTAAAGCCATAAAGCGCTCATACAATGCCATGTTCGGCGCTTCAAAAGAATCCATCTTTATATTTTTGATCATTTGAAATACATCACAAATTTGCGACGCATGTTGATAGGGTGAAATTGTTTGAGACATACATACCTAATTTAGGAAAAATTGTTACACATAATTAACTAAAAATGTTATAACATATCAAAATAGATAATTACAAGCATTTCCCTGTATTTAATAAGGGTCCTTGATAATAAAAAAAGGAATGAATTTTCATGCTCAAAATGTTTTACGGCATCAAAGGACGATGGTTTTTAACACTCTTAATGATTATATTAATCGTGTTGGCTGGCTATTTTATTACACCTTCGTCAAAGGCAAACTCTGAGCCAACTAGCTCTTCAGCTAAGCCTTTGCCACTTATAAGTGTAACGCCCATAACGCCTAAATTGATGAATACTAAGCTTGAATTATCAGGCGTTGTAAAACCAATCGAAAACACTGATATTGCTTTTGAAGTTGCAGGGAAAGTAATCTACTTACATCCGAGCTTTATTGATGGCGGGATCGTTAAAAAAGGCACTGTGTTGATCAAACTTAATCCATTTGATTTAACGGCCGCAGTGACACTTGCAGAGGCTAAAGTTGCAAAAGCCAGCGCAGAGCTTGAAGAAGAAAAAGCCAAAGCAAGCGTTGCCAAAGCCACGCTTTTACTTGCTAACACGCCTTCTACCAACCCCCTTGCAAAACGAGAGCCGCAAGTTAAAAGTGCCAAAGCTTTATTACTTGCCGCACAAACGCAATTGCAAATTGCACAAACAAACCTTGCCCGTAGTGCATATAGGGCACCTTACGACGCACTTGTTCAAAACCGCGCAGTAGGCCTTGGTCAGGTTATCAGTCAAGGGCAAACGCTGGGGCGTTTAGCTAATGTTGCTAAAGCCGAGGTTCATGTTGCCATTGCAGATAATAAATTAAGTGTGTTGCCTAGTTTACCAATAAACAATGTGATTATTAACCATCATCATGTTATTCATACTGGCCGCTTAACACGCAGTATTGGTACGCGCTCTTCTTCAACTCGTAGCGCTATTTATATTGTTGAAATTACGGATCCCTACGGATTACTTAATCAAGGAAAAAGGATCGAATTTGGTGAGTTTGTACACGTCTCTGTACCAACAAGACACTTTAAGAATGCAGCAGTTGTGGCACAACATATGGTTACTAATAGCCGTATATGGGCTTTGTCTGCAAACAATACCTTACAGTCAATCCCCGTTGAAATCTTAAACATGCAAAAACACAATTTAATGATTCAACTACCTAGCGATGAATCAATTATTTTAGTCGATAAACGCCCTGAAATTGTAAGAGAAAACATGGCAGTAAATGTCATTAAATCAGCTCTAGCGACAGCCCCTCTTGAGGGCAACTCACTATGACGACACAGCACACACCAGCAGCACCTTATAAAAACAGTGTGATCGCTTTTTTTTGTCATCGCCCGTTGGTTGCTAACTTATTGATGTTATTTATTATTGCGATGGGATTGTTAAGCTTTAACAGTATTCAAAGACAAATGTTCCCAATAGCTAAAAACCCTGAGATCCATATACAAATTCAATATTTTGGTGCCTCTGCAAAAGAGCTTGAAGAACAGGTCGTAGCCAAAATAGAGCACGCCCTCAATGGCCAAGCGGGCATTAAACGAGTTCAAAGCCAAGCTAGGCAACATAGCGCCAGTATGACCATTGCTTTATACGCAGATCAATCCAGTGAGCAAAGGCTAAATGAAATAAAACACAAATTAGATGCCATCGCTGATTTACCAAAAGCAATGGAACCTATCATTTTACAAAATAAGCCGCAGTTACAAAATGCAGTAAGCTTAGTACTAACCGGGCCAGACGATAAACTCGCTTTAAAGCAGTTTGGCGAACATATTAAAAGAGAGTTGTTAGCACGTGACCTAATTAGTCACGTACAAGCAACAAACTTACCCGATGTTGAGTTTTCAATAGAGGTAACTCGCTATCAATTACAACGCTACGGATTGTCATTACAGGACATTGCTAATCTTATTAGTCAACATTCGCAAAATATCAGCGCTGGTCAAATTGCTACTAAAAATGGCAAAATCAATCTACAAATGCCAGCCCGAAAAGAAACAATAGCGAGCTTAAACTCCCTGCCAATATTGAATACTGAGCATGGCGAATTACTCACATTAGGCAATATTGCCACTATAAAAAAATCACTCACTGAGCAATTGCACCTAGCAAAGTTAAATGGCAAAAATGCTTTTTATATGCGTATTTTAGCCGATGAGTCACAGTCAATTACCGCTGTGGCGCAAAGTGTACAATCTTATTTAGCGTATAAAACCCCTCTGCTGCCTGCGGGGTTTTCTTTGTACCAATTAGTCGACACCACCTACTATTTAGAAGGACGACTTAATATGATGTTAAACAATTTAGCCCAAGGGGCATTGTTAGTTTTTATTGTATTGAGTTTATTTTTACGGGTGCGCTTGGCCATGTGGGTAATGCTTGGCTTGCCAGTTAGCTTTTTAGGCGCTATTTGGTTAATGCCGTTTATCGGCGTAACGCTTAATGTTGTATCACTTTTTGCGTTTATTATGGTGTTAGGCATAGTGGTAGATGATGCCATTGTTATTAGTGAAAGCGCTGCGAACGAAACAACCGATTACGGCCATAATGTTGAAAATATAATCACAGGGGCTAGTAAGGTCGTTGCCCCTGCTACATTCGGTGTACTCACCACAATGGCTGTGTTTATGCCATTTATGTTTAGCACAGGCCCTAACTCAGGGCAATTTATCGCCATTGCGGGCGTTGCTCTACTGTGCTTATTTTTTAGTTTGATAGAATCCAAAATGATTTTGCCCGCACACCTTGCTCATAGCCCTATCAAGCCTCTTTCTAAAACCCACTGGAGAACAAAGTTTGATCACGCCTTTAATCAATGGCTAGCGGATACATTTGTGCCAGTTTTAAAGCATATTATTCACTTTAGGTATCCAGTATTAATGCTCTTTATTGCATTTTTAGCTGGCGCTATTTTACTTGTAAAAACAGGTTTAATTGGCTTTACTGCCGTACCTAAAGTTCCGCATGATTTTCCATCTATTCATATTCAAATGGATAACAATGCGTCGCATCAACAAACATTGCATGCTGTTAAAAGTATAGAACAAATGGTTTTACAAGTAGAGCAACAAACACAGCAAATCTCAGGGCGTTCGCTTGTAAAAGACACCTACATTTGGCTCGATAATGATACCGAGGGCGAAGTGCTCGCCCCCTTGGTTGATGAAGATAAGCGCCCCTTTGATGCATTTGAATTAGCACGTCACTGGCAAGCTGCGATGCCGACGCTACTTGGCGTTAAAGCAATTACCATTGAATCTGATGTTATTGATATTAATCAAAAGCCTGAACTAAGCTATCAATTATATAGCGATAATTTAAGTATGCTAACTGCTGCCACTTTAGATTTGAGTACCGCTTTATCTGAACATGAGGCCATCACACAATTAACATCAAACTTAAACACAAATCAGCAAGAATGGAAAATTCAGCTAACACCTAAAGGACGCCATTTGGGGCTAACTTCAAACCAAGTTGCTAAACAGGTATTTGCCTACTTTTATGGTATTGAGGTACAGCGAGTTGTTACACAACAACAAACCGTCCGATTTATGGTTCGAGGGGATTTAAACGAACGCCAATCTTTTTCATCTTTAAATAACCTACCTATTAGTGTAAATGAGCACTCACAAGTGTTTTTTTCAGAGATAGCAACACTCACTACAACGCAAAGCAGCCATGAAATTCATACAGAACAAGGCAGAAGAACATTTAATGTCTCTGCGTTTATTGTTCCAAGTAAAAAGCCGCAAACAAAAGCGATACATTTAGCAATTGAAACCCAAATATTACCCGCTATAAAAGCCCGCTACCCTGATGTGTCTTTTGATTTAGGTGAACATTTAAAGGAGCAGCAACAAGAACAAAGCCAAGTCACTTCGTTTGCTATAATCGCGTTATTAATGGTGTATAGCTTATTAGCAATACCACTGAAGAGCTATAGCCAACCGTTCCTGATTATTTTTGTTATACCGTTTGCCACGGCAGGCGCGTTGTATGGGCATTTACTGCTGGGGTATACACTAAGTATGATGTCGATTTTTGGCATAGTTGCCGCATCTGGCGTCGTTATAAACGATGCTCTCGTACTATTAACACGAGTCAACCAACTGCGTAATAAAATGCCTCTAAATGAAGCAATTTGCCAAGGTGCTGCCACTCGCTTTAAAGCAATTTTAATAACATCACTCACTACATTCATTGGTTTATTACCCTTGATGTTTGAAAGCAGTTTACAAGCACAGTTTGTGATCCCAATGGCTGTTTCATTAAGTTTTGCTGTGCTATTTGCCACACTAACGTCTTTGATTCTTTTGCCTTGCTTACTTTATATTGCGAATGAGCTTAAAACCATACCGCAGCAAGGTGCAAAAGCAATTAAACTACAGCTATTAAAGGTATTTTAACTATTTAAAAAATCTACAAAAAAGCCCATTTACATGGGCTTTTTGTGGATTTTTATTACATTATTGGTTTCACTTTAACGGCAACCACCGCTGTTAAAGTCAACGACTAGGCTTGCACCTGTGCTATTGCCTGATACTTTTAAATAACCCCAATATTGACTCTGGTTGCTAATGTAAATACATTCGCCATTCCCTGTATTGCTTGACTGTGCTTGTTCATTCACACCATTTGGCCAGCCACTATTTGAATAGCTAAGGCTAATATCACCACTGCCATTTGCGGTCGTGATCGCCACACCATTTTGTCCTTGCACATCGCCAATACTAAACCACATTGGGTCGTTGTTACCTAAACAAATCACATCGCCATCATTTAAACGCCCACTACTGCGGCTCCCTTGTGTTGCACATACATTTGGTACGTTACTCGCAGCGCCAGTGTAAGACGCTGTAAGTTGCACGTTATCAAACATATTATAGCCCCGAACCATGACTTGATATGTACCAACTTGTGCAGGGTTTATTGCACATTGCTCACTGTTACCACCCACATACGGACGACAATCGTAGCTATTTACAGTTGGGGTAGCTTCATAACTGACATATAAATCAGCATCGCCTGTGCCACCATTTAAGTTAAACACTAAATCAGTCGCACCTAGTGGTACATCAAAACTAAAATACAGTAATTCGTTCTGAGCACCACTTATCATTGTTGGCTGACCATTAACTAGTTCACCATCTCCAACACTTGTATCTGCTTCAACACTGGTAAGCGTTGTTACTGTTTGGCTACTACCTTGATTATCAACAACCGTTAGTGACACTGTATATTCACCCGCAGTCGTGTAAATGTGTGCAGGATTTGCTTCATTAGAGCTACTACCATCACCAAAGTCCCACTGGTAGCTTGCAATTGACCCATCGCTATCAACACTGCCATTGCTTGTAAAACTGATTTCACTATTTTGCATGCCAGCATATGGGCCGTTGATCTGTGCTGTTGGTGGATTATTGGTCGGTGTACCTGCAACTAAATCATCACACCATTGCACAAACTCATTTTCGTAACTATTTGCCCATTGAACTGTTTTAGCTTTGTATCCATTCCAATCGCCAACACGAGTATGAGCAAGCATGGCATTGATTTCGCTATTATGGCGCTCAAACATAAAACGCACTGCTAAATAACCCCAGCGATAAATGCGGTCTTGATCAAAACCGTCATAGTTAGTGGCAAACACTTGCGCTAATGTATAACGAGAGCCATCACTAATGGTATTTTTAGCGGCTTCATTATTATCTAAATTAGCAACGTATTCTGCAACGCCTTCAGACCACCAAACAATATCTTGCGTTGGTGAATTAAAGTTACCGTATAAATCAAAGCGGCCATCAAGATAATGTACATATTCATGCTCTAAATTCCACACGTAATGCTCTGCATTGGCGTAACTTGCTTCATAAGCAATAAAATTTGCTTGATTACCCACAACAGAAGGGTCACCTTCTAAATACATCCCACCATTATTTGTATTAATACCAAAAATAGCACCCGCATATTTACCATAATCGTCGCTGCTATCAAATATATTTACTTGTAAAAAACTGTTGTTATCATCAGCTACTGGAGTGTTATTTGTTGCTAGTTTATTATGAAATAAGCCCTCTTCCGCCCCCATTGCATCACATGCCGCAGCGTGTTGGATTGCAGTCATATTTTGCGAGCGAATTTTAATGGTGCTGCTACAACTGTAGCTTTGCGAAAGTGCTTGCTGGGTAAGTTGCTCCACAAACCCACAAATACCATAATCATTACAATCCGCGTAATAGCTGACAGAATCCGCTGTCGCAAGCCATACCGCATCGCCATAACCAAAACTGTTATAGGTGCTGAAAATAGCTTTAATGCCTGTATCTACCGTCGCTTGAATAACAGTGCCTGAATATTTCTTAAGCCGCGCTAGTTCACTTGCCGCATTAACAATTAAGTATTGTGCATCTGATCCAATCATCCATTGCTGTTGCGTAAACGTATTCAGTTTAACTACCAAGTCGGTATCTTTGCCTACAGCAGTAACAAACGCATCATTCCACTGACCACGATAAAGTAAGGTAAATATACCATTTACGGCACTGCGCATATTCCATTTTGCAGCATAACTTTCGTTAAAACGTGTAAGCCACCCCTTAACCACACCTAAGTAGCGGTGCTGTTGTTCTGCACCATCCATAGTAATTATCACTTCTGAAAGTGTTTTACCGTGGCCGTCATTATCATCATAAAAATGGGTATTATTAACAAATGCATCAATTGCACCTACAACCGCTGGCGTAACCCATGTCGCAAAACTAACACTATCGTTATAAAACTCGGCATAAAAGCCTGTGCGAAGGTATAAAAACAGCGCCTCTAACTCAACATTACCACCGCCTGCATAAGTCTGTGAGAGTGACTTTGCATGGTTAGCAACAGCGAACATTTTATCAGACGTAAACACCTGACTTTGTATTGATGCTGAGGCACTAAATAGTTCATTAATGCATTGTGAACCTTGGTTTTTAACTTCAGTAATAATGGTTGATGTACTCGCCGTTGCTAATGCATCCAAATCACATGTAACAGCCGCGGCTTGCATTGTCATCATACGTGCGCTCAAAAGCTGCGGTTGGCTCTGCACTTTAGCAATTGGTGCTTTTTCGTTATGGTTTTGTTCAACACCATGATGATGCACACGCTCAACAGCTGCTGACTTAGGCTTAAATGTACGCTCCCCTACTTCCTCAGCCAATGCCATTGTACTCATGCCCAATATTGGTAACGCCAGAATCAGTGTATTAATTTTCATACTCTACCTTCAATTATTAGTGTGTTCTCAATTCAGAACGGGTTATTGAGGTATGTTTTGTAACATTTTATTATCATTGTATACAATATATTTTATATAACATTAACGAATATTCATATATTGGTTTTAACAAAATATTAAAAGGCAGTTCTTTTGGGTTGTTTTTTTCAAAGGGGTTGAATAAACATAGACAGGAACCCTAAACCGGCGTTTTTCATAGAATTAGTGCTTTGATTTAAAGCCTAGTATGGTAATTTACTCTTTCAATCAACATCCTCGTTTGAGTAGGTTATATGAGTACAAAAAACCATTGGACACTAAAAAGTATTGCAAAAGAATTAGGTGTTTCAAATGCCACAGTGTCAAATGCGTTTAACCGCCCGGATCAATTATCTAAAAATCGCAGAGAATCAATTTTAGCGGCATGTAAAGAGTTGGGATATTTTGGTCCGAACAAAGCCGCTCAGTCTCTACGCCGAGGTAAATTTAATATTATTGCGTTAGTGCTTCCTGATAGCGTTGAATATATGGTGTCAGATCCGGTGGCGAGTAGTTTTATGAGAGGGGTCGCGTCTGTGCTAGAAAAAAGCGGCAATAATCTTTTATTGTTTTCTGGCAATAGTGACAATTTAAACAGTGTGGTTGATTTTGTTGATGGCTTTATTTGCTATGGCCGCCCACGAAACCAGCTCTTAGTAGAACAACTAAAAACTGTGCCTAAACATGTGGTGACTGTTGACTTTGACATAGGCCGCAATGCCTCTGTAAATATAAATAATGAACAAGCTAGCTACGAAGTTGCAAAACATGCCCTGCAACATAAAGATGACCAAGTCGCTATTTTAGGCCTGCGTTTGCTCGATGAAAATGTATTATGCCGCGTATATGAACACCATGAATTTGAAGCTGGGCAATCAATCGCGCACCAACGATTACGCGGCTATCAAAAAGCCTTAGCAGAACAAGATATTACCATTGGGGAAGATCGCATTTGGAATATTCCTGAAAGTACTGAGCGCTATGCAAGTATTGCTGCTAAAGAGGCGCTGAGCTGCCTACCTCGCCCTTCAGTCATGCTGTGTATGAGCGATCTTATCGCCCTTGCGACAATGCGAGAAGCGATTAAAATGGGCCTAACAATTCCTGACGATATAAGAATTGTGGGGTTTGATGGCATTGATGAAGCGCAGCGATTCGTACCCAAGTTAACTACAATCCACCAAAACAGTGAAGAAAAAGGCGCATTAGCTGCTAATT
This sequence comes from Pseudoalteromonas sp. Ld20, assembly GCF_045064175.1. Lineage (NCBI taxonomy): Bacteria > Pseudomonadati > Pseudomonadota > Gammaproteobacteria > Alteromonadales > Pseudoalteromonadaceae > Pseudoalteromonas > Pseudoalteromonas sp. Ld20. Next base: position 37,895 of record NZ_JBISHB010000026.1, read on the forward strand.
TGTTTATTACCAAAGAAGAAAATAAAGCACTCATTAACCACGAACTGCAATTGGGTCAAAGTGGCTAGGGGTTGTTGACTTTGGCGGATTAAAATTTGCTCAAACTAGGGGCGATTTAACCGCGGCGTCAGGTTCGTAACCTTGTGGGCTACATCAAAACCAAGCAAAGCTTCCGCGTTCTGTTCACGCCTTTTACCACCCTCCATGTAGGCAACAAAGAGTAAATCGCCTTAGGCAAAACCTTTTGAGCAGCGCCTGTTTGACATTAATGCTGTGTTATCGCCTATTTATGGCGAATAACCACACTACATAGGCGCTACCTTGCCTAAAGAACAAACAGACTGCTGTAAATTCAACCTTGAAAGGTCACATACCTTAACCTTTCAAGGTTAACACCTGTTTAATTTTCAAAGGTAACCACACGCACTGTCTGAGCTCTCATTAAGCTAATAAATCATTTAACGAAGTAAGTACTTGCTCTGATGAGGTATGCTCAATGATGAGTGCTTCACGAGTTTCAAAGTTTATTTTGAATTCAATAGCATTGTCATCTTTACGCCATTTTAGGCAACAACTATTTGTGTTTCCTGTAACACTAAACTCGCCATTAAATGCGTTATGTGTATTGCGAATAGTAATCAATTTAAGAAGCCCTTTAACCACTGGCTTTGCTAATGATTCACAGATGATATCGGCATCTAAATACGGGCGGTTAATATCGCGACCCACGTTTGATTCTGCCAATAATGTCATATCATTTTCACAAGCAAACAGTCCGCTATAATAAACTTGGGGCACACCTGGGGCAAAAAACTGGATTGCTCTTGCAACTAAGTAATCAAAATCACTCGCGCCTAAGGCATTATAATAGGTGCAATTAACTTGATATAAATCGACATTACTCGCAGCAGCCCCAGTCGCTTGGCGACTTTGGTTATTACTATTTGCGTGAATAGTCTCGACTAAGTTATCTATTTGCGCCGCATTTAAAAGGCCCGGCTTCTCGCCCATAGGACCGGCATCGATAATGCCAATGCCATCGTGTGTATCAAGCACGGTTAGGCAGTTTCGAGGTGAAATTTTAAGCCATTGCACTAATGCATCGCTATTATTAGTAAATAAGCTATGCAAAATCAGCGGTGGTAATGCAAAGTCATATACCATATTAACGCGTTTAGCGACTTCAACCTGTGTTTGGTAGTGGCTATGAATTTCAGCAATAGTTTCCATGCCTAAATCATTAGCCTGTGCTGATAACTTATCTAAATAATCAAAAGTTTGATCTAGCATAAAACAGTTAGTTCCAGCTTCTTTTATCGCATAACCTGCGGCATCTAAGCGGATGATATTGACATTATTCTGCGAAAACTTTGTCAAAACATTATCTAAATACTCAATACCTGGCGTTGACTTTACATTGATATCTATTTGATTATCAGTAAATGTTGTCCAAAACTCATACGTTTCCCCATCTTCACAGGTAATAGCCGTAAAACAACTCCCTGGACGTGGACGGTAGATTGCTTTTTGCTCTTGTTCACTCATACCACCAGGGAATACATCTTCTTTTGTTAAGAATAGATCCCAGTAATCTGATTTCTTACCATTTTTTAATACATCTTTAAACTGAAAAGACTGTGCTGAAACATGATTTACAATTAAGTCAGCCATTAAATCATAGTGTTCACCTAACGCTTGAATATCTTGCCATGTGCCAATTCGCTCATCAACAGCACTATGGTCTATCGGGTCAAACCCCGCATCACTGCCATCTATTGGATTATAAAAAGGCAGTAGATGTACACCACCAAACACATTTTTTAGCGGGCCATTGAGTAAATCGGATAAAGCATTGATGCCTTGTCCTGTGATGCGATCTGCATAGGTGATCAGTTGAACTTTATTCTTCATCATGTGTAAATACCAAGTTGAATCTTAATCGATTAAGATATATCTTTAACTAGGAAACCAATTTTTACAAGAAGTTTTTACAACTTTGATACAAAAACGGGATGGTTAAACTATCATTTTATAATTAATGTACTGAGTTAATTATAAAAATGCTTAATCACCTAACGAGGATATAAAGATGAATAAAACGCACACTCTCGTTAGCAATACTTCATTGCAACACATACGTTGGCTCACATATATGATGTTCTTTATGTTTGCTATGACCTCAGATGCAGTTGGCATGATCATCCCTGAGCTTATAAAAGAATTTAACCTAACGATGACACAAGCCAGTGCATTTCATTATGCTCCCATGGCTTTAATCGCTCTAAGCGGGCTTTTCCTTGGGTTTTTAGCTGATAGCTTTGGCCGCAAACAAACTATTATGTTGGGCTTATTACTATTTTCTATCAGCTGTTTTTTGTTTGCCGTTAGCAGCAGCTTCATTATTTTTGTATTACTTTTATGCTTAATAGGCTTAGCCATCGGTTTATTTAAAACAGGTGCACTGGCGCTACTTGGCGATATTTCACAAAGTAATAACGAGCATACAAAAACCATGAATAAGGTAGAAGGGTTCTTTGGTATAGGCGCTATTGTTGGCCCAGCTTTAGTGAGCTTTTTACTAACCCAACAAGTAAGTTGGACTTATTTATATGTCATTGCAGGTATTATGTGCTTAATTTTAGCTGTACTTGCTTGGCGTGCTGACTACCCACCCGTCGTAAAAACCACAGCAAAACCAACCTCACTTGCAACCACCATGAAGATGGTGAAAAACCCTTATGCACTGGGCTTTTCATTAGCTATCGCACTGTATGTGGCAACTGAAGTGGCTATTTATGTATGGATGCCGACCTTACTCGCAGATTACACAGGATCATGGACACTGATGGCGACATATGCTCTGACTATCTTTTTTATCCTGCGTGCCGCTGGCCGTTTTATCGCCGTGTGGTTACTTAACCGCTTTAGCTGGCAAAGTGTCATGGTTTGGCTAAGCTTAGGGATAGCTGGTTGTTATATCGGAACATTGATAGGAGGCGTCAATGCAGCAGTCCTGCTGTTGCCTCTTTCAGGCTTGTTCATGTCGATGGTATACCCAACACTAAACTCTAAGGGTATTTCATGCTTTGCGGTGCAACAACATGGTGCCGTTGCGGGTGTTATTTTGTTTTTTACCGCCTTGTCAGCGGCTTTAGCGCCTCTGTTTATGGGTATGATTAGTGACATGTTTGGACATGTAAAATATGGCTTTATTCTAGCAACAGGCTTTGCAATATTGCTCTTTGTCGCTATGTTATATAACTACTTTAAAGACCCTTCAGCGCAGGCATTGCATCACATTAACGCACAACACGATTAATTTGGTGCAAAAAAGTAATATAAAAAGTCGTTTAAAAACAATGAAAGAGCAAAAAACAAACATTTAAATACAAAAATAAGTTGCTTAATGTAAAATCTTTGTTATTTTTACTTAATCGATTAAGTAAAAATAACAAGCCCATTGGGTCAGTAATCAACGAGGCATATTATGACAACACACAACACAACACTTTATTTACTAAGCACACTTGCTTTAGCTGTTAGCCAAGGTTTATATGCGCAAGAAGCACAGCAAGAGACCGAAGCTAAAAAAGGCCTTGAAACCATTGTCGTAACCGGTGTACCAAGACGCACTACTATCATGGCTTCAAGCGTTTCAGTTAGCAGTGTTTCTTTGAATGAGATTCAAGTTGCAACTCCTCGTTCAACAGCAGAAGCCTTTAGAATCATTCCGGGTGTTCGTTCAGAATCGACCGGTGGTGAAGGTAATGCAAATATTGCTGTTCGTGGTTTACCTGTTGCCTCTGGGGGCGCAAAATTTTTGCAACTCCAAGAAGATGGCCTTCCTATTATGCAGTTTGGCGATGTTGCATTTGGTAACGCCGACATTTTTATGCGATTAGACAGCACAGTACAAACGGTGGAGTCAATTCGTGGCGGGTCAGCTTCTACCGCGGCCAGTGATGCCCCTGGCGGTATTATTAATATTATTTCAAAAACAGGTGAAGAAGAGTCTGGCTCTGTTGCGACCACAATTGGACTTGATTATGACTCGTTACGAACTGATTTTGAATACGGTACTTACTTAAACGACAGTGTGCGCTTTCATGTGGGCGGTTTTATTCGTCAAGGTGAAGGCCCTCGTGAAGCGGGTTATACCGCTAACAAAGGCGGTCAAATCAAAGCAAACCTGACAAAAGAATTTGATTCAGGCTATGTTCGCCTTTATTACAAGCATTTAGACGACCAAAGCATTGGCTACTTACCAATGCCAATGTACGCTGATGGTAGCTCAATTAAAGGGTTCGATGCACAAACAGACACGCCACATTCAGCACAGTTTCTATCTACCACTCGCTTAGATGGTAATAACCAAATTAGCCGCGGTGATATGCGCAACGGCATGAACCCGCAAGTCGACGCAGTTGGCTTTGAAGCCGTGTTTGATTTAGACAACGATTGGCGTATTGAAAACCGCTTTAGAAAATCATCCGTTAGCGGTAACTTTACTTCTTTGATCCCCGCAGAAGTTGGTAACGCAGGTGATATTGCCGCAAGTATTGCGGGCAGTGGCGCAACATTAAACTACGCAACGGGCGGTTCAAAAGGGCAAGCCTTTACAGACGACCTTGCAATGCGTATTCATACCTTCGATGTCACCATGAATGACTTTGGCTCAATCGTCAATGACTTAAAACTAACCAAAGAGCTCAGCGACGATACCAGCGTAACCCTTGGCTATTATGCATCGAGCCAAACAATTAGTATGTCGTGGCTTTGGAACTCATACCTTATGGAGCTAAAAGGCGATAATGCAGCGCTCCTTGATGTTTTTGCACAAAATGGCGATAGCTATTCTGATAGTGGATTATATGCCTATGGCACTCCTTTTTGGGGTAATTGCTGCCAACGTAACTACGACACTGATTACGAAACCCGCGCACCGTATGTTGCCTTTTCAACCAAGCTTGGTGATGTAAGCATTGATGCCAGCGCTCGTTATGACAGTGGTGAAGCACGAGGTACTTATGCTGGCGCTGTAACATCAACCGTTGATATGAATCGTGATGGAGCGATTTCAATCCCAGAACAAAATGTTGCCGGTATTGATATCAGTAATCCAAGTATAGTTGATTACGACTGGAGCTACACTTCTTACTCTGTCGGCGCTAATTATCAAATTGACTCAAGTCTTGCTGCATTTGCACGTATTAGCCAAGGTGGCCGCGCCAATGCTGACCGCTTATTGTTTGGTAAAGTTCAAGCAGATGGCTCTGTTGCTGATGAAGACGCCGTTGATGAGGTAAACCAATACGAGTTTGGTGTTAAAAAGCGTTTTGATTCACTCTCAGTATTCGCAACCGCATTCTATGCTGAAACAGAAGAACAAAATTTTGAAGCGACATCACAAAAGTTCTTTGATCGTGAATACGAAGCAAAAGGGATTGAGCTTGAATCCACCTACTTTTTAGATGCGTGGGATTTTCGCGGTAACTTTACGTGGACCGATGCTGAAATTGCAAAAGATGCGCTAACACCTGAAGTTGTGGGTAATACACCACGCCGTCAAGCTGACTTTATTTATTCATTGATGGCCCGTTACAACTTTAACAAAGGTTCTGCTGGCATGAGCTTTATTGGCACCACTGACGCCTATGCTCAGGATAATAATGATCTTAAATTTGACGGCTACACGCAGGTCAATGGCTTTGTAAGCTACGATCTAACTGAAAACCTTAACCTTGCTTTGAACGTAAACAACCTGTTCGATACTGTTGGAATTACTGAAGCTGAGGAAGGCAGCGTTCCAGATAATAATATTATTCGTGCCCGCGCCATCAATGGTCGTACAACGTCATTAACGTTAAAGTACTTATTTAACTAAACGAATACTCTCTCCCTTGTTGAGTGCCCAGCTATTTTGCTGGGCTTTTTAAGGTATTAACACATGAAAAAATTATTGAGCTTTGGCGAACTACTGATAGATATGCTGCCGGTTGATAATGACAATAGTGCCTACGCACCTATCCCTGGCGGAGCACCTGCAAATGTCGCTGTTGGGTATCAAAAATTAGGCGGTAACGCTTATTTTTGTGGTGGCATGGGCGATGATCATTTTGCACGTCAATTGCGACGCTCACTCGATCATTATCAAGTCGATACCGAGTATTTATTTACCATCGAAAAGGCACAAACAGCGCTTGTTATTGTCAGCCTGGACGAAGTGGGTGAACGTAGTTTTAATTTTTATCGTCATAACACTGCGGACTTGTTAGTAACTAAAGCACATATTGATAAAATAAATTGGTCAGCATTGAGTACATTTCATTTTTGTTCTAACACATTGACTCACAGCAACATTAACACGACGACATTGAGCGCATTACAGGCCGCTAATACCAATAACATATTAGTGAGTTTTGATGTTAATTTACGCTACAGTTTGTGGTCAGACACTGCTGATATAGCAGATCGTGTGTTTGCTTGTTACCGTTTTTGCGATGTTGTTAAATTGTCTTATGAGGAATTAACGTTTTTAGCAAAGCAAGCTGCTATTTCGCCATTAGAATACACTCAGTTACTGTTAGATGAAGGCGTCACCTTAGTGTTTTTAACTGACGGTGCTAACCCAGCTAAAGTCTATCATCAAACATTCGTTATCGAACAACCGGCCCCCCAAATTAAGCCTGTTGATACAACTTGCGCAGGCGATGCCTTTATTGCAGGCGTGCTCTATCACTTAAACCATGTCCATACAGCAGTTGAATTAACTGAAAAGTTAAACCACAGTCACTATGTGAAAGAAGCGCTGAGTTTTGGCCTTAAATGTGGCTCGAAAGCCTGTTTAATCAAAGGCGCTTTCCCTGCATTACCCTCTAAGCAGACTTTAATCGACTAAGTTTTTACCTAAAAAGGCCTGATGAGGCCTTTTTAATTACACAACCTTCGTAGTTATACATTCAAAATACAAATCACACCAATCTAAACAATCAATTTTACCGAACGACGTTCATTACATACACTGAGCTCAGTTAAAAAGCTTGCGAGGCGCAAGCGCTAAAAATACATGAGGTCGACTATGAATACTCAATTAAACAAAATTAAAAATAAACCAGCACTAACACTGAGTGCACTTGCTTTAGCCATTGCGCTTCCAACAAGTGCCAGCACAACATTAACCAAAGACAACGGTGCGCCAGTTGGCGATAATCAAAACTCTATCACCGCCGGTGAACACGGCAGCGTATTACTTGAAGACGTTCAGTTAATTCAAAAACTGCAACGTTTTGCTCGTGAACGTATACCTGAACGCGTAGTTCATGCACGTGGCACTGGTGCGCATGGGGTATTTGTTGCGAGTAAAGAATTAGATGATTTAACTATTGCAGCCCCATTTAGTGAAGCGGGTAAAGAAACTGACGTATTTGTACGTTTCTCATCGGTTATTCACTCAAAAGGAAGCCCTGAGACACTGCGTGATCCACGAGGCTTTGCTACCAAATTTTACACTGATGAAGGGAACTGGGATTTAGTGGGTAATAACCTGCCAGTATTCTTTATTCGAGATGCCATTAAATTTCCAGATATGGTGCATTCATTAAAGCCATCTCCTGTTGATAATATTCAGGATCCAAATCGATTTTTTGATTTTTTTTCGTATGAGCCAGGATCAACACACATGCTAACTTGGGTTTACAGTGATTACGGTACGCCAGCAAGCCTGCGTAAAATGGATGGCTGGGGCGTACATGCTTACAAAATGATTAATAAATCGGGCGATGTAAAATACGTTAAATTTCATTGGGTAAGCCAGCAAGGTATTGATAATTTAGACGCTAAAGCCGTGGCAAAAGTACAAAGCCAAGATTTCCAGCATTTAACCCGTGATTTATACACCGAAATAGGCAAAGGTAATTTTCCAAAATGGGATCTTTACATTAAAACATTAGATCCATCACAACTTGATGACTTTGATTACAACCCATTAGACGCCACTAAAATGTGGTTAGATGTCAAAGAAACCAAAGTCGGTACTATGACCTTAAACCGTATGCCAACTAACTTTTTTCAATCTACTGAACAAGTTGCAATGGCCCCTGCCAATATTATTCCGGGTATAGAGCCATCTGAAGACCGTTTATTACAAGGGCGTGTATTTTCGTACTCAGATACACAAATGTACCGCTTGGGTGCTAACCACCAGCAATTGCCAATAAACCGTGCAAAAGTGAATGTAGTTAACTACAACCAAGACGGCGCAATGAACTACGGCAACACAACAAGTAATGTGAACTACCAACCAAGCCACGAAAATGTAGCTGAAAACCCAATTGCCCGTAGAAGCCAAACGCAGCTGAAAGGTTATGTACAACAGGCCGCGATTAAAAAGCAACAAAACTTTGCTCAAGCAGGTGTTTTATACCGTGGTTTTAGTAAACAAGAGCGTACAAATTTAATTAATAACCTAGCAGGCGATTTAGGAAAAGTGCAAAACAGCAGTGTTAAACACAAAATGCTTAGCCACTTCTACAAAGCAGACAGTGAGTACGGTACACGTTTAACAAAAGCTGTAAAAGGCGATATTAAAATGGTTAAACAACTTGCAGCTACCTTGTAAATAGCCTGTTGTTTAAGTTAGTCCCAACTAAACGAACACTTATATAAGCAACCACAACTATGAGGAAGGGAGTAAACTCCCTCCTCTTTTTAAAAGGCGACTGTTATGCGTAATTTATTAATTATAGCAACTGTATTAATAAGCTTTACCAATAGTGTTAATGCTCAAAATACAACAGATACACAAATAACGAGTACGCAAGCTGAAAACCACAACTCGCCACAAGCACAGTACGATAGTTTACTCGCTTACTACTTTGCCGCAGCACGTACCAACGATACCGACGTAATTGAACAATTTGTAGAGGCTGGTATTCCTATCAATAGCTATAACATTAAAGGCTACACCGCGTTGATGATTGCCACTTATCATGGCAATAAAAACACTGTCAACACGCTTTTACACTTAGGCGCTAATGCCTGTTTAGAAGATAACCGTGGTAACACAGCGCTTATGGCTGCAATTTTTAGAGGTGAATTTAGTATCGCTAAAACACTCGTATCACTTGATTGCGACAACGCACACCAAAACAACGCAGGTCAAACAGCTGAACAATTTGCACATACCTTTGGCCAACAACATGTAATTGAACTATTAGCAGCAACTAATGACAAAAGCCAACCATAAAAAAAGCCCAGCGGGGAAACTGGGCTTTGAACAGTTCAAAAGTTTTAGTTAAATGTAACTGTCACTGTGTTCGAACATGCTGACTCAGTAACACATACTTGATAGTCGTAACTATCTAATGTTGCGTTACGCTCAAAATCACGATAGCGACCATTGTCAGATACTGTGTCTAGTAACTCACCATTACGGTATATGCTCACTTGCTCTGCAGCGACTGTTGGCCAAGTAAGATCAACTCGCATCGTACCCAAGCGTGTTTTATTAGCTCGTTTTAGTGACAGCTCAATTTCAACATCAGTTACTACCACTGTTTGTGTGAATGTATCGGTGAGTCCTTCACTGTCAGTGGCTGTCAGTTGCACTTCATAGCTACCAGCTTGTGCAAATGTATGTACAGGGCTGCTGTCTGTTGATGTATCACCGTCACCAAAATCCCATGCCCAACTAACAATATCATTATTGCTGTCAGTACTCGTGTTGTTAAAAGTCACCATCAGGCCTTGTGTGTCAAACTCAAAACCTGCTTGCGGAGGTTGAGGGCTCACTTCACCAATGGCACTAAAAGTAATAGACCAATTGTTTAATGTGCCAGTGTCTGCTGAAAGCGTATCTTCAACATGGAGAGTCCAATCACCTGTTGCTACTTCACCATTAAAATTAGCAAGTGTATAGCTTTGTACTAAGTCATCAGCTCCGCCTCCGGTTTGACTATGAAGCGTTGTTGCAGTACCTGCAGGTGAAGTCAGCGTTACAACCAAATCACCGATATATGTGTGTGAAATATCAATATTCGCTTGCGTTGCAAATACCGTTAATGGGTCAGCAACGGTGATCACGGAATCTATCCCATCAACATTACTATCAGGAATATCAATAGATGTGTCGTTACTGTAAGTAAAGTCATTTAAACCAACAGGATCAACTAATAAACTTACCGATTTTTGCTTCGCCAGTTCGCCTGAAGACGCATTCACAGTAAAGCTATAGCCCCCCCATTGCGTCGACTCTTGAGTAGGTACTGACAATGTAATAGCTTCACCTGGCATAGCAGTATTAGCAGATAAACTGGCACCAGCTAAATCACCCACAAGTTCAAGGTTAACAACACCATCCCACTGCGCGATTGACCCAATCTCAAATGTATAGGTTGCCACATCACCCGCGGTTATTTGCTGAGAACTTGGCGTAACTGATAATTTAAAGCTCGGCGTAGGATCTGCCTGCTCTAACGCTTGGTTCGCGTTTAAGCGTTTACCCGATACGGTTTTACCTTGCAGTTGTGCATTGTCATCACCACTGTCCATTAACAGTTGTTTGAGCTCACTGGTTGAAAGATCTGGATTGATCGATAATACCAATGCAGCCACACCCGCAACATGAGGTGTTGCCATTGACGTACCTGAATAACTTGCGTAACCATTACCTGGGACAGTTGATAGAATGGCGCTACCTGGCGCGCCTAAATCAACAGTAGTTGCACCCCATTGTGAAAAATCAGACATATTATCGCGGCTATCAGTACTAGCTACGGATAACACACTTTCGTGCTCATAATTTGCCGGATAGCTTGGGTTTTGATCGTTATCAACAGCATCATTACCCGCTGCTGCAACAAAAAGGATGTCGGCTTGTTCACTGGCTGTGATCGCATCAGCAAGTGCCTGACTAAAGCCACCACCGCCCCAGCTATTATTAAGCACACGAATATTTACACCGTCATTTTTTAAACCCACCATGTAATCAATACACTTGATTGCATTAGAAGTTGAACCACTACCTTGTGCGTCCAAAAACTTACAACCAACAATTGCAGCATCATGGTTTACACCCACTACCCCGTTATTGTTATTACCTGTGGCACCAATAGTACCTGACACGTGCGTACCATGGCCTTGATCATCCATTGGATCACCTGCACTAGTAATCGCATTAATACCATAAATATCATCAACATAACCGTTATTATCATTATCAATACCATCACCTGCAATTTCACCTGGGTTAACCCACATGTTTGCAGTTAAATCACTGTGACTATAATCAACACCAGTATCAATTACACCCACAACAACATCTTTACCACCCGTGGTAATAGACCATGCCTCTAATGCATCAATATCGGCATCAGCAGTACCACCCGTTTGTCCTTCATTATGGAGGCCCCATAATTGTGAAAAATCAGGATCATTGGGTGTATTAGCAATACTTACACGGTAATCGGGCTCAACATACTCAATCGCGCTATGCGTTTGTAGTAGCTTGATAGCCTCTTTGGTACTCATTCCTGTTACTTCAAACTTAGCTAAACGCCCTGACAAAATAGACGAATAATTATCATCAACTCCATCTTTATTCAAATCACTGATTTTAGCCTTTACCAAACTACGCGCTTGTAACCGAATAGCCTGTGACGTACCTTTTTTATACATGACTAACAATGAGTCTTGGCTCGCTTGAATAGAAGACTGCGCAGAAATATTCGTTACTTGTGCTGCTGCAAGACATGGCAAAATAGCCAAGCTTAAAATAGATAATTTAGTTTTCATTTACTGTATCCATAGTTAGAAAAATTAACTCAATGCAAAAGTGCAACTAAGTTTTGTTAACTTCACTACTTTGAAAAATATTACATGGCAAGATCAATAAATGACCACAAAAAAGAAAACACACAAGAAAAATTATGACCGCAACTGTAAAACCATTCTTTAACATGGGTTTTACCCATAACCTTCAAGAAAACCCATTCATTTTTACTGGTAAATCTATAGCTGCTCGACTACGCCAGTCTCATCATTTTTTACCAGTTACCAACAACAAAAACTTAACAAATTAGCAACATCAAATTAAGTCTTTGAAATTAAATGAAAATAAAAACCCTAAAAAAAGATGATTTAAGTCATTTCGATAACACAATACAGTAAATCGTCAGTTGATTTCGGCTCGCTTTTAAATAACACACAATACAGCACCGCCATCAACATAACTCTTCACCTCTTTGATGAATGAGTATTTTGCTCTTGATATTACAAAACTTAAATCGGCAAGGCATGCCGAACACAATGCAGGAATTGGCGGTATACCCATCAAGTCACTGCGCTAATAATTATAAGTTAAGGAAAAATCATGACATTGAAAAAATCTTTATTAACATGTGCAATCGCAGTTGCGTTGAGCTCAAGCTTTGTTGCACACGCAAATATAGAAGATAAAAATCAATCAACTTCGGTACTAGCAAGCCAAGTCTCAAGTACTGCGGTAGGAAATGTTCTAACAATTGAACAAACATCATTACAAGGTATAGGCAATGATGCCACCGTAACACAACAAGGCGATGGCCTTGAGGCTAACGTAAAAAGTTTAGGCGATAACAACAGTATTGCGGTCGATCAAAAACAAATTCAAAATCTATCACTAACTTATACTGTCGGTGACAACAATACGTTAAGCCACAGCCAAGACGGTGAACTCAATGGCGCATTATCAGACGTAACAGGTAACGACAACACGATTGATGTCGCACAATATGGCAGTGGCTTTTTTGGCATTAATAATGAAGCTATCAACATCATCCAAGGTGATAACAATGATGTTGCAGTTACGCAACAAGACGGTGGCCATTGGTTCTATAATCTAGACTTACAAGGAAACGATAATACTCTTAGCGCATCACAATCAGGGTTATTAAACGAAGCAAAAATTGCATTGATCAGCGGTGATGAAAACTCAGTTGAAGTCAATCAAATTGGTCTGTTTAATGCTTTTGCAATTGACGAGCTTGTTGGCAACGAAAATGAGCTTTCAATCGACCAAGATGGTAATTTCAATGACGTTACAATCACTTCACTGCGTGGTGATGATAACCGCTTAGAAGTAGAGCAAGCCGGTGATTCTAACAAAGCAACTTTCGCTGATGTAGAAGGCGATGACAATAGACTCTCAATAGATCAAGAAGGTAATAACAACGTATTTACTTCTGATTTATTTGCAGGCACTGATAATGAAGTATCAGTAAATCAACAACAAAATGACAACCAAGTTGGCGCTGATGTTGTTGGTGATAATAACGAACTCACCGTTGTACAAAACGGTTCTACAAATGAAACATATTTAGGTGTTATTGGTTCAAATAACGAATTCATGAGTAACCAAATTGGTAATGAAAATAGCGCACACATTGCCAACTTTAATGGCGAAGGTAATGATGTAGACCTCGCTCAAGCGGGTGATATGAATACCGCGTTAATTCAGTCTTCGTACCCAGATACTACAATTGCATCAAATAACAACGACATCAACATTTACCAACTAGGCACTGCGAATGAAGCAGTTGTTACTTTTGGTAGCGTAATTGATAGCAATAACAACAGCGTTGATTTTTCTCAAAACGGTGAACTCAATGCGATTGATTTAGTAATGGAAGGTAATAACCATTCAATCGATATTTCCCAAGAAGGCGACATGAATATGGTGGCTGGAATTGGTAGCGGCGCATTTATTATCGGCGGCGATAATATCAATTTCGAAGTTACTCAAGTAGGTAACGGTAACCTTGTTGAAGGATCAATCATTAACTCAAATAGTTCTGTGATCATCACCCAAGTAGGTGATTTCAACACAGCAACCATTACACAAGAGTAAGGATATAGGGGGGTTATCGCCCCCCTATACGTTATACCATGTTAATTAAAACACTTATGACTTCATTTAGCTTGCTGTGTGTATTGACCTACAGCGCTTTTTCACATGGTACTGATGAATTAGAAATAGATGGTTTGGTACTTGATCGCAGTATTAGCCGCTTTGGTCATCAATTTTATTTTGAATTTTCTAACTTATGGCGCGATCTCCCTTCAACTGCGGGTTTTAACGTCGAAATAAAAGAAACTGTGTTACCTCGCGCTGGCACTCAACTTACCCTTATGATGAATAATCAAACTGTTTACGTAACCTATTTAGGACGTCGACTTGAACCAATTAGTGATCGCGTTGAGCACGCACTCTATGGCGTTATGGATGCAATGGCACGCTCAAATTTACACAAAGCTTCGCCAGATATGGCAAAAAACGGATGGTAAAATGACTCCCAATTTTATGAAATATATAATAACAATTATTACAACGGTTTTTTCTTTCACCTTGTGTGCAACCGAGCTTGTCTATACCCCAATAAACCCTAGTTTTGGCGGTAGCCCATTAAACGCTAATATGTTGCTCAATAAAGCGCAATCACAAAATAAACATAAAGCCCCGATTATAGAGCAAAGTTATGCTGAAAAATTTCAAGATTCCTTAGAGCGTACGTATTTAAATCGTATGGTACGTGAAATCACAGATATTGCTTTTGGCGAGGATATTGATGACAGTATTTTTAATCAAGATTCTATTTTCTTAAGCGGGGATTATGAGATTCAAGTGATCACTAGTACTGTTGATTCAATAACAGTACGTATTACCAACACCACTGATGGCAGCATTGTAGTTATTGAAGTCCCGAGGTTTAGCTAAATGAAAAAATTATCAATTACAGCATTTGCCATTGCATTATCTGCTCTTTTATCAGCATGTAGTAATGTGGGCCACTTGATCCCACCATCTAAAGAGTTAGCCGCTACTTTAGCACCTACTGATACCTTTACAGCACTGCAACAACTCCCTAAGCCAGCAGGTAGCATTGCCGTTTCTGTGTATTCGTTTCGCGATCAAACAGGTCAGTATAAACCACAAGGGAATGTGAGTTCATTTTCTACCGCCGTCACGCAAGGTGCAAATTCAATTTTAATGCAAGCACTGCATGAGTCTAATTGGTTTATCCCTGTTGAACGAGAAGGCTTACAAAATATACTAACAGAGCGAAAAATCATTCGCGCTTCTCAAGCAGATCAACCCAATGCTGTTGAACTCCCACCTTTAACGACGGCAAAAATAATCTTAGAAGGGGGTATTATTAGCTACGACACCAATGTAAAAACAGGTGGATTTGGCATGGAATATTTTGGCATTGGCGCATCAGAGCTATACCGAGAAGATGCAATCTCTATTTATTTACGTGCCGTAGATGTACGTACAGGACAAGTTTTACTTTCGGTTGCTACAAGCAAAAAAGTACTTAGCCAAGAAATGCGGGCAGGCTTTTTCCGTTATGTCAGCTACAAACGTTTAGCCGAAGCTGAAGCAGGCTACAGCGATAACGAGCCAATGAGTATTTGCGTCACTCAGGCAATTGAAAAAGCCCTCAGCGATTTAGTCATTAAAGGCATTGATAAAGGAATATGGGCAACAAAGCGTAGTTAATCTTTCCCCAACAACAGCCTTAGTAAATAGTTAAATCTATTGCCAAGGCTGTATCTAAATAGATAATCTTCGCTAGTAATTATTACCAACTGCAATGCATAATCCTGCGATGCAAAAAAAGAATATCCACGAAAAATGCTTACCTCGGGTAAACGTTAGCGACATAATACCACTTAGGATAAATACCACAGCAATAATGTGCAGAATATCAATGCTATAATTGCCACTTGGGTACAGTATAAAGTAGATGATCGCCGCAAATCCCCACCAAGCAATGGTAGTTAAATGCCAAGCGAAACGTAATACACGCTTTGTAAACCAATCACTGCCAAGTAATTTTGGTAAATTGTCGCGTTTAAATAAGCGGATCAAAATATACTTTTCACCCAAGTATGAGTGAACTATTCCGCAAAATAACAATAAAAGTGCAGCTGCCTCTAACATAATGATCCTTCAGTAATCTAACAACTAAAACGTGGCACATGATCTTAAAGTAACTTGGCTAACACAGCAAGTTCGCTGTCATCAGCACGCTCGTAATCATGAGATGATAAATAGCCTTCATATTTTTCTATAAAGGGCCCGAATGTTGGTTCTATATGATGAAATTCAGATCCACTTCCCGTACCATGCATAGGTGATAATTTACTATGTAGATGATCAATTTCATAGCCTTCTAAAAACATACCTGTTCGCCCTACTCCATCGAGTACAGAGTCTAAAATAAGCGCTACTTTTTTAGTTGCGACTATAAGTTTTTCAAGAACTTGATCCGGTTGTGCAAAGGCATAACTTGAAAGGTGCTGTTTAGGGATCACAACCGTGGCCCCTTTCGTGTTTGGGTAAATAGTTAAAAAAGCCAAATGTTCATCGTCTTCCCACACTTTGTGGCAAGGTTCTTTGCCAGCGACAATATCGCAAAAAATACACGTATTCATGCTATTTCCTATCTACTCAATAACTATAAAAAGCATTTAATCATGCAACGGCAATCTAACCGCCATATAACGCTGTGCCCAATTAGCAAGTTCAATACGATTACGTGAGCTGGTTTTTTTAAACGCACTATACAGGTGCGTTTTCACCGTGTGATCACTGATATTTAATCGATCAGCAATATCATGATTACTGGCACCTTGAGCTAGTAAGTATATAACTGATTTTTCACGTTTAGTTAAATTAACTAATTGCTCGTGTGTGCTATCGATATTGAGGGTATTTGACTGTTCATTATTTGTGACCATCGCGAGGATTTCAATGAAAGTAGATGAAATGATCTTACGGCTAAACCACAATTCATCATTAATTATGCGGACTAATCCTTTAAATACATTTTCTGGTGCGTCATGATCATAAAACACACCTTTAAAATTATTAAGCAATAGGTTTTTTTCACATGTTGCATCAGGATTAGCATTAAAAACAATAACAGGGCGTAATTTTGCTAGCATAATTAAATCAGCGGGCACTAAATCTTGCCAATTACTGCCGGCACTGTCGACTAAATAAAGGTCAAAATCATGGCGCTCACTCGTATGCGGCAAGCAGTCTTCCATTTTAACCTTGCCAAAAAACGCCTCTAGTATTTTTATCAAGTAAGAGTAGCTTTGTGTTTGAGGGCGTACGTTTTGAACTGTTTTTATAAATACAGAAGTCGGTTGAATCATCTGCTTTCGTCCTTGAAATATTTTATTCACAATACCCAATTAAATAACAACATTCAACCGTTATCTATTGATTAATACTATGATATATATAGTGTTTACAAGGATAGACGTCTAGCTATTTAGATTGAGACCGCAAAGTAATATACTCTACAAATATAGTTTATTAAGAACCAGCCAAAAAGACTAACCTATAAAACCGCGAAGTCACGCCATTTGTCCAGCCAAACCTTTGCTGTACACTGTATTCACCGCCACCAGCACGGTTATCTGGTTCGCATAAACTAGACAGCCACTTTAATTGAGTAAATAAAACTGCGCTACTAAGTTTACTCTTTTGGGCTAAAAGTTTATCTCTTCTTGCATTCAAGTATCAAACTTTAGGATGGGTGTCATCTTTGTTTGTTTATTTTCCTGCTCTTTAACGTTAGCGTTTGCATCCATACACGCATTTCGCCAAGCCGATACTTGTTCCACATAAAGACCTTTACTTCGGCAATATTCCGCTAACTCAGCTTGATTTAAAGAGGCTGTTTCCAACACGACTGAAAATTTATTTGCTGATGACCACTGCTCAGCATTCTTTCCATTACCTGGCACTAAATGCCCCTTATCGATTGCTTGTTTTCGCCAATTATACAAGGTTGATTCACCAATACCCATCTCGATAGATAATTGGGCTATTGCTATATTATTTGGAGGCATCATCTTCTGAAGAGCCGACTCTTTGCTTTGCGCTGAATAATGTTTCATTGTTACTCCACACCCTCTATTTAATGGTTAAATATTAAGCGCGACAACTAGTCTGACAGAGAGGGGTATGTACTCTTTAGTATTTTTTAACTAACATTTCGTAAAGCAGGTTATTTTAATCTGATTTGAAAAGTTCTCTGAACATACGGTCTGGATTTTTTAAAAAAGCTTGTGTTATTTGATACGCTTCAGTGTCCTTATAATCAACGCACTCAAAACCGGACTCAGATATTTGATAAATACTAGCTCCTGGATAAGCAAGGAGAATAGGTGAGTGTGTAGCAATAATAAATTGTGAATTATTTTTAACTAGCTCATTTATAATTGCCATAAAAGTCATTTGTCTAGTCGGTGAAAGTGAAGCTTCCGGCTCATCCAAAATAAACATACTATTTCCTGAAAACCTGTTCAATATTAAGCTTAAAAAAGATTCGCCATGAGACTGTTCATGCAATGATTTCCCCCCATAACTAGGTAACAATGATTTCAGACCATACCTATTCAATTCGTCAATATTTGAAGCTACGTTATAGAAACTTTCCGCACGATAAAAAAAACCATCTTTAGGCCTTGAGAGAAAAAATTTTAGTTTTAAATAATCGTGTAATTCTGAGTGCGTATGCTGAGTGGAAAAGTTAAAATTCTTAGTACCACCTTCACTGTTATACCCCAAAGCAATAGCAATAGCTTCTATGATAGTCGATTTCCCACTTCCATTTTCGCCAACTAAGAAGGTTACGTTTGCCCTCTCTGTCAGACTAGTTGTCGCGCTTAATATTTAACCATTAAATAGAGGGTGTGGAGTAACAATGAAACATTATTCAGCGCAAAGCAAAGAGTCGGCTCTTCAGAAGATGATGCCTCCAAATAAATTTTAACCACAAACATAGCGGTATTAAATATATAACCCCTCACCAAAGACATTCTGGGGTGGCAAGTGAAGTGTTGGCAAAGAGAAAAGAAGTGTATCAACGTGCTAAGGAGCAAACGCCTGAGCGATGGAGTGGTGACATCCGCAACTGGGATTTACCAGAAAAAGTGCACCTAAACCCCGAACGTGAAATCGTCAACGTGGAGAGTGCATAACGTAGTGATCGCGACAACTAGTTTGACAAACACCGTTTGACGGAAATGTTAATTTACTAAAATTAGATATTGAAGCAATATTGAATGGATATTGATCCCAGTTTTTGACCTTTTCGCGTTCGAGGATTATTTCATTCAAAAACAACTGTTAAATTCCTATTTTTGTAAAAGCAATGAGCACTTAATATATATCTAAACTATAACATATAATAATTATTCGTAATTAGCGAAAATGCCTTTTTAATACGAAATAAACTAGACCGCCACTTTAATTGAGTAAATAAAACTGCGCTACTAAGTTTACTCTTTTGGGCTAAAAGTTTATCTCTTCTTGCATTCAAGTATCAAACTTTAGGATGGGTGTCATCTTTGTTTATTTCAAAACTGCGCTACTAAGTTTACTCTTTTGGGCTAAAAGTTTATCTCTTCTTGCATTCAAGTATCAAACTTTAGGATGGGTGTCATCTTTGTTTGCAAAAAATACAAACTTTAGGATGGGTGTCCTTTTTATTTTTTTTTTAGGATGAGTACAATCTTTATTTCTCAACGTGAAATGCAGTGATAATACTTTGTATCAACCAAACTTACTTGGCGCTTTCTTGCAGTTGCCATGCATCAACCTGTTCATTTCTAATACTAATTAAAAGCCAGTAAAAAATATGAAAAATACAAACTTTAGGATGGGTGTCATCTTTATTAATTTAGGGCGCGGCAACGAAATAGCCATTAGACGCCGGATATATGTCATAGGACCGTTACCTTTATTAGTAAAAACTCGCTGGCGCGGTGATCATCATGTAATAACAAAAATGTACTGTAAAAGAATAAAAAACCACCTGAAAATTTGACTCAGGCGGAGTGACCATATATGTCATCTTTATTTACATTAAAACTTTTTAAATATTTCACCAAGACATTCGGAAGATACTCCCCTTCCTCCACCAAGGTTTGTAGATTCCCCAGCTTCTACATTGGTTAAAATATACTCAGCCCCCAGAGCAATCTCACCTGAGGACAATTCTGCATAAGAAATATTGTGGATCGTATTATCTCCAATAAAGCTAACTACTTCCCAATTCACCTCTTCTCCAAATCGGTAGTTAGGAATTTTAGTCATTTCTGACAAACAAACTTCAACCTCATCAAGTATAGTTGTATTTCTCGTTGATCTAAGACTATTGCCTTTCATGCTAGCCTTTAAAGCTACTTCTTTTAAGTCCATTTCCTTCAAATCGGAAATAGCAGCATTTTTATCAAATGAACTAGATAATGTTTGATATCCAATTAAGCTTGCAACAGTCAAAGCTCCAACAACCTTTAATATTTTTGTATCTTTATCATTCATACCGAAGTTATTTACATCCCCATATCTATATCTAGTCCTTCTTGAATATTGGTGGCGATAGCACCCATAGTAGACTGTATTGCTTGACCTGCGCTTTGCAAGCCATTACTAACATCTTGCCCAGTTAAGGAACCTACCACTGTGGCTTGCCCTGTACCAGTGTGGATAAACCCGTTAGCTTGCGGTGTTCCTTCTTCGAGAGATAATTGCACACCAACCTCAGGGGTTGGCCCCAATGTTGTGTTACCAGCTACTGTACCAACAGCTCCAGCACCACCTTGTCCTCCTGCAATCATATACTCACCATTTAACGCGGTTTCATATCCACCTGTCATTGCCCCCATTTCAAAACCAGCGCCAGCTGACGGTGTTCCAGTAGAAGAACCTATTTCATGCGAGGTATAAGTTCCAAATTTGATTCCGTCAAACGAAACGTCGAAGAAAACACCACCGGCATTGTCACCGCTAACCCCAGCATTTCCGCCTCCAGTAAATCCAGCATAAATAACAGCTTCCCCATCAGGATCTACGTACTTGTATGGGTTATTATTTGCATATGCGTATCTGTTAAATCCGTGAATACCACCTAACCCAGATAAATGCTCTAAAGTACCAACCGGATCACTACTGTAAAACCGACCTATAACTGGATCATAGTATCGTGCCTGCATATAACTCAACCCTAAGTCGGTGTCGAATTTATGCCCTGTGTACCCTACTTAATCTTTGGGTGCTTCTATCGATTCACCAAATGGGCGGCTGTGCTGACGGCTTTCATTCACTGTTTGCGGTGTTACGTCTCCGTACTTGGCAATCAGTTTTTTACCTAAGTAAATATAGTTAGTGCCGTTGCCTGTTATGGTCTCGCCTTTTTCTCTGTACAGTAATGTACCACCTTGGCTGTACATTGAATAGCTGGTGCCATTGCCATCGCTCTGTTTTACGCGGCGGTTGTGACCATCATATAAATAACTATTACCTTTCGCTGTGGTAAGTTGATTGGCCGCATTAAAATCTAAACTATATGCGCCGTTGTTAGTAATATTTCCGCGGGTATCATAGCCTATTGAGCCATACCGACCACTCACGCCGGTTACACTGCTTAAGCGATTTTATAAAATAACATTTTTAATCAATTGTTTTACTTAAATAAAAATGACAAGTATATATTTTTAGCTGCTAATTACTCATCAGGAATAACATTACCCCTTGCGCGCTGTTAACTGTATTACTCAGAGTTGAGCTATCTAACTGGAATATCAGGCGGATACAAAGCAAACCTAGTTGAGTAATTGAGTCGCAATTCGTATCGCAAATTGCAAAAACATTGATCAGCAATGCCACAACACTTTGAAGTATATAATAAAAAAAGTTGGCTTGAGTAATGCACTTCCAAAGTAGCTTACCCATTGGAGTCTTTATATGAAAACTAAACAACTTTATGTAGCTGTCACTTTGGCTCTATTGAGTTTGGATTTACACGCAGATCCTTTTACGACTTGTCCGTCAAAAGCTTTTTTAGTACAAGAGTCAGTTGCTAAATTATATGGTGTTAACTTAGCAACTGGTAGCAATGCTGTTTTAAGTGATAATTTAGGCACTACTGGCAAAATCAATGGGTTGGGATTTAATCTACATGACCGATATTTATATGGCTGGGGATACGACGCAGCAACCATAGTAAAAATTGGCAACGACTTTCAAATGATTCCATTAGCAGTTGCTAACACACCCGCAAGCACTAACTTTTATGTTGGTGACGTTTCTGTTCAACAAAATTATTACTACAGCTATAGAAAAGGCGCTAGCTATGGCCTTTATCGTACTGATTTAGATGAAAGTAGTAGCGACTACTTAATTATGAATCTGGTTGTTTCTGGAGATTTACTCAATTTAAACATCTTTGATTTAGCATTTCACCCTGATGCAGACTCAAACCCTAACGCAGACCGTGCTTATAGTGTTGATAGTAATGGTAATTTACATAAAATAACTATCCAAAAAGATGGCTCAACCGCAGTATCAACCAATTTAGGTAATGTGGGAGTGTCCGGTACATTTGGTGCAGTTTATTTTGATGTTGATGGTAATTTTTATATCAGCAGAAATAGTGATGGTCATGTTTTCAGAATTGATGTTTCAGCAGCATCACCTAATGCAACGCTGTTTGCTTACGGGCCAAGCTCTTCTAATAACGATGGTGCAAGGTGTGCAACAGCACCGATCATAGATGAAGATGACACCACGATTGATTTTGGTGATGCGCCAACTAGCTATGGCATTTCATTAGCTGATAACGGTGCAAGACATGAATTTGATGAAAATGGCATTTTTCTAGGTGATATTGTCAATGGCGAACCTGTACCTAAATCTACAGATGATAGCGATGATGGCGTTCAATTTGTCACAGCCTTAGAGGCTGGCCTTGATAGTTTAATTATTGTTAAAGCATCAAAAGAAGGTTATTTAAACGCTTGGTTTGATTGGGATAACAATGGCAAGTTTGATGATACGCAAGCGATAAGCCAGCACTTATTGGTTGAAGGGTTAAATGCAATATTAGTAGATATTCCAAGTAATGCATTTGTAGGTGATACATGGTCAAGGTTCAGAGTATCAAAAACAGCTGATATAGGCTCTATTGGCGGGGTATCTGATGGTGAGGTTGAAGATTACCCAATTAGCATATCAGATCCAGGAATTACCAGTATTAGCTATCCAGGGGCAAATGATTGGGTTGCATTGGCTTATGAGGATTTATGGCCTGAAAAGGGTGATTATGACTTTAATGATGTTGTTGTTAATTACCGTACAACCACTGATTTAGTGGGTTCTGATGTTGTGAGATTTACAGTAGAGGGCACGTTAAATGCTGTTGGGGCAAGTTATCATAACGGTTTTGCTGTGCGCTTAGATTCAATATTGTCTAGTAACATCAATGAAGATTTAATTCGTTATGAAATAAACGGTGTGCAGCAAACTAGCTCTGCGATCGAGCCAGGGCGTAGTGAGGCTATCATAATCGTTATGGCTGATACTAAGAGCTGGTTTGAAACCTCAGCGTCATGCACATATTTTAGAACACAATCCGGGTGCGAAAACAGCCCTAAAGTTAGCTTTAAAGTGACAGTGCCTTTAATTACACCTGTGGCAAGTGAAAGCGCTCCATCCGCATTATTTGACCCCTTTATTTTTGCTGTAAATGGTTTTTATCATGGCCCATTTGTCGATGTTAACAATGCTAGAGGTTGGGAAGTACATCTTAAAAACCAATCTCCCACAGAGGCTTTTGCAATCTCATATGGTCAAGCCGATGATAACAGTGGTTCAGAAATGTATTATCAAACAGCACAAGGGTTACCTTGGGCATTAGAAATTGGTGTGAACTGGTCTCATCCTAAAGAGGGCGTTGATCTACTGAGTGCTTACCCTGATTTTTCCGAGTTTACACAATCATCAGGATCAGAAAAAACAACGTGGTTTAATACCTTTAGTGAATCAAAAGTCATCAATAATTAGGAGTTTAATATGAAAAATTTAATCATGACTATTTTGGCGGCAACAGGGTTTATGTTACAAGGCTGTGGTGGTGGATCGGATGATACAAATACATCAACTCCTATTCAAGGAGAAACGCCTGCACCAGTTTCACCACCAGTTGTTACGCCGGTTTCAACAGCTGATTTAGTCGCAACACCCGAATTTGATTTTTCGACGCAATTTGAATTACTAATAGACGTTAAATTGACTGAGATATCTCAACGAGCGTATTTAAATGTATGTGTTAAACCTCAACTTGAGCAACCTGTAGACTATAATAACTGTATTTATAGAAGCCCGATCAGCAGCTTAGGCATTAAACAATCTGTAACAATCGCTAATAGTGAAACAGAGTTAGTCGCATTGATATGGTTTTATGATGGCAGCACTGAACCTCTCACTTACCAATGGATGTATGAATCAGGCCAAACAGAGCAAAGCTTTATTGTTCGATAAACTCTAAGGCGCGTTGCTACTATTTTAATTTAGTCACTAATTAAAACAGCCCGCCTTAAGTAACCTGAGTATTGGTAAATAAGCTCAAATACAGCATTTGCTAGCTTTTTGTGCTCTGTGGCTGGTAAATGAATTCCCTCGTTTTTACAGGGTGTTATTAATGTGTGACCGTCTAAAAAAAGGCAGTTGTGTGCGTGTGCTATACGCCTACACTCGTGAGATAATTGCACGGCTTTAACCTGTGCGCCTGCGTAAATACGTTGGTATTGGCCTACTTCAAACACTGTAAATGGGCTAATAATAACTAAACGCGGTTGAGGTGTTGTTTGATAAAACAACTCAATTTCATTAATAAATTGCGCTAAACCTTCAGCAATTTTCTCTGCTGTTAACGCAAAGCGTGCTTTTAGATCATTCGTACCCAGTTGTATGATGATTACATCAAGCTGATGCGCTTCAAGATAAGGCTTTAAGTACGTAACCCCTGATTTGTTCCCGGTAAATGGTGGGTTATTTACAAGTGTGCGGTTAGGTTGCCCTGCTTCAATTACTTTATGTTCGTCCCCGATCGCTTGTTTAAATAATGTAGGCCAACGTTCAATTTCAGATAAACGCGAGCCATCTATTGCTGAAAGCCCAAAGGTATTTGAATCACCAAAACACAAAACATTCATTTAAAACGGGTTCAAGGTATAACCTTGCTGCTGTAATTTTGCGTGAGCGGTCATTGCTGATAGCGACATTTTAACACCTTGGATAAGCTGCTTTTTAGCTACTTTCATATGCGTTGCCGACTGGCCGCATACATAAATGTCGGTGTTATTAGCAAGTAATTGCTTTATAAGTGATTGGTTTTTGTTACCCACAGCAAAACGCTGCATGTAAAAACTATTTTCAAGCACATCAACACTGGCACTGCCATGAACAACCAAAGCAAGCTTGATATTGTCAGGGTTAACACCATGCGCCACATGCATATTAATAAAACGCGCCAACGAATTTATATGGTTATTTTGCTGACCTTTTTCAGCTCCCTCACCTACATCAAAAGCTATTTTAAACTGCGCCTGCTTTAGATCAGATGTGTGCTCTAGAACATTATAAAAAAAGCCAAAATCTTTAATAACAGGCTCGGGTTCCTGTGCTGATACTGCGAGGCTTGTTAAAAGTAGGCTAAAACCCATAAGTAACGTTTTCATAAATTACCCTTTTTTGTTTTAGCCTACCCTGTTTAAAACAGTTTAACTAGCTTGAATATGTGAATGTGCTTTAAACGTCATGCCTAAATAGTTAAAGGTATGTTTAAACATATCTATAAATGCAGATGGGGCCTCTGCTGAGGCTGCATTTGAGAGTAAAGAGTAATGCTTTTGGCGCAATGTTCTTAACTTTGGCTTTAGCGCCTCATCATCCATGTAATCGGTTATTCTATCCATAAACGCTTTCATTTGTGGGGTCGTGTTGTACCAGTAAACGGGGGATGCAAATACCCAATGTTCATAACGTAACAGCACTTCGAACAAGTTATAAAAGTCGTCATTGTTATATTGCTTATCATATCGGTAAGGGGCAATAACATAATCATCTAAACAAAAAACAATGCCGCTTTTTTGTTTACTGTATGCGTTCACCTGCGCTGTTGTATTACCATTTTTTCGGCCACTTGAATAAATAATCGCTGTATTATGTACTGATTTTTGTTGCATTGGGTTAACTCCTTTTTAATGATGCAACCAAGCATAAAACCTCAAGCTAAGTTAAGGTCAACAACTATTTTTTACCTTTTTAAGGCTCTATTTGTGATCAATTTTTTACTTTGATGTACCTATATTAACTATTAGCGTATTGTATTTACGAGAATTATAGATAAACTGGCGCTATTAACCTTATTCCACATTAGTAATGTAGTAGGCGTTTTATCATGGAAGTATCCGACACGCTCGTGCAAGAGTTGGCACCCGATCAGCCATCAATTAATGCCGCAAAAAAATTACTCAAACCCGCCAAGTGGCCAGTGCTTGGGCAAGCCCAAGACGTAAATACAATTTGGGGAGAGTGTCAGGGCTCAGGCTCCACACCCTACTACACTATGGCTGATGTGAGCGATCACGGCTATAAATGTACATGCCCGTCGCGTAAGTTTCCGTGTAAACATGTGCTTGCGCTATTTTGGCAGTTTTCTGACTTGCCTGATAACTTCGCTAAAACGGCACCGCCACAATGGGTGAATGACTGGTTAGGCAGACGCAAACGCTCCACCAGCACAACAGACGAAGCCTCTGCGCAGGACAACGCAGCAAAAATAAGTAAATCCGCCGCCCCCCTTTCATTGCATAAAACCAATGTTGAGAAAGTACTCACCGATGAAGAGCTCGCTAAACGTGAAGAAGATAAAGCTAAACGCGCAGCGCAAAATCGAGCCAAAACTCTCGATTCAGTGGCACAAGGGCTGACTGAGTTACAACAGTGGATAAACGATCAACTTAGCAGTGGCATTGTACAGTTTTTAAAAGACAGCCGAGATAAGTGCCGCCAAATAGCGGCGCGTTTAGTTGATGCCAAAGCAGCAAACTTGGCAGCAAGAATTGACGAATTACCAGCAAAAATACTGGCTCACCCGGTGCAACATCAACCCAGCGCGGCGCTCCAAGAGCTCGCTAAATTAGCGTTACTCAGCGAAGCATGGCTAAGTAACCCGCAAGACATTGATGCCTATCGCAGTGTTGTTAGCAGCGAAAATCGTGAACAAGTACTCAGCCCCAATACTGATGAAAATAGCACTCAACCGCTCACTATCAATGGTACGTGGCAAGTTATTGGTGAAAAATCACAAATGCGCCGTAATGGCTTACTAACGTCTATGCGCTGGTTAAAGTTACTCTCGCCAAGCGATGAACAAACATCGACTCCTGCAACTGCGATTGCTATGTTGCTCGATTTTATTCCTGTAAAAAGTGGCAGTAGTAAAACGCAAAGTGCGCTGGGGAAAACCCTAAAAGGTAAAGTAACTTTTTATGCTAGTCGTATGCCATACAGGGCTATTTTAGGTGAGCATGAATACATACCCCAAAGCCCAACTAATCAGCAAATGAGCCACACACAAGAACCACTTCAAGATTGGCGACTACATTTTTTGCAGCATCATGCCCAATTGCCATGGCTTGAAGAAGTGCCTTTTATTACCCCTGCAGGGCGTATTAGCCAAGACAAGTCAGGTCAATACTGGTGGCAAAATAACACTAAAACAGTGCATTTGCCTTTAATAAATGAAGTGCTAGATCCTTTAATATTGGGAAGCCAGCTTGATACGGCCTTTGTATTACTCGATGGACAATTTGCTGAGTTAATAAGTGTTGAAACAGCATCATGGGGCGTTATTTTATGTCAGTAACTATCATCGACACTCATGCTAACGAAATCGAAGCGCGTAATGAGCAGCTTAATAACGCATTGCAAGCAGCTCAAAAGCTCGAGAAAAAATGGCTCGTTGGGCATGATCAAATCAACCTAGCTGAACTCCCCGATGATTGGCAAACATTACTAAGTGCGATCACACCGAGCAAACAAAACATGTATGCGCTGATACTTTCTCAGCAACAACAATTGATTATGCACTACCCATCACCCGAGGCGGAGTTAGTATCAGCACCTGATATTCCAACACTTGCACTCCCGTGTATTACAACCTCATTGCGGCCTCTATTTAGCCGTGTAATGACATTTTGTAAACAACAAACAAGCTCAGGGTTTGATGCCGTACTTAATTTACTTGCTAGTCGTGGCGTATGTGCCCATCCAGCCGATTGGATGCCAACAAAACACTCAGACTCTGTGCCCAGTATTTATTTACCTTGGGTATATTGGTCTAATGATCAATTATGCCAATGGCAAGCGCAGCAAAATACAGCACTTGAACAACTACAGTGGGACGACCTTTACCCAGCAGAAAAACGTGCCCGCTTAACCCAACTTAGGCATACAAACCCACAACTAGCAGCGCAGTATATTCATCAGGTTGCGAAAACTGAGTTAGCAGAAAATCGGCTGCGTTTGTATCACATTTTAAGCATTCATTTAAGCCATCAAGATCAACCCCAATTACAAGAATATTTGACCGATAAATCAAAAAAGGTGGTGGCCTTTGCCAAACAATTACTCGCACGTTTAGCTGTGGATGTTGACGATACCCAAAGTGATCAACACGCACAAGAGTTAGCACCTTGGCTAGAAGTAAAAACCAAAGGTTTGTTTAAAAAAACCACCATAGTATTGCCCGCAAAACTCAAAAGTAAAACACAACAGGCCATGCGAACCGAGTTTATTGCTGAGGTTTCATTAGCAGCATTAGCAAAAACACTTAACATTTCGGTTACACAGCTATGCAACGGCTGGCAATTTGATCAATACCGTGAGCAAGATAATATTGGCTTTATTAACAATGCGTTTGATTCCCTGCCAGAAACAACACTCAATGACTTTATAACCCGCAGTTGTGATGAACTCTTCACGCACAGCTTGTTATGGTATGTACTGCGTGGCGTTAAATCTCGTTTATCACCGCAACATGTTGCCACTGTTATTTATACGCTGCTTGAAAAAAAGCATATGCACTTCAATTTTGGCAATTTGCTGTCGCTCATTGATTCGCCATTAACAGAGCTAACTTGGCAACAACTAAGCCACACTCAAGCTTGGGCACAATTACAGCAAGATATTAAACAGGAGCTCACTGATAAACATTACCTTGAGCATTACGCCATAATGAGTGAGTTATTAGCACTTGGGCTATTTTTACCCCAAGCACTGGCACAGCGAATTTACGATGGCGTGATTGCATTAGGTGTGATGCCTGCAGATCCCATGCTAGACGCACTTAAACTTAATGTTTGCTTAGTCGCTGTAAAGGCACAAACACCATGAAATTTAATAAAAGCCAAGCCGCACAGTCATTTTACAACCCTTTATTAGCCGCCCTAAATATAAACAGGACGCGCAACACACATTATTCAAGGACACTATAATGAGCGATATCCTTCGTTTACCCGTTGAGCAAGTATACCAAAGTGAATTAGATGCATTAAAAGCGGACGACACCGGTAATAAACCCTATAACTGGGCAATGTCGCCACAAGCAGTGGTTACTTATTTAATGGGTGGTAAAACTGCATCGGGCGTTGATATTTCAGCAAAATACATTGGCCACCGCCGCATTATAGAAACCGCCGTTGCCACGTTGGCGACCGATCGCGCATTATTACTTTTGGGCGTACCTGGTACAGCCAAATCATGGGTGTCTGAACATTTAAGCGCAGCCATCTGTGGCTGTAGTACCCAAGTTATCCAATGTACCGCTGGCACAGACGAAAACCAAATTCGCTACGGCTGGAACTATGCGCAGCTATTAGCACATGGCCCGAGTAAAGAAGCCCTCGTTGCAACGCCACTATTGCGTGCAATGGAAAATGGCAGCTTGTGCCGCTTAGAAGAGCTAACCCGTATGGGCTCTGACGTTCAAGATACCTTGATCACCGTACTATCAGAAAAAATGCTCCCAGTACCAGAGCTAAACGATGCCATATTTGCACAGCGCGGTTTTAATATTATTGCCACCGCGAATAACCGCGATAAAGGCGTTAATGAACTATCATCAGCGTTAAAACGTCGCTTTAATGTTGTGGTACTGCCGCTGCCAGATTCGGTTGATCAAGAAGTCGAAATTATTAATAAGCGTGTTGCTGAAATGGGCCAATCGTTAGATTTACCAGTACCGAAAAACACCGCTGACGAAATTGCCAAGGTTGTTGCCATTTTTAGAGAGCTACGTGGCGGCGAAACGCTCGACGGTAAACTCACATTAAAAACCCCAACCGGGAACCTATCAACCGCAGAGGCTATTGCCGTTATGGTTGGCGGGCTCAGCCAAGCAAACTGGTTTAGCCAAGGCCAGTTAACCGCTGCCGAAATTAGCCAAAGTATGCTTGGTGCAATTGTGAAAGACCCCGTTCAAGATCGCGCCGTATTAGAGGAATACCTTGAAACTGTGCTCAAAAAGCGTAAAGGCTATGAAGACTATTACCACCATTTAAATCAGGTGCTATAAGGTTAACTAATGGCACATTCTGATATTCATTATTTTGGTATTCGACATCATGGTCCGGGCTCAAGTAAACGATTACTTGCCGCCCTTGAGCAGCTGCAACCGCAGTATATATTGATAGAAGGCCCCGCTGATTGCAGTGATCTTTTACCTTTATTAGCGCATCAGCAAATGAAACCACCCGTGGCATTGCTAAACTATGCGGTAGAGCATGCACAAAGCAGCATTTTTTATCCCTTTGCTGAGTATTCCCCTGAATACCAAGCCAGTGTCTGGGCAAAGCAACAGCAAATACCCAGCGCGTTTATTGATTTACCCATTGCAGTGCGCTTAGCACAAATGCAAGCTGAGCAACTACACAGTGAAGATGAAGAACACACCAACGCTGAGCAACTCACACCAAATAATAATCAAAGCGATGGCAAAAGCGATGATCAAAGCAATAACCAAGAAAATACACCACAGTTAACCGCACTCTTACGCGATCCCATTGGTGTCTTGGCAAACATTGCAGGCTATCAAGATGCAGAGGCTTGGTGGAATGACCTTATCGAGCAAAATCGCGATGACAGCTTAGCTATTTTTGAACAAGTTGAACATGCAATGACTGCACTAAGGCAGCCTGTCGCACAAGATTCGCCAGAGCTGGCACATGATCATCAACGCGAAGCATTTATGCGCTTAGAAATAGCCAAAATAGCTAAACTATGCGACGGCCCCATTGCCGTAATTTGTGGTGCTTGGCATGTACCCGCACTTAAAGCCAAGCATAGCGCTAAAGATGATCGGGCATTAATAAAAGCCCTCCCTAAAAAGCTTGCAGCCAGTAAACATAAATCCACTTGGATCCCGTGGACTTCAGCACGTTTAGCCACGCAAACAGGCTACGGCGCAGGTGTTGCTGCACCTATGTGGTATCAGCATTTATGGCAACATCGCCAACAGGATGATCATATTGCGCCTTGGTTAGTGTTTATTGCACAAAATTTACGAGAGCAAGGGGCGGTTATTTCAACTGCATCAGTCATTGAAGCCCAGCGACTTTGCCTAAGCTTAGCCGCAGTAAGAGACAGGCCACAACCAAGTTTTGAAGAAATCACTGATGCAGTTATAAGCTGCATGTGTTTTGGTGAACACGCCTTGTGGGAACAAATACATAACACTGTTTTACTGGGTCAACAGGTTGGGCAAATTCCTGATGATACTGATTTGGTGCCACTGCTTGAAGATTTACAAAAGCGCCAAAAAAAATACAAACTCAAACCCGAAGCCCTCGCACGCGAACATTCACTCGACTTGCGCAGTGATATTGGCCAAAACAAATCTATTTTATTACATCAACTGCAGTTGTTAAATGTGCCATGGGGCGAGCTACTTGACTCAGGTAGCAGCCGAGGTACGTTTAGAGAAAAATGGCGCTTAACCTGGCAGCCTGAATTTGCTATTAAACTCGTTGAACATATTGTTTACGGCAGCACCATAGAGCAAGCCGCCAATAACAAAGTGATGGCGTCACTAGCAAAAGAGCAAAACTTAGCCGTGCTCGCCGACTCAGTGCTTAACTGTTTAACTGCCAACCTTTCGCAAGCCACTGAGTTTGGTTTAACCCAGTTAACACTGCGCGCCGGCCAAGTCAGTGACTGCAATGATTTACTTACCAGCATTGCGCCCCTTATTGATATAAGCCGTTATGGCAGCGCTCGTACGCTTTCTTTGAGTCAAATAGATGCACTGATCGAGCGTTTAGCAATTCAAGCAGCGCTTGCTTTGCCTTACGCGTGCCGTAACTTAAATGATGAAGAAGCGCAGCACGTTCAGCAAAATATTAACAGCGCACATCGTGCCTTAGTGCTGCACCTTGGTGATACCGACATTTTAGCTAAATGGTGGCAAGCAATAGAGGCTATTGCTCACAGCGATCAATCCAGCTATTTACTCATTGGTTTATGTGCACGATTACTTTATCAAAATGAGCGTTTAAGCCGTGAGCAACTAAGCACCATGCTTGATAAAATGCTCTCCCCTGCGTTGCCACCGGCTCAAGCTGCACGATTTTTTGATGGCTTTTTTACAGATTCGGTCGACCAACTACTATACGACTCACTGTTACTCAACGCCATAAATAATTGGTTACTCCAATTAGAAGAAACCACCTTTGTTGAGTTTTTGCCTTTGTTTAGGCGGGTATTTTCAAACCTTGATGCAATGGAGCGTAAACGCTTGTTCGATACGCTTTTTAATAACAAAGCACACGCCGAGATAGTTCAAAACATCGATACAAATCAACATACATATTGGCAGCAACACATGGAAAAACTGGCTAAACTCGCTCAACGCAATAAGGATTGGTTGGCATGAACGATAAAACAACCTTAACCGAGCCAAACTCAGTGACAGAACAATCATCAACTACATTGATAGATGAAAAATCACGCCGCTGGCAATTAGCACTGGGGGTTGATGACGATCAACAAGGCACATTAAACGACAGAGATAAGCGTTTATCTGGCGCACTTTCAGCCCTTTATAACGCAGAGCAAAGTACAGCGCGTGGGCGCGGGAGTTTAAGCCGCTCAGCCCCTAAAATTTCAAAATGGCTTGGGGATATTCGTGAGTTTTTCCCAGTTCCCATAGTCCAAGTGGTACAACGCGATGCATTTGAGCGACTCGGCCTAAAAGAAATGTTAATGGAGCCTGAGTTTCTTGCCGCCATTGAAGCTGATGTGCATTTAGTGGCTGATTTAGTAAGCTTACGCTCAGTCATGCCTGAAAAAACCCTTGATACAGCGCGTCACGTGATCGATAAAGTGGTTAATCAATTACTCGCCAAGCTTGAACAAAAAACAACCGAAGCTATTCGTGGTGCAGTTAATAAATCCAAGCGCAGCTTTCGCCCTCGTTTTAGTGACATAGACTGGCCGCGCACTATTAACGCTAATTTGCGTCACTATCAACCAAAATACAACACTATAGTCCCTGATAAACTCATTGGATTTATGCGCCAACAACGTCGTTTAGCCGATCTTGATGAAGTGATTTTATGTGTTGATCAATCAGGCTCTATGGCAACGTCTGTGGTGTACAGCTCAATTTTTGCCGCTGTTATGGCCTCTATCCCTGCGGTCAAAACAAAACTGATTTGTTTTGATACCAGTATTTTAGATTTAACTGAAGACTTGGCCGATCCCGTTAGCGTATTATTTGGTGTGCAATTAGGCGGCGGGACCGATATAAATCAAGCTATTGCTTACTGCGAAAAACAAATTGAACACCCCAGTAAAACGCATTTGCTGCTTATTTCTGATTTATATGAAGGCGGCGACGCAAGTCAATTAAAACAACGTATTGCTCAATTAATAAAACAAGATGTTAATGTCATCACCCTACTTGCCTTAAGTGATGACGGGCGGCCCGCGTACGATAGCGACATGGCAAGCGAGTTTGCAACATTAGGTAGCCCGGTATTTGCCTGTACGCCAGATCAATTTCCTGATCTAATGGCCACCGCCTTAAAGCGCGAAGATGTTATGGCATGGGCGGCAGAGCAAGATATTAAAGCCATTAGGCCACACGAATAGCAATACACTGTGTTTAATTTGAACCAATAATGAGTAAAAACACGATGCCAACAACGACCACCACAAAAAAAATCGTCGACGCCAATTTAAGCGTTGGCTTTGTTGCCAAACGCAGCGGTGTTAATGTCTCAGCCCTACATTTCTATGAATCGAAAGGGCTAATTCGTAGTTGGCGTAATAACGGCAACCAACGCCGTTACAAGCCAGATGTATTACGCCGTGTTGCGGTGATCAAAGCCGCTCAAACTATGGGCATTACACTTGATGACATTAAAAGCACACTTGACACGTTGCCAGAGCAACGTACTCCTACAAAAAAAGATTGGTCTGCCCTGTCTAAGAAATGGCAAGCTCAGCTTGATGAACGAATTGCCTATATGCAGCGTCTTCGCGATAAAGTTGATGGCTGCATTGGTTGCGGTTGCTTATCAATGAACAACTGCCCAATTTACAATAAAGATGATCATCTAGGCGACGAACAAAGCGGTGCTGTGCTTTTAAATACCCCTCAAAAATAATTCCTCCAATAACATCAATACGCTCAATATTAAAAATACCTAGCACGCGTAATTGCACTAAAAAACAAGCGCGCGTTAGGCTCATGATAAAGCGACAGAAAAACCTAAAACAGTCACACTTGTTTACATATCTTTACATTTAAGTTAAATAAAGGTTAATGGAATGTTTACTTATTGCTATTCAGGGCTATCTTTTGGAGTGCGTTTCAAACAGTAACCATCCAAAAAGGATTAAACAATGCGTAAATTAAGTACTCTAAGTTTTGCTGTATTAGTCGGTTTATCAGCTGGGCAAGTTCATGCCGCAGAACTTATGTCTGTCGACACAAGCCGTGCGATTGAAGGTAAATATATCGTTGTATTTAAAACTCCCTCGGTTTTAAATATTCAAAGTAGTGACGCAATAGCAGACTTTGCCAGTTCACAATCGGCCAGTTTAAGTAACCTATACAACATCGACGTGGCTCAGGAATTTGGCGGCGTTTTAAATGGTGTTGTTGTCAATGCATCGGATAAAACAATTCAACAAATGCTTAGCAATCCGAATATTGACTATATTGAGCAAGATCAAATGATGTCGGTTAACCCTTTAGCACAAACAAACGCAAATCAACCAAATGCAATCTGGGGCTTAGACCGTATTGATCAGCAAGATCTTCCTCTCAATTCAAATTACTATTATGACTTTGATGGATCTGGGGTAACAGCCTATGTCATTGATACTGGTGTACGTATAAATCACAATGAATTTGGCAATCGCGCATCTCATGGTTATGACTTTATCGATAATGACTCAGATGCAACAGACTGTAATGGACATGGTACGCATGTAGCAGGCACGATTGGTGGTGGCGCTTACGGGGTTGCTAAAAATGTAAACATTGTTGGCGTGCGTGTACTGGGCTGTAATGGTTCTGGCTCAAACTCAGGGGTTATTGCAGGTATTAACTGGGTTAAAAATAATGCATCGGGTCCTTCTGTAGCCAATATGAGCTTAGGCGGTGGAGCTTCGCAAGCAACTGATGATGCTGTAAATAATGCCGTAGCCGCAGGAATTAGTTTTGTTGTAGCTGCCGGTAATGACAACAGTAATGCCTGTAATTATTCACCAGCTCGCGCAGCTAATGCCATAACGGTTGGCTCAACAACCAGCGGCGATAGCCGTTCAAGTTTTTCAAACTATGGTAACTGTTTAGATATCTATGCACCTGGTTCAAGTATTAAATCAGCGTGGTATAACTCAAATACAGCAACAAATACCATCAGTGGTACATCAATGGCCTCACCTCATGTTGCTGGTGCCGTTGCACTATACCTTGATGAAACACCTTCTTTAAGCCCATCACAAATCGAAACCATGCTCAGCCAACGTAGTACTAAAAACAAAGTATCCGATGCAAAATCTGGCTCACCAAATGAGTTACTTTACACATTAGAAGGTGGCATTATTGTACCGCCAGAAGAAAATGAACTCACCAATGGACAAAGTGTTACCGTATCAGGTGCTCAAGGTACAAACACCTTTTATAAGCTAGTTGTACCTGCGGGCTCTGAATCGTTGTCATTTGATACAAATGGTGGTTCTGGCGATGTTGACATGTATGTACAGGTAGGGCAAAAACCTTCAACGAGTAGCTACAACTGTCGACCATATAAAGATGGCAACACAGAAAACTGCACGTTCACCAACCCACAAGCTGGCGATTGGTGGGTGATGCTCAATGGCTACAGCCAATACAATGGAGTAAGTTTAACTGGCACTATTGGCGGCGGCACTAGTTGTGGCAGTAATTGCTTAACAAATGGTGTACCAGCCACAGGGCTTTCTGGCGCACGTAATCAAGAACTCGTTTACACTATTGATGTACCCGCAAATGCCACGTTAAATGTCAGTATGTCTGGTGGCACGGGCGACGCTGATCTATATGTTCGTAAAGACGCTCAA
This sequence comes from Pseudoalteromonas sp. Ld20, assembly GCF_045064175.1. Classification (NCBI taxonomy): domain Bacteria; kingdom Pseudomonadati; phylum Pseudomonadota; class Gammaproteobacteria; order Alteromonadales; family Pseudoalteromonadaceae; genus Pseudoalteromonas; species Pseudoalteromonas sp. Ld20. The sequence goes on from NZ_JBISHB010000026.1 coordinate 74,412, forward strand.
GCTACAACGAGCGTGTATGACTGTCGTCCATATGCAAACGGTAATAATGAAAGCTGCAACCTAAACTCAGGGCAAGGCGGTAAATACTACATTACATTAAGAGGATATAATACATTCTCTGGCGTTAGCATTGTCGCATCTTACTAATTTGCAATAACCATTGAGTAAAAACACGGCCTATTTTTATAGGCCGTATTGTTTATTGTTACCCTGAGCACTTATGTTATTAATAAAACGGCTATAAATAGAGAAAATGAATTGAGCTGAAAAATAATAAGAATATTTAACTAATATCTAACTGCACGCGTCAAAACGTTCAATCCTGGTTTTATTTTTGCCGCTGTAATACTGTTGAGTACCCGCCAGCTAAACATTTTTCCATTGCAAGATTGGGGTTTGCTTGGCTTTGAAAACCAAATTGTTGATAAAGTGAATGAGCGTCTTTTGTTGCTAGTGTAAAACGGCGCAACGATTGCAATTCAGGGTGACTCATTACATGATCCATCAGCTTTTTACCCAGCCCTCGCCCTCTAAATGCCTCTAACACAAATACATCCAGTAAGTTTGCAAAAGTGGCTTGGTCAGTCACCACTCGTGCAAATGCCAATAGCTGGTTATTTTCAATTAATGCAAAGCACAGCGAATGTGCGAACGCTTTTTCTAACCGTTCGCGACTAATGCCTTGACTCCAATAACTTCGCTCAGATAAAAACTCAAACGCTTGGGTAAATTGTTGTGGTGACAATTGGTGAGTAAATTTCATTTTATACCCAAACCACCTCAATATACGAGTTTCAGTTGGAATTAAAAGCGATTTAGGCAAGGCATTGATTGCAAGTAATAGTGGTTCTATTATTAAAATCAATAACGCAGTATAAATCGCTTTTAAACCAACCCGTTGGGCGTTTCACAGAGACTTACTCTCATCGTTGTTCCTTCTTAAAAGGGACGGCCATTCCTACAAAGTAACGCCTTGATATTAAGCCTCTGTGAAACGCTGAATTCTGCATCTTGAGGTGGCTTGGGTATATTCCCCTACTGGATGCTTGTATTGGAAAGAAAAACTAAAGGAATTGATGCCGCAAGAAACAGTGACATAATCAAATTAAAACGTTTAAAGGTATTTGGCCTATTTAAAAATTGGCGCATGTATTTACCAAAATTCACCCAAAACAAGCCTGAGCAAGCCGCAACAAGGTTAAAAATAATCACGCCCAAAATTGCAGAAGGCCAATAAGCACCTTCAGGTAAAGTAAGTGCAGTACAAAGTGTCATTAACACCGCATATGACTTAGGATTGATCAACTGAAAAAGCATGCCTTGAAAAAAACTCAAAGGCTTCACCTTGGCATTTACGCCGTCTACTTGGGTTGAATTAGCCACTTTATACGCCAGATATAAAATATAACCACTGGCACAAAGTTGTAGAAAAAAATGCAGTTTTGGCTGCATTAAAAACAATTTCCCTAACCCCAATAACATTGCCAAATGCATTATCGTCATGCCAACACGAATACCTAATAAGTGCGGTAGGGTTTTGATCACGCCAAAATGTGTGCCTGAGTGAGTAAGCAAAATATTATTAGGCCCAGGCGTAATTGACGCCGCAAAACAAAATAAAATGAGAGCCGGGGCAAGCTCAAAAACAGTAACTGTATTCATAATGGTTAATTGTATTGATACAATATTGTGGTTGTTTAATAACTATTAATTGTCATACTTATACAAAATCATCAATATTTTTATTGTTATGGATACAATTTACAAACCTGATCGGGCTCTGTTTAGCAACTTATGTGACACACAACCCAAATACCGTGCATTAGCTGCTTTGATTGAGCATGCTATCGACAACAAAATGCTGGGTTTTAAGCAAAAGTTACCAGCCCAACGACTACTCGCTGACAGCCTAAGTGTTACACATGGTACGGTAACGCGTGCATACGCTTTACTTGAGCAGCGAGGGTTGGTTACTGCAAAACTAGGGGCTGGTACCTTTGTAAGTAAAGTTATTGAGTTAAGTCACTTTGAGGGCGACACCGACTTTGCTTCGAGCATGCAACCTATGATGGGGCAACAACATGTTATGACCAACGCCCTGCAATCGCTATCAAAGGATCAAAGTGCATTAAAAGATGTGATGATTTATAAACTCAACGGGCTTACCTCACATCAACATTTTTTTAAGCAATGGCTAGCGGATAAGGGCATTGATTGCTTAAACCATCCGTTGATATTTACCCAAGGCGCTCAGCAAGGAATATTCACTACGTTAGCAACCTTGTGTGAAAGTGGCGATACTGTCATTGCAGAGTCGATGTGTTACCCCGGTTTTTATCATGCGTGTCATTCGCTTAAACTTTCATTAGCGCAAGTAAACGTGTATAGCGAAGGGATTGATCTTGCGCAAATTGAAGCTCTGTGCAAGTCACGGACAATCAAAGCAGTGTATATCACGCCAAACTGTCAAAACCCGACCAATATTTGCTACAGCAGTGACAATTTAGATGCTCTACTGGCGCTGAGTCGCCGATATAATTTTTTCATTATTGAAGATGACGTAAATTACTGTTTGCCAGAGCATTGGCGATTACCATTATGGCAACAAGCTCCCGATCGCGTTTTTTATATCTCAAGTTTTTCAAAATACTTTGCCGGCGGGCTACGAGCGGGTTACTTATTACCTCCACGACTTTGGGAACAACCAATTTTAAAACAACTGCATAGTGAATGTTGGGCGGTGTCCTCAATGAACTTTGAGTTAATAATGCACGCTATTAAAAGTAACGAGTTTGCTTATAATCAAACCAAGCTTGCCGATGAAATCAGATATCGCATTGAAGAAACTAAAAAACGACTCAAAGCCTACGAAATAGACGCACATTTTGCCAGTTTAAACGTGTATATCCCCCTAGCTCCGTCGCAAAATATGTTTGAATTTTGCGGCGTATTAAAAGCACATAAAGTAATAGTGAGGACATTAGACGCTTTTGTCCTCGACGATCCCACCAGCAAAGCGAATTGCCAAAATGGTGTACGCCTCACCCTAGGCGGACCAGCAACTCGGGCTGAATTCGATTTAGGCATAACTCGCGTAGAAGCCGCATTAAAGCAATTTAATCAAACTTTTGAGGTAGTTATTTAAATAATTAGATATACATAAGTTTCATCAGCTTTAGGTCAGTTTATTGTGAGGGGTTGGGGTTGGTTTTAATGATAATTAATTGCCCCCCCGAAGCGCCAGATAGCACCACTTATCAAAAGTAAACTATTTACCTATTCCCGACAATGTAAATAACCACTGTATTCGGGTAACATAATACCTCTAAACAATATAAATAAACCTATATCCCTTGTATTTCCTTCTAATTCAAAACACATTACATAAAATATGAAACAAATTAACAACAACTGATTGTTAAAACCAAAAAATTCAAGTAGCCTATCGCGCTCAAAAAGGAAGCAATCGCATAAGGAATAAACACGTGGAACCAACACAACCTACCTCTGAAGATAGAGCACCAACACCTAAACCTAAATTGGCTGAAGCATTAAAAACGGTTGATAATAAAGAATTAAAAAGTACCGGTTTTTGGCTAAATCAGGTATTTCTTGTGCTTTCAACAATTTTTGGGGTTTACCTAGCCGCGCAAAGTGGTTTAGAGCAAGCGCTTAAATTTGATACATATAGTAAAATGGAAGATAATTTTTATCTTCGCACCTCACTTTATGACGAAGTAAAAGACAACGCAGCAAATGTACGTGCTTATGCAGAGCGACTCGCTAAAAGCCCACCGAGTTCAGAAATGCAATATCACAAACCAAATCTTGAGCAATATATTTGGCAAACAATGCAATACTCACCCACAACACTTGAAACGCCGAGCATATTTTTAACTCAAATACGCCGCTTTTATAGCCGTGCTGAATTTGTGATTGAAGCGGCGTTAAAACGTCAAATGTCTGCGCGTCAAGCTTCGCTAGAACTCAATAAAATTGCTGATATTATTGAGTTACAAACACTGCCTAAGCTTCAGGCGAGTGCATTAAACTTGCAAAAAGAATTAAAGAAAAACGATATAATTATTGGTTCATTAAAGGACACTAATAATGCCAACTAAGCGCTGTCCACATTGTATTACCCATCCATTAGAAGTGACGCATTATCAAGGTGAAGAAATTGATATTTGTCGTGAATGTGGTGGACTATGGTTTGAAAAAAACGAAGTTAATAGAATGATTGCCGAGATCAATGAAGGCCCTATCGGCGATAAATACGAAACTCATTTTGGTGAGTCGTTGGGGATCTCCAAACTAGATTGCCCTGATTGTAATAAAAATTTAGAGCGTTTTCATTTACTCGAAGATTTCCATACAGAAATTGATGTGTGCCGTCATTGTGATGGTAGTTGGATTGAAAAAGATCAATTAGAAAGCGTTGAAAATAGCCCTGAACTTAAAGCGAGCTTAGACAAGCTAAATCAAAAAGTTAGTTGGAAAACTTACCTGTTTCAATTTTTAACGCAAATGCCGGTTGAATATAACCTAAAACCAAAACAAACGCCGTGGGTAACACGCAGTTTAATTGCTCTCAATGCCATTATTTTTGCCTTGTATTTTTTTAATACCACCGCATTCAGCACCACACTCGAACTGTTTGCCATGAACCCAAGTAAGATTTCTCAAGGCGAACATTTATGGAGCGTGATTACCTGTGTGTTTTTACATGGCTCAGTAATGCACCTTATCGGTAATATGTACTTTTTATACATTATTGGCGATAACCTAGAAGACGTATTAGGCCATAAAAAGTTTTTAATGTGGTATATGGTCTGTGGCTTGGCGGCGTCTTTTGCTAGCTTTATCGTTGATCCAAGTTCAGCAATTCCAAGTGTAGGAGCAAGCGGCGCTATCGCAGGTTTATTTGGTATGTATTTAATGTGGTTTAGGCACGCAAGCTTAACCTTTATGATCATCATTTATCAGAAAAAGTTATCTGCGGTTTGGTTTTTTGTAATTTGGTTAGGGATCAATATTTTTGGCATGATCTCTGCGCCAGATGGTGTTGACTATGGCGCTCATATTGGTGGCTTTATTGCAGGCTTAATTATTGGCTTTGCCTTAAAATCAAAAATAATTGAACAAAATCCAGTTATTAATTTACTAAACCAGCCTGAGGCTCAGCTAAGACGTTGATTTAATTTCGTAAATTCGTTCCTGCAATTTTCTCTTGCAGGAACGACGCTTCTTGCCAAACTCATACGCTTAAAGCCTATTACTGACTTGATTGCTGAGTTAATTGCAGAACAATTGCTTCACATTGTGAATGACTCATAAATACTGGCACGGGATAATCTGGATGCGCTTCTTTCATTGCCGCTTGTGAAATACCCGATATATCGTTTACTTTTATCTCAGGTAACATTTTCGGTATGGCTAAAGATGCTAATAAATCATCAAACGTTTTAAGTAATAACAACGCCTTTTGCTCAGTACTTTGCTGGGGCTGTGTCAACTTACAATAATCCGCAATCTCAGCCAGTTTAGGGTATATTACTTTGCCATAAAACCTCAAAACAGGCATTAATAGTACACTATTAGCTAAACCATGTGCGGTGCCATATTGCGCGCCAAATTGATGCGCGATAGCATGTACATACCCTACCGATGTACGGGTAAATGCCTGTCCAGCGTAAAAAGAGGCCAGTAACATTTGCTCTCTGGCAACTAAGTTATCACCTTCGTTATAAGCAACTTTAAGGTTTTTTAAAATAAGATCTATCGCCTGGAGTGATTTTTCATTGCTAAATGCTAAGCCAATAGTCCCTATATACGCCTCGATGGCATGCGTTAACGCGTCGATACCCGTTGCAGCTGTAATAAAGTCAGGCACACTTTGTGTCAGTTCGCCAATTAAAACCGCATCACTTGGCACCAATGAAAAATCAGTTACGGCATACTTTGTTTTGGTATTAGGGTCGTTAACAACGGCTGCAACAGTGGTTTCTGAGCCTGTTCCTGCTGTTGTTGGAATAGCACACAAAGGCGGTAAAGATTTAAGTACTTTAAAAAGCCCTTTTAATTGTTTTACCGATTTACTAGGCCTCACGGCACGTGCTCCAATCAATTTAGCGCAGTCCATTACCGAGCCCCCACCAATGGCAATAATGCCTGTGCAATGATGTTCTATATACATTTCAAGGCCATGCTCAACATTGTCTATGGTAGGATTTGGAGCAACATCAGTATATAAATGCCAAGTTATTTTTTTCTCGTCAAGTTGCGCTAGTGTCTGCTTAAGCACGCCAAGCTTTTGTAAGGTCGCGTCACTGACGACTAACACAGGTTTTTCGCTATTCCATTGGGCTGCCCATTGCTCTAGCCCCGAATAACCTTGATATAAACGTGGGTGAGGTATACCAATGAAAATGACAATACATTTTAAAATAAAGTGATAACAGCGGTAAAAAACATGCATAATATTTAGCTTTTTTATTTTTATATAACCTGATAATGCAGCAATTTAAATAAATTGCCAGTAATACGCCGCACCTAACACACTAATATTTAGAAAAATGGTTAGCCACAGCACAACAATAAATGAACGCTTTTGTGATTTATGCCGAAACCATTGCTGTGCAATCAATGCCCCTGGCCAGCCGCAAACTAACGCTAAAATATGCAAACTACGTTCAGGTACTCTTGTTGATTGCTTTGGCTTTGCCATAGCTAAATGCTTATCCCATTTATAAACACAAATAGTTATAACCGTCATTAGAACATACGCACAGCTTATAATTGCAGCCCAATAGCCAAGCAAGCCGCCTAGTACTAACACACACAAAAAACTACTCGAAAAAATAACTAAGATTTTTTTAATCAATGAACTATCGCCTATACTATGCAAAGAATAACAACTAAAGGCGCTAATTATGTCATATATAAAAACACTTACCTTAACCTTTCTTCTCACTTTGGCGTTTTTTGCTCACGCCCAACCTAGCGAGCTAGCCCATGAGCTAGCAGTATTTAAACCTTACCTTGGTACATGGCAAGCTGATTTCAAGGTTGCTGATAACAAACCAAAAATTCAAGATGTAGGTATATGGGAACGTGCGTTAAATGGGCAAGCAATTCATACCAAGCACTCGATAAACGAAGGTGAGTACGGTGGCGAGTCGATGATTTTTTGGGATCGTGAGCAACAGTCACTGGTATTTTATTATTTCACTACTGCAGGCTTTTACACTAAAGGTACTATGAAGGTATTGAGCCCAACACAGTTTGTTGCATACGAAACTGTAACAGGATCAAAAGAAGGGATTACTAAAGTTAAATCTATTAGTGACTATAAAGACGGCGAGTTTATAGTGTCGACTTCTTATTTAAAAAAAGGTGAGTGGACTAAACCTGAAAAGCGTATATACACGCGTAGTGATAAGCAGGTTATTTTTAAATAACTTTAAATACTACACCCAAGCCACCTCAAGATACAGCGCAGGAAAGTCTGCGCTGTAAAAGCAACTGATTATTTTACAAACTTTTTGAATGGTGCATCGATTGGGGTATCTGCCAGATGATTTGTGTAATTACTCATTACTTTTTGTGATAAACCTACAATAATTTCCAATAACTGTTGCTTAGCATAACCTGCAGCAAAAAAGGCAGCTATTTGCTCATCACTTATTACGCCACGACTACGCGTCATTGCCAACGTTGTCTCGCGAAGTGCTTCAAGTTTAGTGTCTGCTAACGGTGTTTTATTTACCAATGCATCAACAATACTTTGATCAACTTTCATGCCCGCAGCAATCGCACTGTGTGCTGGTACGCAATAATGGCAATCATGTTCGACATTTATAGATTGCCAAACCACGGTTAACTCTTCAGCATTAAACGACGTATTTTGAAATAGTTCATGCAGTACTTGGTAGCCCTCAAGCAAAGTTGGCGCCTCTGCCATGACAGCATGTAAATTAGGTAACATACCAAATGCAGCGACTGATTTAGTCAGTAAAGGTTTTGCGGCTTCAGGTGCGTTATCTTGAGTATATAAAGTAAAATCGGTCATTATTTAACTCCAAAGTTGTCATTTAAATGTATTTACCTGATCTAGACTATTTGATTTTGAGCGATTGTTCAAGTTAAAATTGAGCATTCGTTCAAGAAGGTGATGATGATGGTCAATAAAGTAAAATTCGAGCGTGATGCGGTTGTCCGCACTGCCAGCCAATTATTTTGGCAAAAAGGCTTTAACACCACTTCAACCCGTGATCTACAAGATGCAATAAACATGCGCCCAGGTAGTATTTATGCTGCGTTTGGTTCTAAAGAGGGTCTATACTGCGAAGCATTAAAAGACTACGCATTGCAAATGCAAAACAAGTTAAATACCTGTTTAGCTGCACACTCAAAAGTGCTTGATGGGTTGACAATGTTTGTAACGCAGGTATTGATTGAAGACCAGCATCATGCTCCTAGCAACTTATGCATGCTTATTAAAGCAAATAGCGAATTTGGTGACGATCAACCAACGCTAAAAACATTAAGTCAAAATTTGTTAGGTCAATTCGAAGAGTTCTTAAGTATTATTTTTACAAAAGCACAGCGCCAAGGTGAGCTCGCTGAGGATTTAACAGCACTTGAATATGCGCGTTTTTTTCAAATACAATTTACTGGCTTGCGTAGTTATTTAAATAGACCAAATTCAAATAGGCTAGCTGCGGGACTAATAGCGCAAATGTTTCTATCTTTACAGCTGTTAAAATAGCATAAAAGCAGTGTGTTTTAGATCTCAACATTTTTGTATTAAGATCTAAAACACCTGTTGGCGGGTTTAAGTCTTTAATTTATTCAATGCATCATCTTGCTGTGCAACGAGTTGATTCAGCATTTGACTACCGTCTCCCGCTTGCGTTGATAAATCAGCTAATTGTGATGCTGCATCAGATATAAGCGTTAAATTCCGATTGATTTCTTCAGTCACAGAGCTTTGCTCTTCTGCAGCTGTCGCTATTTGTGTAATTTGGTTGGTTATTTCTTCAACCTTAACAACAACACTGTGCAATGCATCAAATGCGACTGTCGTTTCATCAACTGCCGTTTGGGCACGAATTACCCCTTTTTCAATTACGGTTGATGCATTACCCACCTCTAACTGTAGGTTATCAATTAGGCCACTTATGTCATCTGTTGATGCACGCGTTTTCGATGCTAGCGCACGAACCTCATCTGCAACTACAGCAAACCCTCGGCCTTGTTCACCAGCACGTGCAGCTTCAATTGCGGCATTAAGAGCAAGTAAGTTTGTTTGCTCCGAAATAGTCCGAATAACATCTAAAATTTGTGTAATATCGTTACTTCTTGCCGCTACTTTTTCAACTGCTTGGTTAGCCTGCTTGATTTCTTCAGACATTGTTTTAACTTGCGTTACTGCAGACGACAAACTTGTTTCACTGCTAACAACTAAGCTATTAATCTCATCAGCTTGCTGAGCCGATTGCTCAGATGCACGGGCCACTTCCAATGCCGTGGCGCTCATTTCATTCATGGCAGTCACTACGCTTTCAATTTCTTGAAATTGCGCTTGTACATTTTGCTTTGTATCTACGGCAACATGCGCTGCAATTTGTGCTTGATCTTTTGTTTGGCCTGACACATCTTTGAGCTGAGCAATCATATCGCGTAGCTTTTCTAAAAATGCATTAAAGCCAGTTGCTAAGGCCATTAACTCAGCATGAGTATCGACAGATAATGTTTGCGTTAAATCGCCCTCAGCGCTGGCTAAATTATCAACTCGCTGTTGAATTTGCTTAAGTGGCGCAACAATACTTTTGATCACTAACGTCATGATAATAAATGCAGCCCCAGCAATCACTAAACCAGACACGAGTATAAGCCCGCCTAACGTATTAGCATTATCTTGCATACTTGCGCTAAGCGCTTGCGGCCCTTCTAAGGCAAGCTCTATGGGTACTTCAACAAGCAATGTCCACTGGCTACCCGCAAGCTTAATGTCAATTGGGTAGTTAACTAAATATTCATCACCTGACTTTAGTACGCCTGCATTCTTTTTCAGCGCAACGTAATCATCTAAAATATTCCCAGGAACCGCTTCTTTAAGTGGACGACCTAACTTGTCTTTGTAGTGACTACTGCCCACAATCAAATCGAGTGAACTTAACAAAGTAACCCGAGCTTGACCGTTATACAGTTCTTTTGATAATTGCTCTGTCATGGTTTGAAAAACAGGTAAGGTAATATCCACCCCACTGATCCCAATAAACTTGCCCGAGCGCAGGATAGGTACCGTTAACGAAGTCATCATTTCAGAATAACCCGGTGATATTTCGTATAGGTATGGTTCCATTATGCAAGCTTTTCGATTGTCTTTTGCACACAAGTACCATTCAGCTTCACGTAGGCCAAATTCATTTTTAGTTGTGACGTATTTTTCTGATGCGTCATCGACAATTTGTTGATCAATCACGCCTTCACGGCTGCGAGTAAAATATATCTCTAAAGTACCTGAACCTGCGACCGAATGATCAAAACCGTTTTTAAATTGCTGATCATTACCATCAAAACCGTTCGCCTCAAATTGCGAATAAATTGATGAAAGTATTGAATTACCAGCAATAATGGAACGGTTAAGTTGTACAACAGAATCACGGGTTAGTGTTTCGTCTGCCGCTTCGTTACCAAGCGTAGCAGCCAATGAAAAAGGGACACGATAAGCCTCATTAATAAAACCGGCTATTTTTTCGCCGTATGCAGCTGCATTTGTTGCTAGCTTTTCTTCTACTTCAGCCACTATTAACGTCTCAGCCTGTGCTGAAAGTACCTTATTACTACTTGAAAGTTGCCACCAAAGCACACTTGATAGCACTAAAACGGTTATAAAAATACTGCCTAAAGTAAGCCATAGTAACTTTTTCGCCAACGCTAATTGCCGCATTCCACTTATCCTTTAATTAAAACTACGTCTATATTCTAGTCTAATTACAAATAATTTAACTACATTTATTGGGAAGATAGTATTAATTAATGATTTCATACCATAAATTAGTAAATATTTTATATTAAATCGTGGATAACGGCTTAGGTAATGCCCATACGCTGTCTTTAGGCCCGTACAGAGCACGATGTTTTGTAATTTTATAAAAATACATAAACGCAAACCCCGCTAAAAGCGCAACAATATCAACACCGATACTCGTAAAGTTAATTACAACGTATAAACCTAGTTGTGGCAGTAACATTGCTACAAGTGACGTAGCAGTGATTGCAAAACAACTAAACATACATACTTTTAATAATGTAATTGCCGCTTTGGCAGCTCCTTTGTAAAAGCTGTAAAACACAAATGAAAAAAATACACCGTAGTAACTGTATAAATACGCATGGTTTATATTATCTACCAACGGATACAACCACTTTGCTACCACCATCGTGATTGCTACACCCGCTATCGATCCTAAACACATCCCCACAGTAGCTGCAGCCATTAATCTACAAGCACGTGTTTGTTTTACATTTTCAGCACTTTGTTGTTTAACACGACGTTTTTCAAGCCACAATAAGTTACCACTGTAAAATAAAAATGCGCCGCCCAAACCAAGTATAAAATAGCTCCAACGGCCAATATCACCACCAAAGCTACCAAAGTGCAGCGCATAAAAACTGGCTACAATGCGATTCCATATTGCATCATCCGCTGTACTGGCTGAATTATTACTTACTTCAAGTGTAAAAGGATGCATAAAAATATAGTCGGTGGTTGGCCCGCGCATCAACGCTGTTGGGTTATAAATCCCCAGCTGTGCAAATGGCCATGCTGTATCAAGACCAACAAAACGAAGCTCTTTGATAATATAGCCAGGGGCTTGCTCATCTACAATTGCTTGAAATTTCGCTACCGGTGGTAACTCTGTAAATGGATAAACGTGAGCTACGGTGTTGCTCCTTGGAAATAATGGCTGATCGCCATATACCGCTGTACCTAAGCTTGCATAGATCTGGCTATTAAAAGTAAAGACCACAACCGTTAAACTAATAACAAGATGAAACGGTAAGCTGGTTATACCCACTAAATTATGGGTATCAAGCCAAAAACGTTTTTCGCTTTTATCTTTACGGATCGCAAAAAATTTTTTAGTTAAACTGGGTAGTAAAAATATGATGCCTGACACAATTGCCAAAAAATACACGATTGCGGCAGTGCCTAATACGTATTCTCCCGCTATACGGTAACCAATAGCTCCTGCTATTCCTGCACTACGGTGTAATTGATCAATAAGCTCAGCCAATACGCCTTGCTCTGCTCGGTGTGTTATCAGTTGTCCTTGTGCATTTAAACTTGCATGCTGTCGTTGTTTATCTAACGCTAAACCTCGTGCAGTACCCTTCTCGTACCACATCATTGGCGAACGAGTTGTATCATTTAAATAGAGGCTAAACCCGCTACGGGCTTTGTCGTGGCTGCTGGTTGCCTGACTGATCAAGCTGTCTAACTGCGTAAACTTTACTGGCGCTAATACATGATGAGGCGGGGTAGCCCATTGCGCTATCTGATCTTTAAACATAGTTAATGAGCCCGCAAAAAAACCAATAAACAGTATGATCCCTGCGAATATGCCAGTCCAACTATGGATTAATTGATAAATGCGCAAAACATCGCTGCGTATCTTCATCTACATACCTTAATAAATAAACTATTTAAATAAATACAGCGCGCCATACACCACACAATTACTTGCCGATAGCCATAAAAAAGCACGTAAACCACTTTTAAACAAAAAGCTAAAACTTACAATTAATAACCATATTAGTGGCGTTAGCCATACATTAAATTGTACTTTACTCTTTGCGTCTATTCCTCCGGGACCAAACCAAGCAAATAGGCCAACTAACCCCAGTGCTAATAAATACCCTAGTAATGTGGCGGCAATGGTTTTTGTCCACCAATCAGGTGCAATTCTGTTGCTTTTTTTTATACGCACTTATTTTGCCTTACTACTACGGTTTATTAGCAATGGCGCACAACCCAGTGTGACCATATTAATTACAACCCAAGTAAAAATTGCGTTACTAATCGTAAACAACCAAAGCCACCCCAGTAGTGATACGAATAGAAAAAAATAACCTAAAATTCGCCACGGTTTAACAGCCAATGTATTAATTAAAGCACCTTGATGTTTATTCGTTAAGTAGAGAAAGCAACACCCAAGGATTGAAAAAATCAAAAAAACACACTGCCACATGGCTACCACCCTTTATTTGTTGTACGTAAAACGCCCTGGATTATAAACTAACGGTCGTAAAAAAGGCGCATTTTGATTTAAAATGCGCCTTTTTAAAATTAATTTAACAAAACTTAGATCACCGATAATTCAATTGCGATATTACCACGAGTGGCATTTGAGTATGGGCAAACTTCGTGCGCTTTAGCGACTAATTCTTCAGCGATGGTTTTATCTAAATCACCAACAAATACAGCCAGTTTTACAGCAATCCCAAAGCCCCCTTCGATTGGACCAATTGATACTTCTGAATCAATACGGGTATCAGCAGGTAATTTAATTTTAGCCTGGCCCGCTACTAATTTTAATGCACCAATGAAGCATGCGGCATAGCCTGCTGCAAACAATTGCTCAGGGTTAGTACCTTGACCATCATCGCCACCTAAGCCTTTAGGGGTTGAAAGCGCGACATTTAAACGGCCATCGTCTGATTTTGCAGACCCTTCACGGCCACCTGTTGCAGTTGCTTTAGCTGTATATGCGACTTGTAGTAATTCTTTCATGGTCTTTTCCTTATTTAAGGTTAAACGTTAAAGTATTTTGTATGCAAAATAATAAAGCAGAAAAATCATGATTGCAAATACTTTGTGTGCAAATTAAAATGTATTGTCTAGCCGTATAGAGAGCATTCATGAAATACCCACAATTAAAATTAGAGAACCAAATTTGTCATCGCTTGTATATGGCGTCAAATTCAGTGGTACGTGCTTATCGAGATGCATTAAATCAACTGGATCTCACTTATCCTCAATATGTGGTTATGATGGCGCTTTGGGAAGAAGACAAAGTCAGTATTGCGCAACTATTAGAAAAAACGATGGTCGATGGTGGCGCAATGACACAAATTCTTAAAAAAATGGCCGATAAACAGCTCTTAGCGGTGGTCAAAGGTGAAACTGATAAACGTAAGCGAGTCGTTAAGCTGCAACCTCACGGCCTACAACTACAACAACAGGCTGCTGATATTCCTGAAAAAATTCGCTGCCAATTCCCATCTATTAATGAGCAAGAAGCAGCCCTGCTAATCAGTTTGCTTGATAAACTCAATACTGACTTAAGCTAACTATCAAAAAATATTTGATAGTGTTTTAGATACAACCCTCTTTTTCATATAAATTAATTAGCTATAGTAGGTTCATAAACACATTAAGGAGTTACCTCATGAAAGCCATTGGATATCTAGCAGCAACAAAAACACTTAACGAACAATCTTTTGAAATTATCGAGTTACCGACACCAATGGCGCATGACCACGATTTGCTAGTCGAAGTAAAAGCCATTTCGGTCAACCCTGTGGATGCAAAAATTCGCGCTAATGTAAGTCCTGATGAAGGTCATAAAGTCATTGGTTGGGATGCGGTGGGTATTGTAAGAGCAGTCGGCGATAAAGTGAGTTTATTTAATATTGGCGACCGTGTTTATTACGCCGGTGATTTAACTCGTTCAGGCAGTAATGCAGAGTTTCAACTGGTTGATGAGCGCATTGTTGGTCGTGCGCCTACCACTTTAAATGATGCCCAAACCGCAGCATTGCCACTGACCAGTATTACTGCATGGGAATTGTTGTTCGATCGCTTACAAATACCTCGCTCCAGTGATGCAAAACCCGCATCTTTATTAGTAATTGGTGCTGCTGGTGGTGTAGGTTCTATCTTAGTGCAACTAGCTAAAAAGTTGACCAATTTAACTGTTGTAGGCACCGCAGCACGCGCACAAAGTGTTACTTGGTTGCAAGAATTAGGTGTTGATCAGGTACTTGATCATTCACAAAGTTTAGATACACAAAGAGCGCAATTAAAGCTTACTGAATTTGATTATGTAATAAGCCTTACCCATACAGAGCAACACCTTGATGAAATTATTCAAGTGCTAAAACCGCAAGGTAAATTAGCGTTAATTGATGATCCAGCCAGTTTTGATATTTTAAAACTTAAACGTAAAAGTATCTCGCTACATTGGGAGTTTATGTACACCCGTTCGATGTACCAAACCGACGACATGATTGCGCAACATCAGCTACTTACTGAATTAGCAGAGCTAGTTGATAACGGCACCATTAAAACTACCTTAGGCCAACATCTAGGGAAAATCAGCGTTGAGAACTTAATGAAAGCGCACCAAATTTTAGAGTCTCATCAATCACGCGGTAAACTAGTACTCGAAGGGTTTTAAGCAAATTTCTTTTTGCACGAAAGCCGGCCATTTCGTGCAAAAACCCCCACACAATTTAAATTCTAATGCTCCAGTATTGTGCAATTTAGTCATTACTTTTCACTATATTAGTGCTTACACTCAAACATTTACTCTCCAAAAAACCTAATTATTTGATTTTAATATCATAAAAATAATTTTCCGTACTGGCATAGATCTTCCTTATATAAAATTAACTCACATAAAGTGTGAGATTTAACTTTATCACCTCGTTAACAAGGAGCGGGCTATGAGTAACTTTTTGTATTTATTATGGCACTTAGACATCAGCGTTTGGCATGTTCATGATGCTAATGATGCACACACTATGTCAGAAAAGGAGCGTAGAGATGTTAAATAACTATCCGCACTTAGACTAAGCGCTAAAAAGCTATCGGTACATCAATTAACGATCAGTGAAGCATCTGAACACTATGATTAACCTGAGCGCGTTATTTATAAAGCATAAAATTAGCTCATTTTAATTAAACTATTACTGGCTATTTTATGTATAGTTTTAATACACAAGATATTAAAATTACGAGATGACAATGAAATCAGTAGAAGTGAATTTTGACGGCCTTGTTGGCCCAACTCATAATTATGCCGGTTTATCATATGGTAACGTAGCTTCGCTCAATAATGCAGCTAGTTACTCAAACCCAAAAGAGGCTGTGTTACAAGGCCTTGCAAAAATGAAAGCAATGCATGATTTAGGGCTGACCCAAGGCGTATTTGCACCGCATGCCCGCCCTGATATCAATGTGCTGCGCCGTTTAGGATTTACAGGCACTGCTGAACAAGTGATCAGTAAAGCATTCAAAGCTGATCCGGTGTTAGTTCGTGCATGTTATTCAGCATCATCAATGTGGACAGCCAATGCCGGTACAGTGTCTCCATCAGCCGATACACTTGACGGCAAAGTGCATTTTACGGCCGCTAATTTAAATAATAAATTTCATCGCTCTCTTGAGCCCCAAACTACTACTCGCTTGCTTAAAGCCATGTTTAATAACGATGATTATTTTAGTCACCACACTCACTTGCCCGATCAAGGTTTTTTTGGCGATGAAGGCGCAGCTAATCACACACGCTTAGGCGATGAGCATGGCGAACAAGGACTTGAGTTATTTGTGTATGGTGCCAGCGCATTTAACAACGCATTACCAAAACCAAGTAAGTTTCCGGCACGCCAAACTCTCGAAGCATCACAAGCAATTTGTCGACTGCATCAGCTAAAACCATCTAGCCAATTGATGATCCAACAAAATCCTGACGTGATTGATCAAGGTGTATTTCATAATGATGTGATTGCAGTTGGTAATGCCAATGTTCTGCTATGCCATCAACAAGCTTTTTTAAATCAATCGCATGCATTACAACAAATAAAAAATGCCTATATGGGGAATAAAACGCTGCATATTATAGAAGTACCCACCGCCAAAGTAAGCGTGCAAGACGCCGTTACCAGCTATTTATTTAATAGCCAACTCGTTAGTCTAAAAAACGGAAAAATGTTATTAGTCGCCCCACATGAATGTAAAAATAACCAAGCCGTTAACTCCTATATTGAAGAAATGATCATGGCTGACAACCCCGTTGATCAAGTGCAATTTTTTGACTTAAAACAAAGCATGCAAAATGGTGGTGGCCCTGCTTGCTTGCGTTTGCGTGTTGCGTTAAATCAACCAGAACTTGCGGCCGTCAACCCTGCTGTCATTTTAAATGATAGCAAGTACCAACAATTATGTGATTGGGCTAATAAACACTACCGCGACAAACTCAGCAATGATGACTTTGCGGATCCTAATTTACTTATCGAAAGCTATAATGCACTTGATGAGCTTACCCAGCACCTTGAATTAGGCGCTGTTTACCCATTTCAACTAGAAGGTTAAGCAATGCACGATGTCGCCGCTGGCTACTCTCAAGTTTATAAAATAAATTCACTGCATGAATTTAAAGATTCGCTGAGTAATTTACTCATTGATAGTGTTAACTGAGGGGCATCAATTGGTTTTATCGCGCCATTAACCCACAAAAATGCTGATCAATATTGGTACAGTATTGAAAACGATTTACTAGGGCGTGCTGACCTTTGTGGATTGAAATTTGTTCAACCTAGGGGCGATTTAATCGCGGCGCGAGGTTTGTAACCTAGTGGGCTAAGTAAAAATCGAGCAAAGCTTGTGCGTCCTGCTCACGCCCCTTACCTACATCCGTGTAGGTAACAAAGAGTTAATCGCCCCTAGGAAGAACCCTTTGGGCAGCGCCTGTTTGGCATTTATACTGCGTTATCAACTATTTATGGGGAACATCACACACCATAGGCGCTGCCTTGCCTAAATACCAAACATACTGCTGCAAAATCAATCACGGAAGGTCAACACGCCCTAAACAACAACCGTGAGTTATTTATTATCACGGTTGGAACTGAGGTGATTGGTGCTGTGCAATTATCGTTATGTAGTAAAGCCAATGGCACACATCGTGGTGAAATTGAAGAACTCATGGTGCACAGCCAACATCAAGGTCAAGGGTTTGCCAAACAACTGATGAATACCCTTGAGCAAAGCGCGTTACAGCAACAACTAACACTGCTGGTGCTTGATACTCGTTTAGGTGATGTAGCCTCACGTTTATATCATAAATTAAATTATATAGAAGCTGGGCAAATACCACAGTTTGCACTGAGTTCATCAGGTGAACTTAACGCTACTGTGTATTTTTATAAACCGCTACTTTAAAATGCCATCCACTTTAAAATCATTGCGTTTAAAATAGCAACGCAATGATTTACAAACAAACGTAACCTATTCCTCATTAAGTCCCTATTGCCCACACCCTAAGCGTGCTTTCTTTAAACGGTTAATTGATGCGATAACTTGGGGAATAGTGCCGTTGTTATTTTTCACTAAATGCTGCTTAGTCAGCTTATCGTGTTGCTTGAGTGCAAGGAGTATTGCCGAGTAACTTGCTTGCCATTGTTGAACCGCTAAAAACAGCGGCTGCTCGCGTTCTAGTAATTGTTGCCACTTTAGTAGTTTGCTGTGTAGTAACAATAATTGCTGATCGTCACACGATTGCTGATAGTCATCCACCGCATAGTCAAATTGTTTTAACGTCAGGCTCTCTACGGGCAGTACATCCACAAGTTTATCCAGTGGCGCTAATTGATGATATTCATCACGTAAAAACGCTAAATGATGCAAAGTATAATAGTGCGCAGGTTCGATCAGCTGGCTAAAAGTAACGAGTGCATTAAGATCGTCTTTTGAACTAATTGGTAATTGCTTTAAACGCTGAATAAATTGTTGCTGATGTTGTAAACCAATTTTTTCAATCGCATAACGGTTCATAACATCAAGCCTGTTATACATATCGCGCTCATCTATTACACTCGCAGGTGACCAGAAACGCTCACCTATGGCATAAAGCCTTGGCCAAATGCGTGAATCTAGATTATCAGTGGTGATCAGTTCAGCCCAGATTGTCGCTTCACCACCGAGTACATTGCCTGATTTAACCCGTTGCTGCTCATGTATTAACTGCTGGTTTAACTGTATAAGCGATACCTTATCTGCGCCATGACTGGTAAACGCATAAGGCGTGTTGCCCACATATGCCGAGATACTAGCAGTATTTGATAAATTAAAGGTCAGTTGCGTAGGGCCAAGCCAAGTGTCGATTAACAGCTGATAGTTATCTGCCGTTTTAGTCACGTTATCGGTAATAAATGCCCCTTTACCAACAATGTTTACAATTGCGTGTATGCCGGCATGATCATCGTCACTTTCAAATACGGTAATGTCGCCCGTTACCGCACTGCCTTTTAAACGTGTTAGCGTAAAATCAACATGTCCTATCACAGCGTTTGCCGTTACGCTGGGCTTAACCGGTTGCTGCGGGTGGTTGCGATAGTGATAGCTACTCCACTGCGGTTGATCAATATAAAAACCACTCGATAGCAACCCGTCGTAGCCTGCTTGGGTGATCGCCGCGAGTGAATGGTGCCCGCGCCATGATTGCACTAAGGTATTTTTAGGTAAGCTTGGGTGCAGTACTTCATCCCAGCCAATCATTTTTTTATTGTACTTTGCTAATATTTTCGCAACCCGCTGATTAAAATAAGCATGTAGTGCATGGCTGTCAGCCAATTTTTGCTCGCGCATAAAAGCCTGTATTTTGCTGTTTGCTTGCCAATCTGTGTCGTCAATTTCATCGCCACCAATATGTAAATACGGATCAGGAAACAACCCCGCAAGCTCTGCCACTATTTCATCAACAAATTTATACACCTTAGGATTACTTGGATCGAGTAGCGGTTTAAATACCCCCCAACGTCGCTCCAGCTCAGTTAAAGTTGTACCGCTACCAAGCTCTGGATACGCCATTACAATGCTGCTGGCATGCCCTGGCACATCAAACTCTGGCACCACACGAATACCTAACATTGCAGCATACGCAACCACGTCTTTGATTTGCGCTTGGCTATAATACAAACCATCTGAAGCCTGTTGATGCAACTTGGGGTAGCTATTTAGCGCTATTCGCCAACCTTGATCATCAGTTAAATGCCAGTGAAATACATTGAATTTTGCTGAGGCCAAGCCACGTAACGTGCGTTTTACGTCTTCGATGGGCAAAAAGTGGCGCACACTATCAAATAATAAACCACGCCATGGATAAGTAGGCGCATCCGTTATAACTAAATTGGTCAGTTCGCGGGGCTTTTCGGCACTAAATATTAACTGCGATAAACTCGCAAGGCCACGTAAAACGCCATACTGATTACGACTGCTGAGTTTAATTGAGTTATCTGCAATCACAATTTTATAGCTTTCATCCATACCCAAATAAGGCAGAGCTGAAGCGCGTTGGCTGATACTTATTTGTAACTGTGCGTTTTTAACATCACGCCAATCAAGCTTAGTAAACTGCTGCGCAAACGTTGAATTCAACACCAATGGCGTTAATAACGCTTGATGCTGTTTACTAATATGCACACCAAGCTCAGCATTTAATTGGGTTTTACCTGTCATCATGATTACCTTTGCAGGCTTTGGCATGAGCGCAGGTTGAGCGCTTGCAGTTCTGGGCAGCACTACGATGAGCATGATTATGCCAATCAAATAAATAAACTTATTCATAATCAGTGTCCTGTTCGGTGGTGCTAAGTAGATTACTCGTTACTGTTGTAAGTGTTGTGCTCACAATTGCGCCGTTTGCAGCAATAACCTGTGCAGCAAGTTGTTGCGCCGTATCAACCGCAGCATCACACTGTTGCGATATTAAGTATTCAGCCAAAAACCCTGCGGCAAACGCATCTCCAGCGCCAGTAGTATCAACAATACGTTTTACAGGCTGCACGGGGTAACGCCTTAACAGCTGCTGTTGTATTACCAAGGTATCGTTAACCCCTTGTTTAATAATCACCAAGGTATGTGCGTATGCTTGATAAAAATTTACCAGTTGCTGATGCGAAACAAGCCCAAAAACACCAAAGTGATCATCATCCGTGACCAATAAAATATCGGCACACGCGTAGGCTTGCTTATAACTACTTTGCGCTTTGGCTTTATTTTGCCAAAGTACTGCACGGTAATTGCTGTCAAAAATAACCTTGCCACCCGCATTTTTATAAACCGCAATCGCGGCCATAAATAGCTGCCTACTTTGATCGTCCAAAATAGCGAGACTAATCGCCGAAAAGTACACGTAATCAAATTGTTTATCCTCAAGATCCGCTAAAAAAGCCTGCTGTTGATCTAGTTTAAAATATTCTCTGGCAGCACTATTTTTACGGTCGTAATGAAAGGTCCGCTCGCCGCTATCATCAAGAGAAATGCCATATGAGCCTAAAGTACGTGCATCACTGCGTAATAAGTACTGTAAATTAAGCCCTTGGTTTTGCCAGCGAGTGTAAGCCTGTTTACTTAATTCATCATTGCCGATTGCCGATGCAAAATATACCTCAGCGCGACTCATTAATAACCGCTTTAAATACACCGCACTGTTATAGGTATCACCACCAAAACACAGTGTATTATTTAGCGATAACTCGCGCATCGCTTCACCAAAAAACGCTATTTTAATCATGCTGCATTTCCTCGCGTTGCGCTTGTAAAATAGCCAAAGCTTGTGCTGATGTACACGTTTGTACAGGAGTGAGTAAAGTGACGATTGCCGCTAACGCAGCGGATGCTAAGGTAGCTGGAATAATAGGATTACTCCAATAAGCCAGCCAATTGGGCATTAAGATAATCGCCAGCGATACACACAGCGAAACAACCAAAGCGGTGATCGCGCCTTGCCAATTAAAACGCGGCCAAAAATGGCCAAATAACACACAGACACATAAGCCGGACATCAAAGTAGCGATCATATTGGTAATGTAACCAATCACGTCGTTAGTCAGTAGCGCCAATAATAAAGCAATACCTATGGTCATCACTAAACCGATACGCGACAGCATCACCACGTCTTTGGCGTGGGGCATACGTTTAAACACTAAACTATAAAGGTCGCGTATTAATACACTCACTGCGGCAATGGCATCAGAGCTAGCACTGGAAATTGTCGCCGACAGGCCCGCAATAATGACCAGAGCCGCTAAGCCAAACGGTAATAATTCAAACGCCATATACGGGAACGAAAAGGCGCTGTTTTCTAATGCGGGGTTAAGTGCATAGGCCACCATGCCAATAATGGCAGGCACAATAGCAAACACTAAATACAACCCGCCTGATAAATAAAACGATTGGCGAATACTTTTTACATGTTTGCCTGAGTAAATTCGCTGGCGAAATGATGGCGCCACTAACACACCAATCAATACCGCAAAAAATAATGATAAACCATGTACGTAACCAATTTTATCGAGTGATAAAAAGCTTTGATTAACAGCTGGCTGCGCACTTGCCATCTCTGCTAAACCGCCTATCTCGTACAGCGCGACTCCCGCCATCAAGAAAAATCCAACAAATAATATCAACGCCTGAATCGAGTCAGTCCATACCACTGCAACATAGCCACCAATCACCACATAAATACTAAAACCTAAGGCAATAATCAGTTTGGCTGAAAACGGTGATAGCCCAGTCAGCCACGCTAAATACATACCACCGCCAAGAATATGTGCCCCTAACCAGCCAATACTGGCGACAAAAATAAACACGGCAATGGTATTTTTGACTAATGGGTGGGCTCCAACATAGTAAGAAACTTCTTCACTCATGGTCATAAATTGATGCTCGCGCACCGGCGCAAATAACTTGGCCAGCAGCAAAATGCCACACGCGCCGCCAAGGCCGTAAATCATCCCTGCCCAGCCATTTAAGTAAGCAAACCCGACCGCCCCCATTGACGAGCCGGTGCCAACCATAGTGGCAACGGTAGTGCCTAACGTAAGAAAAAACGGTAAGTTACGTCCACCCAGTAAAAAGTTATCTCCCCCTTTAGAATTGCGGCTTACCCACCAGCCAAACCAGATCATAAAACCTAAGTAACCTAAAAAGGCCATTAATAATTGCCACTTCATAAGACACCCTGCTGCACCAATCCACGTTGTACCTTACGGCACTTATCATTATTAATTACGAGGTTGATGTTAGTTATTATTCTGTTGATTAATATATCTAAGCCACCTAAGAGCCGTTATTATTTTTTATGCTCTTAGGTATAAATTTTGATGTTGGCAGGAGAAGTTAAGGTGCTTTATAACACGTCACATCCACTTCAACTTTACAGTCGACCACTAAATCCGCCACAGCACAAATACGTGCTGGTGGATTAGCACCAAAATACGCTTTAAATACTTTATTAAACGACTGAAAATAACGTGAATCGGTTAGAATAACGGTAACGTGAACCACATCTTCGAGGCCGTAACCTGCTTCTTTCATAATATCGAGGCAATTTTCAATCGCTAACCGAGACTGATCAATAATGCCACCTTCAACAACTTCGCCATCTTTCATCGGGGTTTGCCCTGACACCATTAACCAACCACCCGCCTCTACTGCACGTGCAAACGGTAAATGTTGACCACCCGTGCCTTTACCGCCCTCAATACCAATTCGTCTAATCATGTTTACTTGCTCCTAAGGATGTTAAAAATTGACCCGAATACGCGGGTAAAACTCGTTTATCTTTAAATGTAGTTTGGCCATTAGTCCAGACTTGGTGAATACCTGAGGCCGGTAATTCTGAATCGACAAATGTTGCGTTATCAATAACCTCATCGGCATCAAATAGCACTAAATCGGCAAAGTTACCGACTTTGATCACGCCACGATTTGCCAACCGATAATTAGCGGCACTGAGCCCGGTCATTTTATGAATAGCGGTTGCCAGTGAAAAAATCCCTTCCCCGCGGCTATAATGTCCCAGCACACGAGGGAATGATCCCCATAACCGTGGATGCGGATGCGGGTCGCACGGTAAACCGTCAGAGCCAATCATGGTTTTATCAAACGCTAAAATAGTTTTTACATCGTCTTCGTTTAAACCATGATACACCGCGCCCGCAGGTTGCAATTTTTTAGCGGCGTCAAGCAAACTCATGCCCCATTGCTTAGCTATATCTGCCAGTAATTGCTCTGCCATTTCTGGATGGGCTTCTGACCAGGTAATAAAAATATCAAAGTCATCGGTCACTTGGTTTAAATCTAAGGTGCTGGAGCTGGCTGCATACGGATAAGCATCACAACTGCATTTTGAGTGCTCACCTTGCGCTATAAATTTTGCCAGTAGTTCAGGGGCACGCCCCCAATTATTTTTACCCGCACACTTTAAGTGGGAAATAATCACTTTAATACCAAACTCTTGCTCCATTGCAAACGCTTCATCCATTGCTTCAAGTACGGCATCAAATTCGGTGCGTAAATGGGTGGTATAAAGCGCATCGTGCTTTTTTAAAATACCGCCAAATGCGTATATTTCTTGTTCGGGCGCACAATGTGCATTGCGATAGGCAAGGCCCGTGCTAAGACCAAGTGCGCCTTGCGCTATGGCTTCATCTAATTGCAATTGCATCGCAGTAATTTCATCAGCGGTTGCTGGGCGCAGTAAATCAGTCATAACATTGTTACGCAGCGTAGTGTGCCCGACTAAAGCGGCCACATTCACATTGGCCTTTTTACGATTAAATGCATCGATATAATCGCGCATCTGCGCAAAGGTAAATTCGCTTTTCTCGCCCAATAAATTCATTGGATCTGGCGCATCGGCGTTTAATTTTGCAGGGGCGGCACTGATCCCACAATTGCCGGTGATCACTGTAGTCACTCCTTGGCTTATTTTTGCGGCCATATTCGGGTTTCTTAGCAGCTCAAGGTCATCATGGGTATGAACATCTATAAACCCAGGCGCGAGGCACAAACCATTGGCCATTATTTTGTGCGTCGCCTGCCACTGTGATAACTCGCCCAGAGCAACAATGTACTGCCCTTGTATTGCGACATCCATGCGCTGGGGATCATTGCCTAATCCATCAAACACGTTTGCTTGATAAATAATTGTATCTACTGATTGCGAGGTATCGTGCATCATTAATCTCCTAGTGGCGCTCTATCTGGTCCTTCACGGTACTCATCTAATTCATGCTTAATGCGACGCAGTTTTTCTCGAGATTTTTTCTGAGTCAAAATAGCCACTTCACTGGCCAATATGTCTACGGCCGCAAGCATGGCGTAGCGCCCTGTACTTGGCGTAAAAATATAATCTGACTCATTGGTTTTTATTGGTAAGTGAATCGTTGCGATATCAGCAAGGGCACTGTCTGGGCAAATGGCAATCACTTTAGCACCGTAATCTTTGGCAATACTTGCCGCGTCAATTAGGTCATTTGGTAAGCCAGTAAGCGATAACACCACCACCACATCACTGATATCAACACTTGCTGCGGTCATGCGCATCATCACCGGATCGCTATAGGCATTGCTTAGTACATCAAGGCGAAACAACCGGTTGTGGCACTCTTGTGCGACCACCGAGCTGCCGCCGCCAACGCCAAAAATTAAAGTATGTCGGCTCCCCGCAATACAACGTGCGGCTTCTTCCACCAGCGATTGCTCAATAAGCCCGGCATTAATATCTAAAATATCGTGTATTGCTTGATAAATGGCCGGAATATCTTCACGTACTGAGCTGCTTTCACTAATAAAGCGCTCACCTACTGCCAGTGATTGCGCAAGCTGGAGTTTCATATCACGTACATTATCGCAACCTAATGCTTTAGCTAAACGAGTAATTGATGCATGGCTCACTTTAGCGCGCTGTGCTAAATCACTTATACTTGCGGATGCTGCATATTGCAGATCGGCTAAAATTAATTGTGCAACAAGCTGTTCTGATTGGCGTAAATGACCTAAACGCTCTTTAATTCGCGAAACAATATCCAATTACTTATTCTCCTAAAAATACGTGTCAAAGATATCAATAACGTTATAGTTATCGTCTATGACATTAATATAACGCCATTTATCAAATGTAAGGCAAGGATGCGAAGTCCCAAACGCAATAATATCACCGACTTTTAAATTGCTATTTTGTTCAACACGGAGCATGGCATGCTGGTCCATTATTTTTTCAACTTTCCAATCAGCACCCGCTTTAGTAACAACACCGTGTTGATCAATATGTAAATTGGCAATGGGCAACCCAGCATCAAACGCTACATCGCGCTTGCCCATTCCTATAATTGCACGCCCAGGTTCAGGTATTGATTGCACATACGCCCAAACTTCTAAGCATGACTGTAAATCACTGCCAATATTACACGCTAATGGATTACGCGCTAAAACCTGCTGTTGGGCAGCATCATAAATTCCCTGATCATGAGCCACATAACAGCCAGGACGGATCACCGGCACCATATTTTCAAGCATATTGGCAGGGGCAAAGGCATCACAGACTAAGTCGTACCATGCAGAGCCGCCGGCGGTGATCATCACTTGATCGGTAGCAAATGCATTATCGGCAATCAACTCTTTACACTGCGCAACAGCATCACTTAAAAACGCTGCAACTTGGCTTTGAGTATTTAGTACGCCTTCATACACTTCAATACCCGCAAGCTGTAATGATGGAAACTGACTAATATGTTTAGCCAACTGCTGTAGTTTTTTACTATCAACAACACCACAACGCCCACCGGGCACACCCAATTCAATTAACAGTTTGAGTGTTACACCTTGCTCGCAAAAAAACTCAGCCAGTGACGTCACGTTATCAACATCATCAACTAAGCAGTAAAAATCAATTTCAGCACTGTGCAATAAGTTTGCTAAGTGCTGACAGTTAGCTTTGCCGACCAACTGATTTGCCATAATAATACGCTTAGCACCGGCCTGCGCTGCTACAACCGCTTGATGCACCGTGGCGACCGTAATCGCATATGCGCCAGCACTGAGCTGCTTTTTAAAAATGCCCGGTGCCATCGTTGTTTTACCATGGGGTGAAAACGCCACCTGACTTTGTTTGGCAAACTTTGCCATCCACGCAATGTTGTTATCCAAGCGTGTTTGGTAAATACATGCACAAGGGAGGCTCACTTGTTGCTTAGCAACATTGCAATCACCTTGTATGAGCGCATCGTTAGTGCCTAAGCCTTTATTCACAGTATAAATTTTTGCGGCGTGTTGCATGACTAACTTTCCTATAAATAAAACTCTTATTTTAAATCATTACCTTAGATAGCAACGTTACATTAAAAATCAAAAAATTATCAAATGTTAATGTAATTGTTATTGCATTTTACTTGAAAGTAATGTTAATTAATAACAAACAAAGAATCAACATATGTTACAAATTAACGGGGGATAATAATTAACGTCTAAATATACAGGATGAGGTATATCAACATGAGCATTAAAAACCGTCGCTAGCCTACTCTAAATAAGAGCTTAACAGCGAAAGCAGTCGCCGCTATCATTTGTGGATACGCCAGCTTTGGCGCTTTTGCCGCTGATCAAGCCCAAACAGCAAGTGACGACATAGAAACTATTGAAGTACGGGGCATTGCCGCCAGTAAAAAACAAGATATTAACAACAAGCGTTTTAGTACCGGGGTAATGGACTCTATCACCGCTGAAGATATCGGTAAATTACCCGATGTCACTATTGCCGATACCCTGCAACGGATCCCGGGGGTGCAAATTCGCCGCTCAGCAGGTGAAGGTTCAACCATTAACGTACGTGGTATGCCCCAAGTTACCTCATTGCTCAATGGCGAACAATTTTTAAGTGCTGGCTCTATCACACAGCTACAACCTGATTTTACTGATATTCCAGCCGCACTCTTATCCGGTATAGATGTGCTTAAATCGCCACAAGCCGACACTTTAGCTGGTGGTATTTCTGGTACTTTAGATTTAAAAACACGTCGCCCATTCGATCTTGACCAAGGCAGTACATTGTCATTGACTGGGGAAGCAACACGTGGGAGCTTATCGGAGCAAACAGATCCTAAATTCGTCGCCTTTGCTGGTTACAACAACGATATATTTGGCATTATTGTCACTGCCGCTTACGACGAAAGCACCTTAGCAAACTACCGCAACGGCACTATTTTAAACTCATCAGAAGTGCGAGGTGAAACGCGCACAGACCTTACAACTGACAGAGACTTTAACGGTGATGGTGATTTTAATGACAGTTTTTACAGCCAGCGATTTTATGGCGTAATGGACCGTGAAACCGAGCGTGATCGCCTTGGCTTAAACACCACCATTCAACATCAAATAGCTGATTCACTGACATTCACCGGTGATTTATTTTATACAAAAATGGATGACGCCGACCGTAAACAAGGGGTGATGGTTGATAGCGCGCGAGGAGATATCTGGGCTTACTCAGATAATTTCATCCCACGTCTAGATAATGGTAAAGGTGGGCAAATATACACTGTTAACGATACAAACTTAAAAGTACGCCGTGTTAGTGCCTACTCTGAAAGTTTAACGAACGATCGCGAATCAACCAACGCCAGTTTTTTATTCGAATACCAAGGTGATGGCCCATTATCTGGCGAGTTTAAGTATATTCATGGTTCAGCAGAGCGCAGCCATACAGAAAACGTCGCCCATGGCTTTTTAACCTCTGGTGCACAACATGGTTTATTAAAAAATCACGGTGATGGCATTACGCCTGTTAACCCCAATGGTTACGGCCCTGAAGAAGTGGATGTAAGTTTTTCTCGCAGTGGCGAATACCTCACGCTTGGCTTTGACGAAGGGTTTGGCAACGACATAAACCAATATAATCTGGTCTCAACCTACTCTGAAAATAACTTTGAAGAAGAAGCGACCCTTGATGTTGCCCGTATTGATGGTCATTATGCCTTTGAGACAGATCATCTACAGAACGTTGATTTTGGTCTGCGCGCATCAAAACGTGATGTAGAGCGCGAAACCTATATTTTAGTTGCACCATTTACCACTGGGGATATTACTGCCGATGTGATGTGGAAGGATTCAGGCGCATCTTTGGGTGATACTAACGGTGATGGCGAAAACAGCGTAGCAGGTGGTGATTTAACGATAGGTAAAACCAACTTCTTTAGCGATATGCCTGCCGGTTGGGTAAACCAAGTAAATGGTTTAGGCCCAGGTGGTAGTGGGCACAGTTTTTACTTAATCGACCCAAAAGTGATGGACGACCCAATGGCATTTCAAAATGCCATTTATCCGGGTAACAAACGTTTAGCTAATCCCTCACGTACCTATCAAGTAAAAGAGCAAACCCAAACCGCCTACTTTAAAGCGAACTTTGCCGGCGAATTAGGGGATTTAAGTTACACCGCTAATATCGGCGCGCAATACATTAAAACCGAACTCGACATGCTGCAAAACCAGTTAGGCTCAGCACGCCCTTGCTCATTATGTACCGCCAGTGAAAAAATCGGTGAAAAATGGTTAAGCAGAGATTACTCAGACTTTTTACCATCAATGAACTTTAACTTAAACCTCACCGAAGAGGTTATTTTACGTGCCGGTTACGGTAAAACCATGACCACTTTAGATATTGGTAAGCTTGCTGGTGGTATTAGTGTTGGTCGTACCCGTGCTGGCGATGTACTAGCCGCAGAGCTTGGTGTTAGCCCTGATTTAGAACCGTGGCGCGCAACAAACTACAACTTATCGGCCGAGTGGTATTTTAACGACAGCGGCTTACTGAGTATTTCAGCCTTTTTAATGGATATGGAATCCTTCATTCAAAGCGGTATAGTAATGCAAGGCCTGCCCGATATTGATGGCGTGGTGCGCCGAGAAGTGCCCGTAAGCACAGAAATAAACGCCAAAGGCGGAAATATCAAAGGCATTGAAGTGGTTTACCAACAAGCGTTTGATTTTTTACCTGCACCATTTGATGGCTTAGGGACGTCAGTTAACTTTACCTATGCGCCAAGTGACAGTGCAAATGTGGATGTTTATGGCAAAAGCTTACCGATTCAAGATAATTCAGAAAAATCAGCCAATGCGGTACTTTGGTACGAAAAAGGCCCATTACAACTACGCCTCGCGGCTAACTACCGTAGCGACCGTTTAGATAGCCTAAGCTCGCCGATGGGAGAGGGAGTAATGCCATTTTGGACCGACAGCACTTTGTACTTTGATATGTATGCCGGCTATGAATTTGCCGAAGATATGAGTATTTATACGTCGGTGAGCAACTTAACTGAAGAGAAGGAAGATATTTATGCGCAGTGGTCAGATCATGTGATCACTCAAAATATCTTTGAGCGCCGTATAACCTTTGGTATTCGTACTCGCTTTTAATTGTAAGTCAATTTGATAGCACCAAATTTGGTATACTTCTGCCCAGGAGATGAAAGACTTAGCACAGTTATTTAAATAAGCTTTTTGCCAAATACCAAACCAGTACAGCCTATAAAGTTGTACTGGTTTTTTTAACAAGCTTACTGAGTTGATTGCCTATAATGATCAACAGCAAAACTAAACAATACTTTAATCATAAAAAATACACTAACCATTAAAAACCACGTAGGAAGAGATAAGTAAATTAGTAAAAAAATCCCGTAGCACATTAAGTTTGCAGCAATAAAACCCTGTATCGATTTACCGTGTAATGCATTTACAACACATGCTGTCACTATCGTATATGTCCAAATAATCAGCGCAATATCCATTGGCTGCGAAAGTAACCATGCAATTGCTACTATATGAACATGAATGGCAATAAAGATAAGCCGGTTTTTCGGGCGTTTTGCATAAAACGCATTCGTGCCAAGGCTAAAATTAGCAATACAGCCCGCTAATACATCAGCGATTAATATAAACGCTAAGATTACCTGCCAATTGTCGAGCTTGATGTCCGCAACAAAATAAACAAGCCAACTTCCTACCAGCGCAAATAATACAGTGCAACTCACCTCTAGCATCGATTGCTTTTCACCAAATACCTCATGCAAAAATTGAGGGGTTTTAAAGTACGCCATTGGTTATATAACTCCTTTTAAAATTTAATAACATTCCTTTAACGCACTAACTTCGCACGCTTTGTTTGCTTTAATCACGACATCAACATGCCTCAATAAGCCACATGCGCGGCGTAAAGCTCACCTACACAAACTTATAATGAATGCTGGTATATATCTATATCAAACCCTCGAAATACAGAGGACTCAATAAACGAAAACCCAGTTCGATTAGCCACTTTAACCGAGTTCACGTTGTCAGGCTCAATCAGCGCATATACCCAGCTTAGCGCAAGTGTATCCTTGGCAAAAGAGAGTACCCCTTGCGTCGACTCAACTGCATAGCCTTTACCTTGCTGCGAAGTGGCCAGCCGATAATTAATGTGTACAAGCTCTTTGTCACCTACTTGATGCTTATTTAGCCCGCACACACCAACAAATTCATTGAAATTGTTATAAATAATCCAATGACCATAGCCGTTTATTCTATACAGCTGCTGGCAGTTTTTTATAAAATCATTTATTTGCAGATCAGAATGCACACCCACTGTTGAGTGTTTCATTACCAGCGGATCCGCAAGCACAAATGCTAAATCCTCAGCATCACTTGGCGTGATTTCACGTACACTAAGTCTTTGAGTTTCAAAAATAAATGCCACATCATTCCCATTATGTTGTTAGGCTAGCGCAAACCTACCCTTGCTGTTGAATATATTCCAATCATTAGTTAGTTGTAACGGCTTCAACGGCCATTGTTAACTGATCATCTGCAAAGGACGGTTTAAAGCGAAAACCAATTCGATACAAACAAGTCATTAACTTATCAATGCTGAATTTATCAATTCGGCCATTAACCAGATCACTTACGCGAGGTTGGGTTAGCCCTAATTGAATCGCTGCATCGGTCTGTGACCAATTTTTAGCATTGATAATGTCACGAATAACAATCATCAGATCTGAGCGCGTCTGTAATTCAGAGGCTTCTGCTTTATCTTCTGTAATTGCATCAAAGATATTTGAGTATTCAAGAGTCATCTTAATAACCTTATTGATTAACTTATAAACAATATATATCAACATTGATATATATACAAGTGCTGATATATATACAAGCAATGATATAATTTTATTTATTCAATTCTTTTTGCATGAGTTTGTAGCGCTTTTTCGCTGTGTCCATTGCCTGTTTTTCTACCCCGTTAGTGGTTTTGGTAAATGAGTGCAAAATAAAAACAGTGTCAGCAAACTTTGCAACGTAAATCGTTCGATATGCTGGTCTGCCGTTCTCTATCAGCTCAACCGCACCAATACCTACACTCTCCTTTAAGTGCTTAAACTTGCTAAATGGTTCTTTGTTTTGACAAATAGCGTTTAAATCATTTGCAAAGCGCTTTTGAATTTTATCAGGCAACGCTAGAAACTCTTTTTTTGATTGATTGTTTATAAACTTAAACTTTTTCAACTTCCTAATGTCCTGTCACTTTAATTCTTGAATACACGCTATTGATAGCGTCCGATAATTGCAACAAGTTACCGTTGTACTTATCTGTTACTACTTGTCTTGATGCGTAACCAAACAAGTCAGCTACAACACCATGATCTACGTTTTTTGCTAAATGGATTATGAGCGAGTCCTCAAAGGTTTTAGCTGTAGCCCAATCTAAACCAGCCTTTTTAAGCAGTGTATTAACTTTGGTTCTTAAGTTTGTTGGTTGTTTATTAATGCCCTTTTTAACGGTTCGCTCACTCATAGCAAACGCAGTTAGGCGGTCATTAAGTAAAGCAGGGGCTTTTTGACTAAACCCCCTGTACGTTCCTAAGTTATGCCTGTATTCAACTGGTAAATCTTGTTGCTGTGCGTACCAGTCTAAATATTGCTCTAGTGCTTGGCAAAAAACTTCAGGCACTTCGATAATGCGCTCATTCTTGTTTCGACTATATTCTGCTGGCAAAACCCACTTGCGATAAACTTCTCCTTTGTCACTTATCAGCTGATGTAGTTTTAATAAATTATGCTCTGTAAGTGACAAGGGGACGCAAGCAAGTTGGGTTATTAGATACCTATCTTTAAGTGAATACTTACCAGTACACGCGTCATTTAGAAGCGAATTTATATCGTTATCGACTAATATTTGTCTTAGCATTTTATTGATTGCATAATTTAAATGTTATTTAATGCAACATAGATTAAACTATCACAGTCTATTAACAAGGAAATTCGGTTAATTAGGCTGGGATGATATTGGAATAGTCTTTTATATTTTATGCGCTCGCGCATGGTAAGCTTTACTTAACCACTTTTGATAAACCAGTTACTTGTTTATACTTCCGATTAAGTCAGATTAATAAATAACAAGGATGATATTTTGAGCACACTAATCCCTTTTGCATTAGATAAAAGCACACAAAAAATAGTGTCTATTGACGAAGTGGCTCAAGGTAAAAATTGTAATTGTATTTGTTTGAGTTGCAATCTTGATTTAGTTGCTAGTAAAGGCGAAGTCAACGTACACCACTTTAAACACAAGAATAAAGATACCACTGAAGATGCTTGTGAAATTAGCTTTGAACGGTGTGTATTTTGGATGTGTAGAGAGGTATTTGAATCTACAGACTCAATTGCTTTACCAGCTTATAATGTATTTGTAACCGATCCAGAAAGTGATATTGACGTCGAATTAAACGTTATTCCTGAAGAAACAGCTTCTTTTTCCTACTCGTATTATAAAACCTCAATCGCTTTAGATCAGTCTTGCACTTTTTTTGTATGTATCAACTCTCAAAAAGTCGCTATAACCGTAAATTTCGACCCTGATTTTAATAGTAAGACACCGTATGTAATTGATGGTGAAAAATTAGCTCATATAATTGTTGATCTTGAAGGTTCAAGAGAAATATTTGAACGTCACAATATATCTTTTAGGCAGGTTATTATTGATTTATTAACGAATAACCTCACTAACAAAAAATGGCTTTATCACCCGTTTGAAGAACAAGTAAAAAAGTCATTTTATGACCACAAGTTAGAACAAACTAAAGCTTATGCTGCAAAACAAGTTGAGCTTGAGTGCGAAAGACTTGCAGCTATAGAAAGGGCTATAGAAGAACAAAAAAAAGAAGATGCTAAAACCCAAGCTGAGCTTGAGCGTGAAAAACTTGCAGCTATAGAAACCCGAAAGTTAAAAGAAGCATTAAGATTACAAGCTAAAAATAATAAGGTTGATTTTTCAAATGAAGATAAAGTAAAAAGAATTGGCCTGATAGAGTGCTTTGATTCGTTTTTGCTTCGCAATAATGAAATAAAACGTTGTAGTCGCTGTCACTTTCCACAAATTATTACATTAAGAAAATGTGATTGCTGTGGTTACTCATTTTTTGAGTCAAATTATTTTTCAATAACTCCTGATAATTTAAAAATTATCCTTGCTCATGAATCTTTACGAGCTATAAGTGATCAAGAACTACATAACAAAGGCTTGCTTGATCTCCTTATTTCTACTTCTGATTAGAAGATTAGAGCAGTCTCGGAAGTAGACAGCCCTTTAAAAATAACAACTTTTGCTTTGAATTACTTTATGTTTGATCATGGCCTTAAATTTCACAAAAGACCAGGCATTAAAAAGCCTCAACTGAAGAGCATGTTGAGGCTTTTTAATTTGTAACATTACGGTTGAAATTTAGTCCTTAAATGTAGAATCAATATATTCCAGTGCGGTCATTTTTTTATAGCTCACATTAGGGTGCATAATGTGTGCAGGCTCAGGGTCGACTACCTCTACAGGAATAGCATAACTGCGTGCGACCTCAAGTGCCATTTGAGTAATGTTGACACTAAACGAAGTGCCCATAAAGACTATTTTGTCAGCATCCGCCATACGTTGCTGCGCTTCACTAATACGGTAAAGTTCGGTGTAGTATTCGTCAAATAACAACACAAAAGGTTTGAAAGACTGGTTCAATACTGGCTGTTGATTATCGATTTTAAACAACTCAAGTAATGAGTCGTGTAAACAGCTTTCGTCTACATCATCCCACGGCGTAGTGTGCGGTGTTACGTCATCGCCCTGATGATGAAATACCGTCATTTGATCAAGTCTGCCATGAATAGCAATGTAATTTTTATTACCTGCTTTACCATCGAGTCCGTCTATATTTTGAGTGATTAAGTTTTTATCGCTAAGCCAGTGATGTACTTCATTAGGTCCATGATTACGATAAGTGGCAAATCGATGGTAATACCACGCTAAAAACTGCCGTGGGTTGTTTTCATACATTGCCCGAGTAGCCATTTCCATCGGTGTGTAGTTTTTACTGCCGATAGTCCAGTAGCCGTCTTCGCCCCGAAAAGTCGGGATACCACTGGCGGCACTGACACCAGCGCCAGTGATGTATAGAGTATTCATAGTTAATCCTTAACCATATGTGCTAATACTAAGTTAGTAACTTGCTGATTGTTATCCATTCCACCGATTCGATAAAAAATACCATCGTGCTCAAGTAAACCACGGTGATCCATGCTTGAGGATTCAGCCGGGGCAAGCACATTCCAGCGATTACTTACAATATCAAAACGCCACACGTGGTTGCTCGCTGGTGCTGGTTTACCGTTGTACCCCATGCCATCGTAATTATAGGGATTTGGCGATCCTGCAAGCATATAAATAGCACCGTTAAAGCGGGTGGCCGCCATACGATAATGTGATGTTCCCGTTGGATGTGGCAACGTGCGCCAATCAATTTTTAATGGGTTATTCTCATCAATAGTGCCTTTTAAACACTGAGCAACGCTTGCAAATGATCGACGTTTATCAACGTTTGCCTGCGTTTTTACGCCATCACACACCACAATTGTATTCCCACTAATTGCAGCGGCTTGACCAAATACCGGTTCACCTAAAAATGGCGATGCCTGTTGCCATGTATCGGTTTTTATATCGTACACTTGCACAAGATTTACATTGCCATCGTTATGCCAACCGCTGACTAAGTAGATATAACGCTGCTGATAAGTGAGTGCTACGCTGTCGTCAACTGGAACCGGCATTGTACTAAGCTCAGTGTAGCTATCGTTTTTTAAATCATAACGGTATACATCAGGGCTGGAAATTTCGCTATGATCTGCGCTTAGCGTATAACCACCAAATACATACGCATATTCACCTACACCAACGGCTGTACTGGCTAAACGGCCTTTAATTGATAAGCTACTGGGAACGGGTGCTTTAGCGTGCCATTTAGCGTCGCCTAGTTTTAATGCCCACACTTTATTGTGCACACTGGTATGATCTTTACTCGCGCCAATGCCCATAAAACTTAAAAAATAGGGCTGCTCATTCACAATTACTTTTGCTACTGCATTATTTGCAACTGGTTCGGGTAATACTGGAAGCGCGCTAAGCGCAATCGACAACAATAAACTCATTAGACCTCATTAAACCTCATTAAGCACAAGTACGGTTTTTACCACTATTTTTTGCTTGATAGAGTAAAGCGTCGGCATGTTGAATGTCGCGCTCAATTGCAGATGAATCTGTGATCTCAGCAATCCCCATACTCACGGTGATGCTTATAGTATAACCGTCAATATGCAGCGGCTGTGATTTAAGTGCGCCATGCAACGTATCTGTTAATTGTAACGCTTTTGCTTTGTCTTTATTTGGTAAAACAAATAAAAACTCCTCGCCGCCCCAGCGTGCCACTAAGTCGTTATGTGTAAGCTGCTGCGTAAAAATACCAGCAAGGTGGGTTAATGCATGGTCTCCTACAAAATGACCATACTGATCGTTTATTTTTTTAAAATCATCTACATCAAGCAATATAATCGAAAAGACAGGATTAATATCGTTACTTTTTAATTCCGCCAGCTTTGCCATCATACTGCGTCTATTGGGTAGGTTAGTTAGTGGGTCTATAGTGGCAAGTAATTCATTTTTTTGCGCTAAAAGCGTCAATTTTTCACTGTGGTGTTGCCTAAAGTGTTCATATAATCCACTTAGTGCAGCCACTATAATAAACGTTAAAATAATACGGGAAGGAAAATGTAAAGTACCGTAATCGGTAAATTGAAAAGTAGACGCTAAATAAAAGGCATACAACATTACTAATACAAAAAAGAAAATATCAACAATGCCTTTTTTAAAACCACGAATAAAAAAGGTGATCGGTGCAACAACATAAATCCACAATGGCCCAGTTCCGTGACTCCCTCCGGTTAAAACCAAGTAGAACATCAAAATATAAATGGTGTATAAAATAGTGGTCGAAGCAAGTAATAACCGCTTATGTAAAAATGCAGTAACAAAAAATGAAATTACAAAACAGATGGACGCTATAACAAGTACTAAACTTAGTACCCCTAAGCCGCCCCAAAATGCCATAACAGACATAAAACTGGTAGTTAAAAAACCAATTACGGAAAATAATTTTATTATTAGCTTTCGTTGCGCTAAATCTGAATAGTTACTCACTGATAAATCTACACCATATAATTAAATCAAATACGTACCTAAATCCTAAAAGCTCCGCCGTTAATGCTGTGCAGGGGGATTTATTTGCTAATACGTTATGGCCATTTATAAACTTTAAATTATAAATATGCTACTAAAAACGATATATATTATTCCATTTAGTTTAGTACCCAAGAATTTTAGGGACATAACCATAATTTAAGCTTTAGCGGCATTTAAAGCATCATGATTTAATATTAAGCGCCCATCGACGCAGTGATCTCTTCTTTTTGAACTAAAACACCCTTTAAGAGATTACCTATTACAAACTTTAAATGTGATTTAGCCAACGTTTAATAATATGCAAAAACCCGACAAAATAGCTCTGTGTAGTATTTGGATATTACCCGCTCCGGATCCACATATGTTTTACTAGACTCTCTTATATTTTTGTATTTGAACGCACTTAAAGCAGCGAGCAAATACCTATTAAATTTGGAGCACAGCATGGCTAGAGTACTAATGATCACCGGTGATTTTGTCGAAGACTATGAAAACATGGTGCCTTTTCAAGCTTTATTAGCAATGGGACACGATGTTGATGCCGTATGCCCTGATAAAAAAGCAGGCGATACAATCGCAACGTCAATTCATGATTTTGAAGGCGACCAAACTTATACAGAAAAACGCGGCCATAACTTTGCATTAAACGCGACATTTGCCGAGCTTAATGTAAATGACTACGATGCGCTTTATTTACCCGGTGGCCGTGCCCCTGAGTATTTACGTTTAAACCCTAAAGTAATCGAAATTATTCAACACTTTGCAACGGTAGATAAACCCATTGCTTCTATTTGCCACGGCCCACAATTACTCACCGCTGCAGGAGTGCTTGAAGGTAAAAAAGTATCAGCATACCCTGCTTGCCAGCCAGAAATAAAAATGGCGGGTGCACAATACGTAGATTTACCGATGGACGGCGCAATCACAGATGGTAAATTAGTAACGGCCCCGGCATGGCCTGCACACCCTGCCATGTTAAAGCAATTTGTGGCATTGTTATAAGCACTGCTAATACAGCATCGAGAGGTTAATTTTTATGTGCCAACTTTTTATTAATGCCGACAGCCGCTTATGGACCTGTCGTACCAAATCTTTGCGTATTGATGGCGTTGTTACCTCAATCCGTTTAGAAGAGTTTTTTTGGGATATTTTAGAAGAAGTCGCATTTCGTGATCAAATGACCGTAAACCAAATGATCACTAAGTTGTATCTTGAGTCTCTTGATGCTGATCACGACATAGGTAACTTCACGTCATTTTTGCGTGTGTGCTGTTCGCGCTATTTATCGTTGGTTGCCGATGGTAATTTAACCCGAGAAGACGCATTACCCTTAAATGATATAGACGCAACGCATTTGTTAGAACAAGAAAAACTACGTACCAGCGTGCGTAAAAACCTATTTAATGACACATCATTAAAGCCTTCACTAAATTAGAGCTCTTATGTCACAGTCACAGTTAGTCGCATCATTAAAAGAAATCGTTGGCGTTCGTTATGTATTAACAAGCGACCGCGCCACAGCGCCTTATCGTACAGGCTTTAGAGAAGGCCATGGACCCGCGCTTGCGGTAGTAAAACCTGCCACACTATTACAGCAATGGCATATTTTACAAGCCTGTGTAAGCGCTAATGTCATTGTTATTATGCAAGCGGCCAATACCGGCTTAACGGGCGGCTCAACCCCAACTCAAGGGTGTGACCGTAATACGGTTATTATTAACACAACACGAATTAGCGATATTCAAGTACTGCCCGCGCAACAACAAATTGTGGCATTTCCAGGGGCTAGCTTATTCTCACTAGAAAAAGCCCTCGCCCCGTATGGCCGAGTGCCACACTCCGTTATCGGCTCCTCGTGCATTGGCGCATCGATTGTTGGCGGCGTATGTAATAACTCAGGTGGCGCATTAGTGGAACGTGGCCCAGCGTATACTGAGCTTGCCTTATATGCACAAATAAACAGTGATGGTAACCTTAGTTTAATTAATAATTTAGATATTGACCTTGGTGATACACCAGAGCAAATACTCACTAACTTACAAAATAAGAAATACAGCGAACACGATGTAAAAACAACAGCAAAAAAGGCCTCTGATCGAGAATACGCTAACTGGGTGCGTAAAACGGATGATGATACCCCTGCACGCTTTAATGCTGACCCACGGCGCTTGCACCAAGCCAGCGGCTGCGCAGGCAAACTCGCTGTTTTTGCAGTACGTGTAGACACCTTTGCCAAAAACGAACAAGAACTTACTTTCTATCTTGGTACTAATTCATCGACCGCATTACAAGCTGTACGCAAAATATTGCTAGAGCAAGCCACCAGCTTACCTGTTTACGCTGAGTATTTGCACCGCGATATTTTTGAACTTGCTGATAACTACGGCCGCGATACGGTTTTACTCATAAAAAACCTAGGCACAAACTGGCTACCTAAGTTTTTTAATATTAAGCGCCAACTTGATGCTGTATGCCAAAAGCTGCCTTTTTTACCAAAAAACACCATTGATAAATTAGTTTATCGCCTTGCTAAGCTGTTCCCAAGCCAAACGCCAAAGAAACTCCAACAATGGAACAAGCAATACCAACACCAATTAATTTTGACTGTCAAAGGGGATGCTCACCAGCAAACTCTAGCACTGCTTGAGCAAGTTAAAAAAGACTACCAACTTGATTTTTTTCAGTGTAGCGAACAAGAAGCAAAAGCAGCGTATTTGCTGCGTTTTGCAGCCGCAGGCGCAGCAGTACAATATGCAAAAATAAACCATAACGAAGTTGAAGATATTCTCGCGCTAGATATTGCACTCAAGCGTAACGACAACGAATGGTTTGAAAAGCTACCACCCAGCATTACCGATAAACTAGTGAGTAAACTTTATTATGGCCATTTTTTGTGTCACGTATTTCATCAAGACTATTTAGTACGTAAAGGCGAAGACTGCAAAGCCGTAAAAGCGGCTTTACTCGCACTGTTAGAGCAACGTGGTGCCGAATATCCTGCAGAGCATAACGTAGGGCATCATTATCATGCCAAACCTGCCTTGGCCGATAATTACCGACACTTAGACCCAACCAATACCTTAAATGCAGGCATCGGCGGTATGTCTAAAAAGCGTGATTACGCAGAGTAACGTATAGCTGCGGGCTTACCGTGTGTAAGTCCGCGTTAAATCCACGCTAAATCATTGCAAGCCCAATAAAAACAACCAACTCAATTTTGCAGACACCGTCTGCAAAATTTAAAACTCGATCATAAACTTGTCTATATTTGAGTTCGGGTAATAACTAGCAGTACTTATTTTGCACAGTAGTAAGATGAGTTTGGTTGTTAGCGCGTTAGTACAGTCAGCTTTTTATAACCAACCGTGGCTCTTTAATTGATCCCACGCAAAAGTAACATGCTCTAAAGACATTAAGCCCTTTTTTCTGTCATTCCAATGTTGGATTGCTTGAAATGCTTGCTCTGGTGTATTGGCTTGCTCTTGCTTCACCACCCAATGAACTGTCGCTAATAACTCTACACCATATGGTGATTCATACCCTTCTATCAAATCTGAAACACGAGCAATACGTGAACTAATTTCAGGATTAGAACTTGCTAAAAATAATTTAGCATCTTCAAGTGTACTTTCAACAGCGCGGATTTCAGACTCAACAACACCATCGCCTACACCTTGAATATAATGACCGTCCATCGTATTTAAAGCGTGTCTTAGCGCATCAGCGTAAGGACCAAACTTATCTTTAACAAAGTTAAGTCGCATATCTTCGCCAGCGGCCTGCAAAAAGTAGGCAAGCTTTTGCACTTCAATTTTTGATAAGCCATAACTAACTGATTGGTACGATTCTAGCAGAGCTAAAATTGCAGCCCTACCTGGAGTCATTTTTGGCTTAGGGGTACTTGTTTGCATATCTTGTGCTTTTATAGAATCTGTCGGTTCATATAAATAAACATCCAGTTCTGAAATATCAGCCAGATACCTTAACATTAAAGGTTTTACTATTTCCCAATCGAGCCCACCATTACCACAACCTAAAGGTGGTATAGCAATAGATTGAATATTTAACGCTTTAATACGAACAACTAAATCTTGTAAACCTGTTTCAATATCTTTTAAGTGAGAATCACTGCGCCAATGGCCTTTTGTTGGGAAATTAATAATAAACCGAGGAGTAGCAAGTGCACCCAGTTCAAAAATAAACATTTTACCTAGGGCAACGTCTCCAGCTTTACAGGCTGTCGCATAAGCTTTGTAGTTACTGGGCCATTTCTTTTTAAACTGTAACGCAATACCTTTACCCATAACGCCAACACAATTAACGGTATTGACTATGGCATCAACATTTTGCTGTTGTAAAAGATTGCCCTCTACTGATTTAATACTCATACAGCCCCAAAATAACTCTTAAAAATACCAAGCTGGCATAACAACTACTGGCAAGTCTAACGCAAAGCGCCTCAAAATAGCATTAACTTCTTGCGCTTTTGTTTGGTTGGCAACACCAATTCGTACTCCCCAATTAAGTGGTACTTGCTCTTTTATCAAAAACTCAGCCATTCGTTTTTCTAGCCTTTGTGTATATCGAGGATTAGTAGGCACTGCATGAAAAAATTTACAATACCCATCTAAACTAGGCTGTTCTGTTAGAAGTTCCCAGTCAATTAATGTATGTAATTGTTTTAAGTCCGTACTTGATTTGCTATACGCAATAGTCGCATTTCGATCAAAAAATATATACTCACGCATACCTGAGCGATAGGCTCCCTCTATTGTTAATTCAAAATAAATAATATCCGTTTGACTATACTTACAGCCCCCTACTCGCCCATTATGAATTGCAGATAACATTGGTGAACGTGGTGCAAAATAAAAAGGCACATAATCATGAATACTTCCACCAGGAGGGTTAATCACCTCTTTGTTAGCACGAGTGCTTTGCGCGCCTTTATGTGCAATATTATTGTATGTAATGCCTAATCCAGTTGACTTCGCTTTACTCCACAATGCTTCATGCTGACAAATTATCGGCAAGTTATCAATCGCAGTAATATGGAATATTCGTACAGGTCTAGGCATGGTCATAAACGATTTGTCCTTTGTAGGGCTAACTTTATCTATATGTGTTTTATAAGCAGGGATTAGAAACTCATAGCATCCTTAAAATGGGCTGACCAGCCCATTTAGAGCTCCATCACTGTCGGTTATTTACGCGTCATGCCAAGTTTTAAAATTAGATTAGTATCGTAGCTGTAAGCGTAACGCTTAGTTAAAAAAGCACGTAAACTTTAATTATTAAAAACACTCAGGAAAGTATTCTCGCAGCAGCTTCATCATATTACGTTTTTGTTTAAAGCTTTTAGCGAGTGTACCAATCATGTCATACAATAGTGTGCAGTCAGCGTTGGTGTCTTTTAAGTTTTTTTCTATTTTAATTAATAAATTAGTTGCTTCACGGTAAGCGTCATTATTGGTTTGTCCAATTATGTTGCTAAGTGATTTGTGATACAAGTCAATCGACTCTTGTGGATATTGCGCCATAATTAAACCAGCCAACGTTATCAATTGGCTCGACTTAACCTCATGTTTTGCAGCTAATGAACGTGCTTTTGCAATGTCGTTTTGATCAATATAAAAATCCAGTAACTCACTCGGATAATTAGTAAAGCGATAAGCACCTTGGTTTGATTTTGCCGCTTTATCTGACAAAGAAAGTAATAATTGCTCTACCTTTTGCGTAAACTCTGCATCAATGATACCGGTTTTTAGTTGTAGCGTTTGTAAGTTTTTAAAGCCATTAAAACTCGGGCTATCAACAAATAACTGCCACGCTATTGCCCATGCGGCCTTAAATTCTGATAACTCAAGGCGAAGTGCTATTTCATCACGTTTACATGCCAACACTTCATGGGGCTTATTTGCCCGTTGATACGCTTGCTTTAAATAGTACTCGGCATCTAATAAGTCATTACGCGCTTTGCAAAGTGCAGCTATTTTTAAATAATCATCTGAATCATGGGCTGTTAGTTTAATTAAACGCAGTTGCTCTTGCCAATCATCCTGTTCTTGCGCTTGTTTTATCAATACCGAGGTAAGGCGTGTAAGTGCGTTTTTTTGTCTCCAGTCATCAAAATCAACGCCTGCTTGCAGTCGTTTTTCTATTGCCGCTGTACACTGTGATAAAAACAAGGTATTTACACTTGGCGTTATGTCAAAGTCATGCGGCACACTCGGGAATACATCGTATTTATAATCTTCAAAGTGCTCAAAAATCCACTGCGCTTTTTGTTCATCAGACCAAGGTAGTTGATTAAAAAGTTCGCTCAATTTTTGATTAAGACTCCCCTCTATCTCAAAGCGAAAGCCGCCCGAGTCATCTATCCCCTCAAGCACTGTATTTAAACGTACCAAGGCTTTAAGATTCAGCAGCCATTGCTGATCAACGGGCAGTTTTTCTATTGCAGGGAATATCATTTCAAACAATGAGTCTGCCTCAGCAAAATAGCCTCGCACTTCACTCCAGCCCCATATTTGCTTTTTAGGCAACGCCTTGGTGATAAGTTTACTTAGCTCCCCTGCGCCCATTGCCTGTTTATCGTTTGCCATTATAAGTACCCATTTGTCGTACTCATGCTCTGACTCGTCTAAAAAAGCCATGATTATATCGGTCAGTTCAGTAGTGGGTTTATCTAAAAACCACGCGATGAGTTCACTGCGCTCATTATCTTGCGCTGTTTCATCATTAGCATTTGCATCAGCGAATTCAGCAGCGGATAAACTATTTACTTTGAGCGCCACGGCAACGCCATGTTTGCATATCTCTTGATAATCGCCTGCAGGGCATGTACAACTAGCCAAAA
Organism: Pseudoalteromonas sp. Ld20; assembly: GCF_045064175.1. Taxonomy (NCBI): domain Bacteria; kingdom Pseudomonadati; phylum Pseudomonadota; class Gammaproteobacteria; order Alteromonadales; family Pseudoalteromonadaceae; genus Pseudoalteromonas; species Pseudoalteromonas sp. Ld20. Next base: position 118,710 of record NZ_JBISHB010000026.1, read on the forward strand.
ATTGCCCTGCCGTGTTATTTTCTAAAGTGACTTTGTATTTAAACTGCCCCGCCACGGTTGCCATTGCCTGGTTATCAATAATAAGCAACTTGCTAACATGGTTTGACGCAAACAAGCCATAACCAAGATCGTACGTTTTGCTCGATGCGCGCTGTATTATTTCGCCTAAATCAAACATGGTAATCAGTCCTTATCCACATAATTAAAATGCATTAATTTTTTTCCAATTCTTACTAAAGCATAATCTAATTGCGATACTAGCCATAAGCTGTTTACCCCTCTTTATTCGCTTTCACGCTCTGCGCTTGTTCAAATATTTCTTTGTATACTTCATCGCGGCTGATTGGTGGGTACTTAAATTTAGCCAGTATTAAAATAAGCTCTACTCTTAGGGATGATTCATAGCTTAGTTCTTAAGGAACATTGATCGCGTAACTTCCTATTTTAAAACGGCAAATGTCACTCTCTTTTTCAATGGATTGACGCTTACAATTTTCCGCTAGTAGCTTTAGTACACGGTGTATCTTGTGGCTGCACCGTGTTTGCTCCATGCAACCTAGAATATCATCCAACCAAAGATAACTGCACTTGCTCGCTCTAAATGTCGAGATCGCACACTTAAACATCGTCGCTGCACTATGGCAGATAAAACGCTTGATCAGTGTTTGCAGTATGCTCAACCAAACCAGTGATTCGGCAATATGTAGGTCTCGTGTGATAAATCCCTTAAGGTTGTTCCATGACTTTAGCTCTTTGAAAAGTAACTCAATTTGCCAACGAGTTGCGTATATATCGAGTAACTCGTCAAAGTTAAACTGTACTTCTTTTAAATTAGTAACAAGAAAAACGGGGCGCTTTTCATCCGGTAAATAGATAAGTCTGTACTCGGGTCCATTTTTCTTCCAACGTACTGTTAATTCAAGTGGTTGACTTGCGAATTTATCGAGTAACGTTTTGAGTTTAATATTCTTCTCTTTGAGTTCTATACCCGCGCAATAAGCTGATGTAACGATTGGGTTGATGTTTTTATTTGCTCTGACCAAAAAGTGGCCGCCATCTTGGGATACTTGCTCAAAGTAATCTAAGTCAAAATACCCTGCATCCGCAAGTAATAACGTATCTTCAAGTGTGTGACTACCCGGTAAAAAGGCTCGCTCAGTTTCAACATCAGGACGGATATCTATTTCGCAGGGTTGTTCATTAAATAGGTCATAAGTAACATGCAACTCAATTGCGGCAGGACTTATAGCAGTAAAACGACCAGCAAAAACCTGAGCTAGTTCATCATGTAGAGCAAATGAAGAGCCATCTTGTAATAACACGCGTTGTATTCCACGCTGGATAAAAAAGGTTTTATCCAGCGTGTTTAGAGTTAATTTAGACATCGTTTGAATAACGAGTTCACGGAGTAATTCAGTCAAGGCTGGTTTTCGGATTTGGTTATGAAAAGGTTTATAACTGATTGTGCAATCAGTCTGCGTTTTAAGGTTTTTTGATGGATATCTGACAAGTTAGCGTCTTGCAAGCAAGATAAGCTTTTGAATACGGCTTTGAGTAAAGAAACAATCGACAAACATCGATGGCGGACTTGAAACCCAGAGGTTTTTGCAAGCGCGATTAGGTGCTTTTCTGAGATGAGGGCTTTTAATTGATTTGAAACTTGGTTAATCTGCATGTGAACTCTGTTTTTAGTCATTTTTTTATTGGCGTAACTATTTGATCATTAACAGAGTTCAACTTCAAGTTTCTTAAGATCCAACCTATGAGGTGTCGTTAGCTATACGCTTACTTTCATTATCGCTAAAATAAGCGGTGCTTTACCTAACTGTTCTCCATTGAAGTTATATTTATTATAAGTTGGCATATAATTCCTTTTTAAATGATATTAAGTATTTAGAGGTTTTAATTATTTTTCAGATAACTCATTCGTAGAGCAAACAGACCGATGGCCTTTATATCTCAGCCTTTTCTTTGGTTCTAATCTGCCATCTGCAGTCCATTGCTTCGATTCTTCCTGTACTAGCATTAAAACTACACCTGCCTTTTCATCATCTAACCCGATTTCTACAGTTTTATTGGGCTCGCTCCATAAAGAGATCACGTTACTTTTAGAAAACTCACCACCATTTGTAGAGCGTTCAACTATCCCATAAGGTGAAATAGTAAGGACACTACTTCCCGGCTCATCGACTAAAGTGTGCGAGTAATGCCCTGGCCAGCGACTTTTAAGTTGAGGTCCATCTAAAAGAAGAGCAACAACTAGATGAGGGGCTAATGATCTCAGTACACCTGAGATCGGCTCTTGCCTCGCAAGGTCTTCACATATTAATGGGCATATATGAGTTGAGCTTTTTTCAAATGAAAGTAATTTTCTAGATCCAATTAAACAGTCTTCCCACCACTTTACTTTTTTACCTTCAAAAACCTTCTGCAAGCCATAATTACTTACTTGTTGCTGATCAATAGCCCAGCGATGGTGCTTTTGTTGAGTCTCCACAACAAAGCAACTCGTGTTTTCGTCCCAAACTAATACCGATAAGCTATTCTCACCGTATGTACCGCCCGTTCCCTTTTTAAAAACACCAAATATAAAAGTCGGAACTTTTAAATCCTTGCTTTTAAAGTACCTACCTAATTCTGAAATAATAGTTTGCTTATTTACACTATCAATTGAACACTCTGGAATTACAACAAGATCTAAAGGGCTATCAGAACCCTCTACTGCATATATAATTTTTTTTGCTGTAATTAATTCTAAGTTAGAATATGAGAAGAACCCAAATTCATCATCCATTTGTAATAGTGGTTTTACAGCTGTATTGAAAAAATTATCTTCTACTTTCAATGGCCAAGGCAAAAGTAAAATATTAAAGTCTTTTTGCTCATTTTTGTATTCGACTTTTTGGGGGAGTGAGTTTATCTCTACACCTGCTTTTACATAAGCTAAATCGTGGCTCAAACTATTTAAGGATATACCTGATTGTGGTGTGTGGGTTTTATAATGGACACTGCCGTAACTGGAATTACAATTTGAAAAGCTCAATATCGCTGAACTTTCTGAACGTGCTAGCTTTTTAACCTGGGCTGCAATGTATGCGCGAGCGCCCTCTGAAAATAAAGTATTTTTGATATTAAAAGCACAACTATCGCTTGCATTAAATAACTCTATTAACTGACTAAAATAAGTTCGGTTCTGGAGCAAATCACTAACTTGTTGACTCGCATTAGAACTCTTAAATAAATTGTACAAAAGCTCATAAAAACGGTCGGTCACTTCTATTGTTTTTTCATTTTTACTTAATAATATAGATTGTCGCCACGTTCGGTCATGCCTTCCTGTTGAGCTTTTATAGGGGAGTTCACTATAGTTTTTTAAAGATACTACGTTTTGATACACATCAAATGTATCAAGCATTCGAGCAATGATATGAAATGTATTCATAGGCCAAATGATATAAGATAGAAAAGTACCTTCTTCTAACGAAATAGCAATAAGACCATTTTTACTATTATTCTTTGGCACTTTAACGAACTCAGTAGCACGCCCCTATGCATCATCACCTAATATTGTATTTCTTAAAAAAGTAGCTAATTGCATATTATAAGGCCTGTTCGACTATGGCGTCGGTTAGGTGGACTACTTCGTGCTTATTGGCTTTGGCCTCAATGACAGCAAGTGGCATACTGGGTTTATGGTAAAGCACTATCTCGGCCGATTTAACCGTTTTACGTACACCAAGTTGCCCACTAACGATTACTTTACCGTCACGAAGTTTAACCTCTTGGCGTATTTGGGTAATGTAGTCCCACCCTGAGGTTTTAACTGCGGGTAGAATAAACTTATTGATTATATCGGTTTCGCTGAGCTTTCTTTTATCCATAACTTAAATCATCCCTAAATACTGCGCAATGAGTGCGCACAACTCGTTGATTCAACGTGTTTCATGCTGTTTAGTGATGCTATATAAAATAGGGTTAATAAGCAAAAATAAAAGGTAAATTAAAAACGAGAGACACTGTCTCTCGTTTTTAATTTGGGGTTTACTTTTTAAGACGTACTGCGATCATTCATTGGCTAAATATAAACACTTAACACTATAGATATTTACATTTATTTTCCGCAGCAATTTTTATACTTTAAATTAGAGCCACACGAACAAGGTTCATTTCGTCCTAATTTAGTGGTTTTAGTACAACATTTTTGTGGTCCTATTTTTACTTTGGCATCTTTAATTTCATCTAGCAATCCAGAAAATAAATTGCGTAGCTGCCAGTACTTTTCATCAAGGTACAAAGCTGCATCTAAGTTACCAGTAGCAATTGCTTCGCATAAGTATTTTTGAGCTAGTCCGTCATCTTTTTTAACTAACTCACCTTTGTAATAGATTTTTCCTAATTCAAACATTGATTTATTACAGCCTAGCCTTACTGCTTTTTTAAAAAACTCAACGGCTTTATCACCATCAATTGGACTAGCTTTGCCTGAAGAGTATAAAACACCTAACCTTTGATATAGAAAAACAGTATGCTCAGCCTTTTTGTGGGTTAGGTATTTATGTGCTTTTTTATAGTCTTCACTTAAGTAATGGCACCAGCCCAAATAAGCGTAAGCAGCGTAAAAGCCTCTTTTTGCTAATGCATTTAGTAATATTGTTACCTCAGTAATATGTAGGTTATCTACTTTATTATTAAGACATAAAAGAGCATATTTAAATACAATTTGATGGCTTTGCTGAGCAATACTAATTTGTTTATCATCAGCGCTAATAACATCACTTATCGTTTTTTTTGAGCAAAGTTGAAAAGCACTTTTATAAGACTCAGCGGCAAAAGAATACATAGCCTGCGCGCGCGCAGTGAAAGATTTGTCATCTAAGGCTTCGTTTTCAAACACTTTGCCCATTTTTTCGTAAAAAACACCTAAACTTAAATACTTTTTATAATCACAAGAGATTAAACAGTTAAACCATAAGTCTTTATGTTCTTGGCCTCCCACATCTATTAACTCATATTGAGGTAAACGCTCACCAAGCCCTAAGCTCAGATAAGCACTTTCCAATAAGTCTAAGATTTTTGTTCTTGAGGCTAACGCCTTACTCAGTAATATTTCGTTACTCAACTCCTTATTATGTACTCCATCATTTGTTAACTCTCTAACAGCATGAAATAGCTCTCTATCAGCTCCATGAATTGCGCTGATATTTGCAAGTTCATTTATTTGCTCCCATAAGTTTTTATTAGTAAATTCATAACTATTGTGTTGCGCATATAGTAAGCATAAGGTCTCTAGTATCTTACGAAATTTAAACAAACTAACATCAGGGCTTACATTCATCAGTAATAGTGCATTTTTGTAATCTGACGCAATGGACTCTTTAAACAATGCTGCGAATTGTTCATCATTATTTATAGTGCTCATGCTGAGACTCCCTGTTTACACGCGGCGTTATTTTTAAGCTGATACTCGCTATTACTAATGAGGCTAACTGTATTATCCTTTTTATATCGGCTAGTAAACGTCTCCCAGTTTATTTTACAGACCTCTAATGCTTGCTTCACACCAACATCTAAAATTAAATCACCATAAACATATCCATTTTGAGTTGCGCTATTTTGATAAAAGCGTCCTTGAGGGTTAATCATTAAATAAGAATTTGTCATTGCTTCGTTATCTTCTGCCACCATGACTTCTTTTAATGAAGCGTGGTTTTTTACAAACCCAGAAAATTGATCATCAGAAACTAATAAGTTGTTATTTAACACAGGCAGCACCTGAAACACCTTCCATTTTTCGGGTTTTATATTTGCTATTAGCTGCTCGAATGATTCTTGGTAATTAAGGCTATTAACAACGGTGTTTACCTTTATTGTAATGGATGGATTAACGTTTCGAAGCTGTGTAACTGCTTTAATTAAATCATGGCTTCCAAAAGACTCCCCTTTACGATCTATTCGGCCAATATCTTTACGCGCAGTTAAATATTGGCTATCAAAACTGATCCCAATCATTGAAAACATCGCACCATAGTTATCTATAAAAGAGTCTGTTAGGTAATGACCATTCGTAATGAGCGATAAGTTAAAGCCGAGTGACTTTGTTTTTATAATTAACTTTGCAAAACGTTTTTTAAGAATTAACGGCTCGCCTCCTGCAAAATTGATACGCACACTTTTGTAAGGGAAAACTGCTTTTACTTGGTTGGTATTATCGTCAAAAAAGTAATTGGCTAACTTTTCAAGCATTAACTCTGCGTCTTGGCCATTAGCTTGTATTTCGTTGGGACGATCCCACTTTGCATAGCAAAATTTGCATGAGTAGTTACATACTTCTGTAACGTGATAATTAATAACTAATTCATCAATAGAGTTATTCATGCGAACCTCCTAACACAAGGCTCAATAGTGTTGTTTTAATAGCTGAATCAGCTAATGAAAGTTCATTGGTTTCATTGAGTAATGAAAAAAGAATTAAATGATACATAATAATCTCCTAATATCACCGCAGTGTGCGGTGACTTCAGGAGCAAGTATCAAACTGTGAAATTCACAAAAAAGGGAAGTCAGTAAATTTTTTAATATTTATTTAGCAATAAACTATATTCTTCGTACTCTGCTTTTTTAGCGCTGTATAGATTCACTAGCCATTGGCCATGTTCGCTAATAAACGCATCTGGGTTTTTAGTAATTAGTTTACCTAGAACACCAAACTCGCCTTCGATCACAGCCTTAAGAGCTAAATCATATGGGCTCGATTGCGTATCAAATTCAATAGAATTAGCAATCATCTCCAATGAACTATATTGACCTTCATTAAATGGATATGGGATTTCATCTTGTGACCAATCTATATTTTCATCTGATAGAAAAAGCCTTAAATCACCAATACGCTTATCAAGTGCTTGAAAGAGTAATTTTTTAGCCCTCCACTCCTTGGCAAACTGCTCAAAACTTGCAGTATTGATTTTTTCGCCATTGAGCCACTTTACAACTAATTTTTTATCTTCAAACAACGTATCTAGAATAACCAGATTACGGATAAATACATGATTACCTGCTTTAATAGGCTTTGGCACATAATCGACTGACTCTGATTTTTTATCTGCCTCATCAAGTAGTTTTGCTTTGAGGTTTTTATCTTTAACGTAATAATTTAAACGACTTCTCAACCGCTCTGGTAACAAGTTGCGGTCAATTCCTAAGGCTTGACAGGCAACTGCTGCAATACTTTTATTTTTACCTGCCATACTGTTCACCATAACAACCAAGGCGTTGCTCTACTTTATGGACAGTTAGCGCTCCTCTAGCAATGAGTGCGTAATTAATGTTGTAAGTATCTACTTTACACCGTTTTGCTACTCTATAAATTGCGCCAATACACATGCCTGCCAAATTAGCCTCTTTGAGGGATGTACTTAAAGAACTGAGCAGCGATTCTTTTTGCTCTAAAAACTCTGAGCAAGACTCTTTAAGATTAACCTTGTAGTACGAATCATACCCAGTGCATTGACCCGCTAAATGTGCTTCAGTCACAGAGGTTGAAAGCCTTTCTAATAGGGAGCGCTGTTGCTCTTTTTTTTCTTTACATGCAAGCTCTATATCAACGTTTGCAAAACTACTTGAGCTAAAAAGAATGAATACAACTAATATCAATCCTTTAAACATTGGCTGTGCCTGCTTCTGCTAAGTCTTTTTCAACTACTTGCTTTGATGGTTTTTCGTCAGGCTTAAAGTTAATTAGACACGAAATAAATAAGCTAATTATTATCACATCATCAATCCAATAAGCGTTATATTTACTCACAATAAGAAAAGGAATAATGCCTAGTAGGCTTACTTTTATTAGTACGTTTAGTGACTGAATACCTAATAAGCTGACACTAAATCGAAAAGGAGTGATAGCTAATTTTTTATATTTCCCAATTAAATTGCTCGCTGTTTTAATATTTACAATCCAAAACCAGCCTACTAGTAACTTAACAAACAAATTATCCTGAGTTTTAACCAATACTAAGAGGCTAATAACCCCAAGCACTAAAGTGACGATTAGCGTGATTAAAAAGTGAGATAGCGAGTGAATCCAATGGCTTGGTTTTGATAACTGCTCTATTTTTTTTGCTCTTGAAGTGAAATAAAACTTTGGTGGGTTTTTCTTAAGATCAGGCTTTTTCAGCTGTGATAAATATTCAAAAGCAATCATGTGTTTGGTTTTATATGTTGCCAAGCCATTGTCCGATAAATGAAAATCTTCGTTTTCGTCTAATAAAGTATTTTTTTTATCTAAATACGCTATTGCATCTAGCGCAGTAGTTACCTTTTCATCACTTTTATCAAGTTCCTTAGGTACTTCAAACCCTGTGTCTTTTTTTAGGGATGCAAGGTTTACTCGCCATTGCTGTATTAATTGATTCTGGGAGAGAGGGTTATCTTGAGTTTCTGCTTCTACTGTTTCAGCATTTTCACTGGTGATCGAAGACTCATTATTACTTTCCATATTTCTTTAAACATCCTTGTACAAATAACTAAAGCTCAGAACTGAGTCACTTTTGCAAACCGCATACAAATTACATAACTAGTAAATTTAAAAAATCAACTAACTAATGATATCGCAAAAATAAAGATTTAATGAAGCTTAATTTTAATAATACTGAAACGATCATATTGCGGGATCATTTTATTAAAATACTGAGCGCGCATTTTTCACCTACTAAACTTTGATTTTTATCTAGGGCTCTTTAGCGGCACTTTATTGTTTTAACTAGCTAACAACGTCCCTGCGGCTCGTTTTTCAAAGGCGAGATAAAAGCGGTGTATATTAAATAGGCTGGTAATGTCAAACCTTTTGCCATAAACTGCGCGTGCTTGGCCTCGCTGGTCATCTTCTACAATTAAGCGCCGTATTTGCCAATAAGCTTTCGCTTTGAGTAGACGGGTGAGTTTCATTAGTGGCCACTTCCTTTATTTATCATCACGTTCTTCACCCTAACCCAGTGCTGCTAAATTCATGTAAATAGCTTAAAGACCATATGTATTATTCACGCATAGTTAGCATTACCAGTAAGCGATGTTGGGTAGCCAGCCCAACAAGGTCTTCTACGGTTTAATTGTTTTGGTTTGCGATTGTACCTATGTTATTTGTGCTTATATTCTGCAGATACAATACTGCCGCGTAGCTTATTGGCGGCATCCAAAAGCGATTATTCAAACCCGACTTGTACTTGTTTTGTAGCTTTTTAGTTGCAGCGTCCATCGGGTCTCTCTCAGACCAGAATATCAATACAAATTATTGAGTTATCATACCGTAAAGAGCGCGAATTATTGAGACTTAATTAAAAATATATGAAGGGATATTTATCGATCACAATACGCAATATGCGAGCAGTTTGATTGCTGCGACAGTATCGCCACTTTCGCTTCGTAGTAACCCATTAAGCATAAAAACCAACCGACAAACTACCCCGTTAACCTCACATATTTCTCTGCCAGCTCATCTATACTTTCACGGTGATTAGGATCGGGCTTTATGCAGTCAATTGGGCATACACTCACGCACGTAGGTTTGTCGTAGTGGCCTACGCATTCGGTGCATTTTGCAGGGTCGATTTGGTAAATTTTAGCGCCCATATAAATCGCTTCATTTGGGCACTCTGGATCGCACATGTCGCAGTTAATGCACTTACTATTTATTAGTAAAGCCACTCTCTAACCTCATTTATTAAAGCTAGTACTTCTAGCATAAATTTGCAGTCGCAAATTATGCATTTTATGCTGGGTTTTCTTGTTGATCTCAATCAATAGAAATCATATTAGTTAATTCGCATTCAACCATTAACTTTACAACCCAAAAATGGACACAGTAATGTCCAATCAAGTTCGCGAGGTTCTATCATTAATTATTAAGCGAAAGTGATGTGCAGCTGGCTTTTGCTGAGCATTTAAAAGAGCGCCGCAAAAAAGCAAAGATGTCACGCGAGGCGTTAGCAAAAAAAAGCACAGTACCTGCATCTACAATAAAAAAGTTTGAGGTTACAGGGCTTATTTCATTCAGGCAGCTATTGCTTTATAGAGCAACAGCTTGATAATACGTACGCCATGAATAAGCATTTAACGGGTAGTTAATTGCCTTAGGTTAATTGTATTGAGCGATTAAATTAATAATAAATGATACTCAATAGCGCTCATAAGGAAATATCATATTTTCTAGCGCAAATCCCAACCCTATAGAATGCATACTTGTTCTTTTAATTTTACTCAACGAATACACTGGGAGCCCTTTATTTATACCGAGTTATATAAAGTTAGCCCTCGCATTTTTGGCTGTTTATTTTTCCATCACTGATTTAACGACTAGCAATACCATGCCAACAGAAAACGTTCATAAATACATTTAACCCACTAATTATATTGATGAAAAAATATTCTCGGATGACAACATCTCCTCTTCAGCGCTGAATAATTTAAATAAAGCAGTTTCAATCGTCTGTTTGCAGCTAAATTTAAAACAAAAGCAAATTGACAAGCTAAACTAAGAAATGTAATTTACCAATTAGATTAATTTTTTTACCAACTTTTTTACCAATTTGTGGAGTGATTTAGCCTACTCGGTTCGGCTTAATTATTATCCACATCAAAGCTGTGCATCTACCGTTTACTAAACTTGGGGAATATAAAATGAAAAGGCGTAGACGTTTTTGGAACGTTGTTGATAAGTTAGAAGCCGCAATAGATCAAGGTGTCTATCATGTTGGAAGCCGTTTACCTGCAGAACGTGAATTAGCAGAAACTCATCAAGTAAGTAGGCCTACAATTCGAGAGGCTATTATTGCGCTTGAAGTCAGAGGCCGTGTTGAGGTTAAGACCGGCTCGGGTGTATTTGTTACAGACACTAATAAAGTAGAGGCTAGCGATAAGCCTATTAGTGCATTTGAACTAACACAGGCCAGAGCACTCATTGAAGCTGAAGCTGCCGCCTTAGCAGCGGCAACAATTCAAGATCACGAACTGGCCGATTTAAAGCAAAGTTTAGATGATATGCAAGTGCCAAAAATGGCGATTGAAGCTGATCAACGCTTTCATGAGATCATTGCTAAGTCGACCCGTAACAACGCAATTTTCATGTCAATTCAAAACTTGTGGAAGTTAAGACGCAGCGAGCCACAAATCATCGCGGCCTATGACGATGTGTGTTCACAAAGCGACGAGCAGCGTTTACAAGAGCACACATGTATTTATGATGCTATCGCCAGCCATGACTCATCGGCAGCCCGTAAAGCCATGCACAACCACTTTAACCGTTTAATTAATTCACTCTTTGCCGCAAGCGAGAAAAAGGCCCTTGAAGAAATAAAACGTAAAACAAGTGAAACGCGTGGCTTGTATTCTATCTCTCATTTAACTCAATAAATCTTACTTTTCTATTCCCTAAAAGGCACATAACTGTGCCTTTGCTATGTGTGTTGTCTTATTTTTTAACGACCCCGCCTTCTGCTATGATTATTTAATAAAACGGCTTTCAAATAGGCTAAACAGCCAATATACATTTTATTAAATGTACGCACACAAATGTTTTAAGCGTTGGGTACACCTAAAAATAATGCAAAAAAAAAGCAAGCCTAGTGGCTTGCTTTTATACCAATTACCAATTGGTACTCACACAATTAACTTATTAAAAACGGTAACTTGCACCAAAAGTAATACGACGATCTGTTAAGCCTTGATAACACAGTAATGATCCTTCGTTAACACAAGACTGACTCACATCTGACTTCGTTAAGTTCACGGCTTCTATACCAACACTAAATTGCTCGGTTACATCATAATTAACACTTGCGTTTAACTGACCACGGTCCTCTTGAACAACTGGGAAGCCCCATGGGTAACTAGATGTACTGCCAAAGTCTTCTGAGCGGTAACCTTCTCGCCACGTGTATCTTGCACGCGCTGAAAAACCATATTTTTCATAGTACAAGGTAAAGTTATATGCGTTTTCAGAAAGATCTAAAAGCGGCTGTTTGGCAGAGACATCAATGTTCTCAATGCCCGTTGTTAATGCAAATACGGCGTTTGCACGGCTCGTTGCATTATCAATTGCTTCACCTCCTGATGATTTTTGATACGTATAGTTAGCCATCACGCCAAAGCCTGATGCCCAGCCTAAGTCGCTTTCGAATTCAGATAAGTCATATTGAAATGCCAACTCAATACCTTGTTGGGTGCGTGAATCAGCATCATTAACTGTCGTTTGAGTAGGCACACACAAACCAACACCAGGCTCTGGCCCAAAGACATTAATATCAGCAATGGGGTTAAATGTGCCACCAGCTTCACAGATTGGTCCTACAACATCACGAAATCCCGTGGTTGGGTCTTCATAGGGGTCAACTTGCTTTGTGACATGCAGGTCTTTGCGCTTTTTATGAAAATAGCCCACGCTTACTAACGCTGAAGGAGCGAAGTACCACTCGGTTGAAATATCAAACGATGTTACCTCTTCTGGCCCTAAGCCTGGGTTACCAATGGCAACCGCTGAATTAGGACTTGTGCTGTATGACACGGACGTAGATAAGTCGTCATAATCAGGGCGACGAATATCTTTAGACCAACCCAAACGAACTAACACATCTTCAGACACGTCTGCGCTGATGTTTATACGTGGTAATACAAAATTATAATCCGCTTCAGACACGACTTGTGAAACGACTTGATTCCCATCATCGTCGGTTGTTACTGAGTTACCTGTTGACGTAATGTCCGTTTGTAAATATCGTACGCCAACATTACCTCGAAACATTTCATATTCGAAATTTGCTTGTGCGTACAATGCATGCGTTGTTTCTTCAATGTCAAAAAATGCACTCACCTGAGATGTAGGCGAACTGATTGGCGCACGATCAGAACCTGTAAGCGCATTATTTGCTGTAATCGCATCATTTAATACTTCAAGTACATAGTCTGGGTTTGAGCCGGCAAGCTCAGGGTTAACTAATAAAAAGTCTTTTATAAAGAGTGTTCGCCCGTCTGCTTTGTTAAAATTATCAGGCCCGGCCACCAGCAGCTCTGCAAATAAATCACCTGATGGGCTATCTGCCATTTTACGCAAGCCCACATTATTACGTACTTGATCTGAGGTGCTGCTTGATCTGTTATAACGGTACCCAAAATCGACCGACGTGATCATGCTGTCTAAGTAATAATTAAAATCAGCTCTGATCGCATCTTCTTTATTTTCTGTCGTATCACGCCCTTGGTTTACATCGCGTAATACAACATTTGCAGGGTCTAGTAACTGTGCACTGGTTGGCGCATTTGCTTCACCTTGGGCAATACCAAATGCAAGCGCTCCCCCGCTCAAGTCATATTCAAAAGGGGTGCCATTTTCGTTCGAGTCATTGGTTGCTACATTAGGGTTAATGAAGTTCAATGTTGTATTGAAGCTTGGTGTATTTGAATCAGAGCGTGACGATGACGCTTCCATACTCACAAATAACTTATCACCCTGCCATTGCCCACCCAATCGAAATATTTGGCTATCAGTTTGACGTGCATTTGTATCACTTGAAAAGCGTAAATTAGGATCTGCTCCCCCGTCTTCAACAGGGATAACACCTTTTAACGCCGCTTGAATACTTCCTAAATCTTGGCCGTCTAATACGCCAAAATCAACCGTTTCAAATTCGCTAGGAGCTGCAACATTACGAAGGTCACTCACGCCAGAGGCTTGAACCCGTGAGCTTTCTTGACGTCTGTCTTGGTCGTTCATCACGGCATCAAAAAAGAACTTGGTGTTCTCATTAGGTGCCCATTCTAGCGTACCAGCAAAGTTAACCGTTTCTGACTCGTAATTATCATAATCCTGAATCAAGAATTGAATAGGTAAAAAGTCAAAAGACTGGGCACTTGCTGCATCACTCCCCGCTGCGACGGAGTTATCGCGATCAGCTCGAGGACGAAATGCTGTTACGTCTTGCTCTGCATAACTTGCGCTAAATACAGCGCCAAACTCGCCACCAGAATCTAGTTGCCAATTGTCACCCCAAGAACCCGATATTCTTGGTTTAATGCTATCAGTGGAGAGGCTGCTGTCTTCAGCTTGTACGCGAAAAGCTGCTAACGTATCATTAAGTTGCAATGGGCGGATTGTACGAAGGTTAATTGTGCCTCCTACAGATCCTTCTATTGTTTTAGCTTCTGGTGATTTAATCACTTCAACACCAGAGATCATCGATGCCGACACATCTTCAAAACTGATACCTGTTCTACCAGAGCCGGAACCCACTGTAGAAACACCATTAATTTCTGTACGATTCGCATTCGTACCACGAATTTGTACCCCCGTACCGACACCTGCTTGACGCGTGATCTGTACACCGGTTACATTTTCTAATACTTCAGCTAAATTTTGATCCGGTAACTTACCAATATCTACGGCTTCTATCACTTCTACAAGGCTTGCGGCTGAACGTTTTTGTGCTAATGCATTAGTAAGCGACTGCCTGATACCTGACACTTCAATTACTTCAAGTTCATCCACAGATTGCTGCTTTGCTTCTTGCGCTGATGCAACATTCAATGCTGTAGCTGAAAGTATCGCTAATGTAACGCTAGATAATTTATGCTTCATAGTGTTTCCTGTGTGTTCGAATGCTTTGGTTTATATTTGTTGTCATTGGCCGTTCGCTTTCACAAAAGGTTAACCAAATAATTACACTTGAACAAAAAAAGATCAACCCTTTTGGTAATAACATTTAATAAAAAAGTCGACCAATTTACATTACCAATAAGTCACCGTGCAGATATAAAAGTAAGGCATTGATAAATAGCAATTTAAATAATTACAGGATTAATTCTATCGCTGAATTAATTTACCTTTAAGACTAATGTAGCAGTAGTAAAATTCAAAAAAAACAAATTGGTTAACCAAATAATCAATTCATAACGGGCAGCTTGCCAAATATGAGCACCGAGTTGCGCACCAAAACTGACACCCGTTTATCATTGGTCGTATTCATGCCAGTAAAGAAGATCTCGTTAAACTTACACTGGGGTTTGCTGTATCTGATTAACACCTGTCATAACGCATCGCCTCAAAATACACCACTGTTTTGTTATGACTCATAAACAGTCCGATTAAAAAATGCCACAGCAGAAGATGACCCCATGACAACCGCTACTCGCTGGTGAAGACTGTGTGGCTCTATGGTTAAAATTCGCTGACCACGAGAACTGGCTTGTCCTCCTGCGTTTTCAATCAACATCGACAGCGGATTGGCTTCATAAAGTAGCCTTATTTTGCCATTGTCATTACCCGCACGTTTGTCCTCTGGATACAGAAATGTGCCGCCTCTTGATAAAATACGGTGAATATCCCCTACCATAGCGGCACTCCAGCGCATTGAGCTTTTTTCAAACGCTTGGCTCGCATACAGTACGTTATCGAAATAAGTCTGAATAGTTTCATGCCAATAGCGGTAGTTAGCCATATTCACAGCAAACTCTTTACTTTCGTGCGCAACGGTCATTTCAGGGGTTGTTAGCAAAAAGCCGCCATGAGTTAAATCCAGCGTATAACAGCGTGTTGGGCCACCTGTGCTCATCACTAACAAAGTGGAAGGGCCATAAAGCACATAGCCTGCGCACAGCTGTTTTATACCAGCTTGAACAAACTGTTCATCACTGTCATGGGGCACATCATCACGCTTCGCATAAATGGTAAAAATAGTGCCGATTTGACCATTTACATCAATATTTGAAGAACCATCGAGCGGGTCAAAAGCAACAATATAGCGACCATCGGGATTACCTGGCACAGCATGATCTTCTTCTTCGGAGGCAATAGCAGCAACCGAATCTTCCTCAAGTAACATATCTTTGAGTAACTGATTGGCAATCACATCGAGCTTTTTTTGTACTTCACCTTGGATATTTTCATCTAGCGTAGAGCCTAACACCCCTGCAAGTTCTCCTTGGCCTACACGAAATGCAATCTCTTTACTGGTCGCTAAAATAGTGCGGATCAACATAATTAAATCTGTTTCCACACCATCATTTTTTAAAACTGGGATTAGTCGTTTCATTATGAGTACCTATTAACGCAATTAAGGTCGGTAAAACACTGTAATAATCTCATCGTCATGTTTTGCTCTGAATGGCTTAACCACACTCGCGGATCATAGTATTTTTTATTCGGCTTATCGTTGCCATCTGGGTTACCTATTTGACTATGTAAGTAATTTTTATTGTTTTGATAATAATTAAGTACGCCGTCCCAACACGCCCATTGCGTATCGGTGTCAATGTTCATTTTTACAACGCCATACGTTAATGACTCTGTTATTTTTTCTTGCTCTGAACCACTACCACCATGAAATACAAAATTTAAGCTATTGTGGGGCAGGTTAAACTTTTGCGAAACATAGGCTTGTGAGTCTTTTAAAATACGGGGGGTTAAAACAACGTTGCCCGGTTTATAAACGCCGTGAACGTTGCCAAACGAGGCTGCAATAATGAAGTTAGCACTGACTTTACTTAACCTTTCATAGGCGTATGCTACTTCTTTAGGTTGCGTATAAAGGGATGCGCTATCAAGGTGGCTATTATCCACGCCATCTTCTTCGCCCCCAGTACACCCTAGTTCAATTTCCAAGGTCATGCCCATTTTTGCCATACGCGCTAAATAACGCTCACAAATTGCTATATTTTCTTCTAATGGCCCCTCAGAAAGATCGATCATATGTGAGCTAAAAAGAGGCTGCCCTGTTTGCTGAAAATAACGTTCGCCTTCATCTAACAAGCCATCAATCCACGGCAGTAACTTTTTCGCAGCATGATCCGTATGCAACATAACCGGCACGCCATAATGCTCAGCGACACTATGAACATACTTAGCCGCACTTACAGCACCAAGCACTGCACTTTGTTGCTCAGGTAAGAAGACCTTTGCCACAAAAAAATTGCGCGCCACCGTTCGACAGTTGAATAATAACAGGCGACTGCGCTTTTTTTGCTGCATTCAAGGTTGCATTAATAGATGATGTACCAATAACATTAACCGCAGGTAACGCATATTGGTGCTCTCTGGCATGCGCATATACTTGTGTAACATTATTTCCAACAATTACGCCGGGGTTAACTTTGGCTAGTAAAGATCCCATTATCTATCCCTTATACTTTGTTTGCCTCAACACAGGCATCGGTAATCGCCTGCCAGTTTTCTTGTTCAACCCACTCTTTAGGCGCAACCCAAGTACCTCCGACGGCAATTACATTGTCTAAAGCAAGGTACTCATGTTTATTTTGCGCATTGACCCCACCTGTTGGGCAAAATGTAACGCTTTGAAATACGGTTGACACTGCTTTCAAAAATGGTGCGCCCCCTGATAATGAAGCAGGAAATAACTTTTGCTCAGTAAAACCTGCTTCTAATGCAAGTAAAATATCAGCGGTGTTAGACACACCAGGCACGACGGGCACTGAGCATTGTTTTAATGATTCAAGTAGTAAAGGTGAAACCGCCGGAGTAACAATAAAATCAACACCCGCATCAAGTGCCTGCTGTAAAATTTCAGCATTGATGACTGTACCTGCGCCCACTTTTAATGAAGGTACGGCTTCCTTGATAGCCCTTATTGTCGCTAACGATGCATCCGTGCGTAACACGACTTCCACTAAACCTAGTCCTGCCGCCGCCATTGCTTTGGCTATATTCACCCCTTGATCAACACTGTCGGCTTGAATTAAAGGTAGCAGTGTTTGTCCTGACATGAGTTCAGTAAAACGAGTCATAGTTGTATCTCTCTTAATAGTTATTATGTGTTGAGACAAAAAGACTCAGGCATTACATTGGGGCCTTTTTGTTTAAGTTACATATTACGAATCAGCCATAGCCTGATTGAAAACCGCTTTTGCGGTAATTGCGCCCGGCTGTTGGATTACGACCGCAGCAGCTTTTGCGGCTTTACTAACCGCTTCACACACTGGCAGCCCAGATAACCGAGCTCCTAGGTAAACACCATTAAACGCATCGCCTGCTGACGTTGTATCAACAACATTATCTACCGGTGTAATTGTGTGGCGTTGTAATTGGCCATCAACCATGGTTAATACTGATTCGGGGCCATTTTTTATAACCACTTCGTTGATGTCATAATCACTAAGGTGCGCAAGGACATCTTCAACCGAATCCACCCCATACAAAGCGTGTAAATCTTCTACGCCCGGTAGCGTGATATCTGCACACTGAAAAGCAAGCGCATACTGCTGCTTAGTTTCTTCAACAGACTGCCATAATCTCGCTCTATAATTAGGATCAAAAACAACCTTCACACCGGCAGCTTTTAAAGTATGAATGGATTGCCAAAAAATAGCGCGAGTATCGGGCTCTATAACAGCAAGCGATATTCCTGAGAAAAAAAGCATGTCGCCTGACGCAAGCTCATCAATAACTGTGGGATTATAAAAATCGATCACCTTTCTTGCCGCTGAATCATTACGCCAATAAGTAAAGCTGCGTTCTCCTTGATCATCTGTTTCGATGTAATACACACCGGGCACTTTATCTGAATGAGCAAACACTAATTGTGTACCTAGTTGTTCTTGCACAAAGCAGTGGCGCATTTTTTGACTGATTGCATCGGTGCCCAATGCGGTCACAATTGCCGAGTTAATACTGTTAAAGCAGCGCTTAAGGTACACGGCAGAATTATATACATCACCTGCGAATGATTGGTTGAGCGTACTCTCATCAATCGCTCTAAGCTCGAGCATACACTCGCCTAAAAAAAATATTTTTTTCATTTATTAACTTACCCTTGTTGTAAGTAAGCGGCAGGATTTTGGTTGCTCTGCCGCTAAACACGCTGTTACTTGGGTGCTTTTAAAGGCTCAATTTTTGGAATCAAAATCCAGACGGCCAACATTGCAGTAATAGCCAAAGAGGCACCAATAACAAACGCAGGCGTATAATTTCCGCCAGCGGTTAAATAAGGAACTAAAGAGGTGAGGCCAACAGCGCCGAGTTTTGCCGCCATGCCTGAAAAACCAGACAAGGATCCGACGGCTTTTTTGCCAAGTAGATCACTTGGTAGAGTCTGTACATTACCTATCGCTGTTTGAAAACCGAATAGAATAACGGCCATGATTAGAACAGCGACAACAGGCTCGCCAGGGTTCGCCATTGCAAGCAATGCAGGCAACATGATCAAACAGCCTAAGGTGATCGTTAGCTTACGAGTTTTATCTGTACTCCAACCAGCTTTTAAACGATTTTGCGCTAACAAACCGCCAAACCACGCGCCAAACATGGCTCCCACATAAGGCACCCAACCGTAAATACCAATAGATTTAACATCCATGCCATACACTTCGTTTAAATAGATTGGGATCCAGAACACAAATAACCACCAAATAGGGTCAATTGCCGCTGATGCGATGATCACCCCCCAACTTTCCTTTCTGCTTAACAGCTCTTTAGTCGAAGGGTTATATTCTTCCTCTTCTTGTCCTTCATCATTCACTTCACGACGCTGGCCAGATAAAATGTAGTGCTTTTCTTCTTCACTAAGCCACGGGTGTGATCCAGGTGGTGCTTTAACTAACACTAACCAAGGCACTAACCACAAAAAACCCATAATACCCACAGCGACAAACACCATTTGCCAGCTAAAATACACCGTTAGATAGGCAATAAGGGGGATCGCTATAATACCGCCAATCGCTGCACCTGAATTAAATATACCTTGTGCTAATGCCCGTTCTTTGGTTGGAAACCATTCTGCATTCCCTTTTGCGGCGCCCGGCCAGTTGCCCGCTTCTGCTACACCTAAAATGGCGCGAAAAACACTCAAGCTAAGAACGCCCTGTGCAAATGCATGTGCAATGGTGGCAAGTGACCACACACCTATCGACAGAACAAAGCCAAAACGCGTACCAACCCAATCAAATATTTTACCAAAAATAGCTTGGCCAAACGCATAAGCAAATACAAACACGATAGAAATGTTGGCATAAATTTGCTTACGCTCAAGTGCAGATTCGTTGGGGAATAATTCTTCTACTATATCAGGCCACAGCACACTTAAGGCTTGACGGTCGATGTAGTTTATAATGGTTGCCAACGCAATTAATGCAATGACCCACCAGCGCAAACCTTGAAGTTTCATGTTATTTATCCTCTAAAAAATCTTCGCGCGCAGGGCTGAATGTATCAATTAAAATTCCCCCCGTCGGGCACGTTGCGCCGTGATCAGCATACGGAGGAATGAAACAGCTATCGCCCGTTTTTAAAATTTTAGTTACACCGTCAATATTAAAGTGAAACTCCCCTTCTACAACATAAGTCACTTGAGAATGACGGTGTGCATGGTTATAACCAATTGCCCCCTCTGCAAACCAAATCTTGACCGCCATCAGCTCTTCGTTATAACCCAACATTTGGCGCTTTAAGCCATTACCTAAGTCTTCAATTTCTACTTCGTTAGCAAATGTAAAGTGATTGCTTTGCTTACTCATAGCAAATACTCCTAAATGTTGTTCATTAAATAAACGCCTAAACGGCCGTTTAATGAATATGATTGATGTTGATATTTAAATGATTTTTTACTCGCAAGCGTCGCATTATTAATCGCGATCAAATAGTGCTTTTTAGCTATTTCTAACTCAACAAGTACCATCTCACCCTGCTGTGAGTGCTTTAAGTTTGTCACTCTGCTTTGGGCCATTAAGGTATATTCTTTACTGGGGTTATATTCACCATGCGGTTCAAGTACTGAAATAAACTGATGTTGCTTAGTACCTGATACGCGGCGGATAAAACCGTGCTCATTGCGTAAGTTGAAGTTAGGATCAGTCGCACCAATCTGAGTGAATAAGAAGGATTCATCACCATTAACAAGTGATGTTGATGTGTAAAAGCGGCCATTGTCGTTCAGCCATGATACCTTTGCTAATCCTTGCTTAGGTGTTGATCCTGCTTTTAACCAAAGATGCTGATAACCATTTTTGTCACCCAGCGCCGATAACTGTTTAGTATTGGCTTTGAGCTTAAAGTTGGTATCAATAAGCTGTCCTTTATAATGAAGCGGTAAATCAAGTTGATGCGCTTTATCTGCCACTACACTAAATAAATCTAGAGCGACTGTACTGTTCAACTCTTTTAGATTCACTAGGGCTAATGTGCGTTCAAGCTCAACACCTTTATAAGCGGTGCTAATTTCACCACTTGATACTGTGCCGTATTTTGACGTTTCAAAAAAGTTAAGTGTTGGCGCATTTTTATTGCCTACTTCTACGTCACCATTGAAGTGGCTCGTTTCATCAACCACCACGGTATTGTGAGCAACCGTTTGTTTAGCGTAACTATTATTTTCTGGCAAGTACCGGCCACCAAACTTAGCTTCCACATTTAAAAACCGCGCGGCACCGTAGTCAGAGACAATCTCTTCACCTTTATCATAAAACTGCCATGTTAATTTATCGAAATGGCCATGCCCTAAACCTTGTGCTGCAGGCTTAAATAACAGTGTTTGGTCGCCATCAAGTTGGCTACGCATAATAACTAATGCGCCTTCTTTACCATCACTGCCGTCACCAAATGCCACTGATTTAAACGTGTAAGGTGTTGCTAAACCTTTATCAAGCGCCTGTGCTACTTTTAGGCCATCACCTGATAGAATGATTTGCCCTTGCTGCTTTGCAATATCTAAGTAGCCAGTATCATTAGTCAGGCTGTAGGCAACCGTAACACCATGTACAAGCTCAATGGTATCAATGCCTTTACTCTTGATAGCATCATTGATAGGAAAAAATAAGCCGTTGTAGCTCAATTGAATGGTAGTATCTATTGCTTTTAACAACACGCCATCACGGTGCTCAGCAATTTTTCGTTGTGGCTCATTGTGTGCAATCGCTTGTGCAAAAGTAACAAAGGGCAATAAGGCAAAACGTTGGTAATAAGGCCCTTCGTTATAGTAACCTTGTGGAGAGAACAGCATATCTAGCTGCTTTAAAAACCCTCCTTTACCTGACTTATCTAGGTCATATAACGCTTTTTCAACCCATTCGGGTTCGTTCATAACGTAACCCGCCATGCCTACGCCAGCAGTTGCCCACGTACCATGGTTGTGCACTTTATTGAATGTTGTTGGTTGCCCTTGCGATAAGAATAAGGCAACAGGACGAAGTAACTGTTGCTCAATAATATTAGTTTGCTGATCTGTCAGCGCATCATGAACCAAATCGTATGCTTGGATAGTATAAACTAACCACATTGCCTCATTTAGGCTTTGCCAAAACAATTTCCCTGGGTTTTGTGATTTCACTTTACGTTTCGGGTGTACATCTAAGCTAGGATAAAGTGTTGCGTACTCAAGTAACATATCGCGAACATAATTTGCGTATTTTTGTTGTTGGCTAAGCTGATAAATAATCCCAGCACGATACATTAATTGATAATTCTTTTTATGGCGCTCATGAGTGTAACCACCGCCACCATCTTTAGGCACGGGCACCACAATTGGAAATGCAATTTCTTTATCAACCTGCGCCTTTAAACTGTGATAGCGTTCACTAAAGTAGCCTTGACTATCAAGTGCGCCACGCATTTTGACAACATCGCTTTGCGTGATCACTAAATTAGGATGCGCAGCCAACGAACTAAATGAAGCGACAGCAAGCACAACTGACATAGCACCCGCTTTTAATTTTGTTTGTAAGCTCGATAATGACATCAACAACACCCCACTAATTCTTAATTACTTTATTGTTTATTAATGTGGCCGTGTGCGGCCCTGCAACTCTAAGCTCAGTAACACTTGGCTGTTCAGTACTATCGAAGGTATTGTTAATGATCATCGTGTTTGGCTCACCCACTGTATGCTCAATAATAATAGGTGCTGATTTAACAAAGGTATTGTTATCTATATTCGTAACTTGCACACCATGGAGGTAAACACTCGCATTGCTTTTATTGCGTTTGCCAAGGCCTACATTTGTTAAGGTGTTACCTGTCATGCTCAAGTGGGGACCAAACGTGCTTTCATCAGTGCCACCACGATAAAGCTTAATTAAACTGCCATTGATATTGCTAAAGCGATTATCAACAAGCGTTACATAATCCGCGTTATAGATACCTAAATCTTCAATTTCACTGTCTAAGCGGAGGATATCGCCAGACACTTTATTAAATGTGTTATTCGTGAATGTTATTTCATCAGCAAGCGCACCTTTACCGGTTTTAAAAAAGTCAAAAGTATGGTTTATATCAAGGTCTGTTATCTGGCTATTCATCATCATTAAGCGATAATTATTAACCATGCCCCACTTTTTCGTCCTCACTACACTGTTGCCAGCGGAGTCTGGGCTGCTTTTGCCTGAAATAATTAATCCATCGAGCTTTAAGCTGCCACCATCATGAATTTCAAATAATGTTGAGCGCTCAAATGTCAGTGTTGTCTTGCCTTTTTTGTGTGCTTTAATAGTGAGTACTTTATCAATCGCAACAAGCTTAGATACATCGTATTGCCCGCCAGTCAGTTCTAACACATCGCCAGACTCAGCCGCTTCAATCGCGTTCAGTAATGCGTTTGCAGAGCCTTTAACTCTACGTGTTTTACCTGAGTCAAAAGCGATAATAGCGGGCACTTTTTCATACCAAGTAACACCCGTTTGGTCTTTAGCCAATACAGTTAAATTAGCTTTTGCACCTGCGTTAAACTTATTTGTGTTTGGCAGAAGTAACCCAGCTTTATTTCGCTTAAGTGATATGGCTTGTCGCTTTACACCGTACGCTACATCACTAAGCACCTCAGTATTGGTAAGATTACCAGTAAATTT
This sequence comes from Pseudoalteromonas sp. Ld20, assembly GCF_045064175.1. Classification (NCBI taxonomy): domain Bacteria; kingdom Pseudomonadati; phylum Pseudomonadota; class Gammaproteobacteria; order Alteromonadales; family Pseudoalteromonadaceae; genus Pseudoalteromonas; species Pseudoalteromonas sp. Ld20. The sequence goes on from NZ_JBISHB010000026.1 coordinate 142,533, forward strand.
AATGCCACTTACGTCGTCAAACGCGGTAAAAGGTTGCTGGTTATTTTCATTAATAATGAGGTTGTTTTTCATTACACTATTAATTGGCACTGCACTGCGCTCAGCATCACTGCCTGCCGCTAGCTGAATATGCCGCACGTTAACAAACGTATTGTTTTCTATTTGTGCGTTTTCTACTTGGTGATATCGATTAATCGATGAATTAGGCACGCCGTTCATCACAGTAAAGCCACTGCCAAAACGAAAGCCAGTTAATCCTTCAAGGTAATTATTACGGATTATTTGATCTTTATTGATAACCCGAATCCCACCGGTATGATCTACACCATTACCAAAAAAGATATTTTCTTCAATTAAGTTCCCATTACCATGGCGCATGGTCAATGTACCCCGGGCTTCAAAAAACACATTGTTACGGACAATGTTTTTACCTGATTTAATCGAAATAATTTCTACTTCACCATTCGTTTGCTCAAAATAGTTCTTCTCAACAAGCGTGAATGAGTCCGTCAAAGAGTAATGGCTTGTACCAATGCGCAACGTTTCCCCTCCGTTTGAACCAAACGTCGGGCGATAACCAAAGTAGTTATGGTCTATCTGATGGTAGTTTTCTTGGCTTTGTTTATTATTCAAACGTACAGCAACCGTTACGCCTTTATTGCGTTTACCCACTAAATGGTTATGATCAAAGCGATTATGTTGGCCATACAATGCAACCCAATAATCTGATTCTCGCTTATCGGGATTGTTATAGTTATCGATTACAACTTCTGAAACTCGTGAATGACGAGCTAGCTCATTTTTATTGCGGCGAAACTCAATAACTGCAGAAGTGGGGGTGAAGCCATTTTTAAATACCAAACCGCTGGCATGCAGATACTCCCCAGCAAGGCGAAGGTTAGACTGACCAGTTAAAAAAACCTTACCTTTGGTTTGTGCAGTCAACTGAATAGGGGATGTTTCTGTGCCTTGACCTTGAAACAAAATCTCAAAATCTGTCCACGTACCATTTTTTAAAATAACTGTATCGCCCGCTTTTAAATCTTGGGCAATATCAGTGTAAGCTTGCTTATTATCAACAAAGTAGTCTTTGGCTGTTGCTGCTGTTGAAATACAACCAAGGATAACTAGGCTAAATTTTATTATAGTTAGATTGATCAATCGCATAGTTAACTCGTTTGACTGGATTATACTGTTACCCGATTAAGATAACTCGCTTTCCCAGTGTTTATATGTGTGTGTAAAGGTGCTAAACATCTTGCCTAGCACCTAAAATTAACCAGAATTATTTATCTAGTGTTTTAAAGTAATCAAAAATTTCAGGTACGTTGCCTTGCCCCATGCCTGCATCAAACGCTGCTTGTAAATTAGCTGATGAACCTTCTGCAATTTTCGATTCAGTACCAAGGTCAGACACCATTTGCAGGAAGTAACCCAAGTCTTTATTAGCATTTGCGATTGAAAAACCCAAATCACTTACATTATCTACAGCGTAATTTTTGCAAAATTGCATAAACGGCGAGTTAGAAGGGCCCGTTGACATAATGTCAAACAATTGTTGACGATCAACACCTGCACGATCCGCCACTGCAAATGCTTGCGACATTGCACACACTGTTGTCATCCCCATAAAATTATTAATTAATTTTGTTGTGTGACCAGCACCAAGTTCACCTAAATGAAACACATTCTCGCCTTGCTCTGCTAACACAGGCTTCACTTTATTGAATGTTTCTAAATCACCTGCGGCCATAATATTCAACAACCCGTCTTTAGCGTGTGCTGGCGTACGGCCCAATGGCGCATCAATCATACCAACGCCTTTTTCAGCGAGATCTGCACCAATTTTCTTTGTTGATGATGGAATTGATGTACCAAAATCAATAAGGACTGAGCCGGCTTTAAAACCGGCAAGCAAACCATCTTCTGCGTATACGACTTTTTCAACAATTGTTGATGTTGTTAAACACAGCATGACAATGTCAGCTGCGGCTGCAAGCTCTTTTGCTGTGGCCACCGTTTTCGCGCCACGCTCAACACATTTAGCAACAGACTCTTTATTAAGGTCCATTACAACCAGCTCGTAGCCTTTATTTTGTAAGTTCTCGACCATATTGCCGCCCATAAGGCCTAGCCCAATGAAACCAATTGTTGGTTTAGACATGAATAACTCCTAAATTATTGAGCGTTTATTTCAACGCTATTTATCAGCTAAGTATCAGTGACACAGCTTCGCTTTATTGAACCTCTGGAGTTTCCCTAATAGTAGTAAAACTCTGAAAATTTGCTGAGAGGTAAAATACATCACTCGTAAAAACTTACCAATCAACGTATGAAAACAGTATTACCCAGCAAGCATATTGTCAACCAATTTGTATATCAATAATTTAAATAGGTAATAATAAAACTATAGTGTTTTCATAATTAAAAAAGCTACAAGTAAAAAAAGCGGAGAACAAAAACCAATAAAGTACTGATAAATATAAATAAAAGTAGCAAGCAAAACCAGGATCAATAGATAGGAGATAAAACCAAAGAATTGGTAATAACAAAATTACAAAGTGGTAAGGTGGTAAGTTCTTAAATCTCGATTGTGTTTGAACTTACCAAATACGTTCAGATCAACAAAAGAATCATGTATGAGCTTAAAGGTAAATTGTTAACCGAGAAATAAGGGATCGTGAAAGTAGGGATTAGCTTTAATAGATTGATACATTTTTTTACAGAAAGAGGTGAATTAATACAAAGAGTTAAATCGTATTGCCGTGGTTAAACCACGGCTTTTTTAAACGGATTACGGGTATCTTGGTTTTCATCCAAGTTACGCATCAAAATAGCATGTTCTAAGTTTATGCTTTCAGGTAATAGGATACTAACGATGTGGCCAGAGCCTTTGGCGTCAGTAATATTCTCACCTTTTTTGTTCTGCATCGCTTGCAGTGTAAAGTTAAAGTTACCCAGCGGGGTCATTAGCTCCAGTGAGTGGCCCACGCAAAACTTATTCTTCACATCAATCTGCACTAACCCGTGCTCATCTCGACCAAGCACTTCGCCAACAAACTGTTGTTTGTCTGACACTGAATGGCCGTATTCGTAGTTTTGGTAGTCTTGGTGAGCGTGGCGTTTTAAAAAGCCTTCGGTATACCCTCGATGTGCTAGACTCTCAAGTGTTTTAAATAGGTTGGCATCAAAGGGTTTACCTGCCACGGCATCATCAATGGCTTTGCGATAAACCTGTGCGGTACGCGCTACATAATAAAATGATTTAGTACGCCCTTCTATTTTTAAGCTGTGCACGCCCATTTTTGTTAACTGATCTACGTATTGTACGGCGCGTAAATCTTTTGAATTCATGATGTAAGTGCCGTGCTCGTCTTCAAACGCGGGCATATATTCACCAGGGCGGCCTTGCTCTTCAAGCATCACAATGTCGTCGCTCGGTGCGCCTTCGCCAAGTGTCGGGATCACATCTTTCGGATCAATTTTATGTACCATCTCACCGGTTTCGTTCTCAGTGCCGGGCTTTACGTCGTACTCCCAACGACATGCATTAGTGCAAGTACCTTGGTTAGGATCCCGCTTGTTTATGTAACCCGAGAGCAAGCAACGCCCTGAATACGCCATACATAGTGCGCCATGTACAAATACTTCGAGCTCTGTTTCTGGGCACAGTGTGCGAATTTCGCTGATTTCTTCAAGTGATAATTCGCGCGATAAAATAACGCGTTCTATGCCCTGCTTTGCCCAAAACTTAACGCTTGCGAAGTTTACCGCATTCGCTTGTACCGATAGATGAATGGGCATATCGGGCCACTTGTCACGAACTAGCATGATTAAACCAGGATCTGACATGATCAACGCATCCGGTTTCATAGCTATCACAGGTTCAATATCACGCAGGTAAGAGTTAACTTTAGCGTTGTGCGGCGCGATGTTTGATACCACATAAAACTTTTTACCTTGTGCGTGAGCTTCGTTAATGCCTATTTTAAGGGTATCGAGATCAAATTCATTATTTCGCACCCGTAAACTGTAACGAGGCTGCCCCGCATACACGGCATCTGCACCGTAGGCGAATGCGTAACGCATATTTTTTAAACTGCCTGCTGGCGATAGCAACTCAGGCACAAAAAGATCTGGGGTAGATGAATTAGGGGTAGAAATAGCTGACGGCATGCGCGCTCCATACATCGAACTGAGTGCAAATCAGTTGCATGAAAATTGAGATTAAATGAAGCGCGAGAGTGTATGGCGTTTAAGGTAGCTTTATGTTGATCAGAATCAATCAAACCCGTCTTATTCTTTTTTAAATTATCTCAGCTGCAATAGCAAGTGAGCCTTTACAGCTGAGATGTTAACCATACAGTGAGGTGTGCCAGTTAGTTAGAAAGTAAAACCTCAGGGGTCTCTAGTAAAAACTGCTTACCGTTGTCTAAACTAATTTCGATATAAAACACATGGCTGCTTTCAAATTCAGGCGCTGTATTTAGTGTAAAATTAAAGTACCTTTGCATCATAACGGGCAGTAACTCTTGCACTTTTGTAACTGTAACCGCTTCTTGACTATTCTCAATATTAAATTCAATGACACTAAACACATCGTTTAAACTGCTGCCAGCTGTTAAGTCAGCACTAAAGTCAGCGGACGAATAAACATTAAGCTTGGTTAATTTATTATTAGCCGGGATAACAACAGGCAAGGTTACGCAATTTTCAGCATACGTTTTGTTTTCATCGAATTCGTTACCGGCACTGTAAACATTGGTGCCTGAGGCTTCAAATGATACGTTGATTTTGTCGTAAGAAATTAAAGTGTTCGCTTGGTACTGGCCATTATTAACCGCTAATTCAATGTCATTTATATCAATTGCAATCGCTGTAGGCGGGCATTCTAATGCAGCCTCGTTGTCTGAACCACACGCTGTAATAAAGCTGGCTAACAGCGCAATCACTAATAACTTTTTCATTTTTATCATCTCCTTGGTGTAAGAAAAAAATCCTATAGAGCGACTAAACTTACAGTACATTTTTACCCCCAGCAACAACTCACCTTAAAATTAACAAAGCAACACAAAAGGTAACAATAATTAACAAAACGTCATCAAAATCAACCTAGAAAACTAAAATCATTTTCCTCCTATTCTTTGAAACGGTCTAATTGTCATTTTGCTCGTTTTTAATAATACTAGGCATTACCTCCTAAAGCGCGTATAATTCGTGCCCGTTAATATTCACACTTTTACTTAAAATTATTGGAGCATAAAGATGGCTTTAGAGCGTACTTTCTCAATCGTAAAACCTGATGCAGTTGCAAAAAACCACATTGGCGCTATCTACAACCGTTTCGAATCTGCTGGCCTTAAAATCGTTGCAGCTAAAATGGTTCACCTTTCACAAGAGAAAGCTGAAGGTTTCTACGCAGAGCACAGCGAGCGTCCTTTCTTTGGTGCTTTAGTATCTTTCATGACATCTGGTCCAGTAATGGTTACAGTTCTTGAAGGCGAAAACGCTGTTCTTAAAAATCGCGAAATCATGGGTGCTACTAACCCAGCTGAAGCACTAGCTGGCACTTTACGTGCAGACTACGCTGATAGCATCGACGAAAATGCTGTTCACGGTTCTGATGCTGTTGAATCTGCTGCTCGCGAAATCGCGTATTTCTTCGCTGACGAAGAGCTTTGCCCACGTACTCGTTAATTCGAGTTTCACAGCTAACCCTGTGATGCAAAGTATGAAAAGGGCTTTCGAGCCCTTTTTTAGTCATTATGTAAAGTATTAAACACTCTATTTATGATGTTTTACTTAATGATTAAAGTGTGTGAATTGTGTACAATTCGCCCTTGTAAATTTTTATCACCACCGTCACTGATTAAGGTTGTTTCATGACCACCGAGCAAAAAAAGATTAATTTATTAGATTTAAACCGAGAAGCAATGCGCGAACTATTTGCATCGTTCGGTGAAAAACCGTTTCGTAGTGACCAGGTGATGAAATGGATTTATCATTTTGGCGTTGATAACTTTGACGACATGAGCAACGTAAACAAAAAGCTAAAAGAAAAACTTAAAGCTGAATGCGAAATTGTTGCACCTGAGATCACTGTACGCCAGCAAGCCAGTGACGGCACGATTAAGTATGCGCTTATACTTGAAGGCGGCCAAGAAGTTGAAGCTGTTTGGATCCCTGAAAAAGAACGCGCAACTTTATGTGTATCTTCACAGGTAGGTTGTGCGCTTGAATGTACATTCTGCTCTACTGCACAACAAGGCTTTAACCGTAACTTAAAAGTATCTGAGATCATTGGCCAAGTTTGGCGCGTTGCTAAAGATATTGGCCTTGATGGTCATAGTGAAAAACGCCCTGTCACTAACGTCGTAATGATGGGTATGGGTGAGCCATTACTTAATCTTAAAAACGTTGTGCCAGCAATGGAATTAATGATGGACGATTGGGGCTTTGGTTTATCTAAGCGCCGCGTTACGTTAAGTACGTCTGGTGTTGTACCTGCACTTGATTTATTAAAAGAAAAAATCGACGTTGCATTGGCAATTTCTCTGCATGCGCCTGATAACGCGTTGCGTGATATTTTAGTGCCAATCAATAAAAAATACCCGATTGAAGAGTTTTTAGCTGCATGTCGTCGTTACATTGATGGATCTAAAGCTAATAAAGACGTAACCATTGAGTATGTAATGCTAAACGGTATTAATGACAGCACAGATCAGGCCCATGAGTTAGTTAAAACGCTAAAAGGCACCCCGTCTAAAGTGAACCTTATTCCGTTTAATCCATTCCCGGGTAACGAATATACACGCTCAAGTAATAGCCGTATTGATCGCTTTTCAAAAGTGTTACAAGCAGCGGGTATTACCTGTATTGTTCGTCGTACTCGTGGTGACGACATTGATGCAGCCTGCGGCCAATTAGTGGGTGATGTTGTTGACCGTACTAAACGTTTAGCGAAAAAGAAAATGCGTGACGATAATGCTATTTCGGTGAATATTCACCAAGCTTAACTTATCTAAAAAACCAAAAGCACCTGTGTTGAGTAAATAATTGATGCAACACGAGTGCTTTTAGGTAAGATAGGCACAATATATGGATAATAATAAAGAGATTAGGAAATGCGATCCTTACTTGCTTTAACTGTCAGCGTACTTGCTCTAACAGGCTGTGTGACTGAGAATAGTTATGATGGCAATGACAAACCCGTTGTCGAAAATAAAATCAACAATGTCGGTGCAGCACGCACGCGTATCGCTCTTGCTCTTCAATATTTAAATACTGGTAATAATTCACAAGCAAAGTATAACCTCGAGCGAGCCGCATCTTTCGCGCCAAACTTACCCGAAGTACACTATTCATTTGCTTATTACTACCAGCAAGTCGGTGAGAATATACTTGCTGATAAATCCTACCAAAAAGCACTTGAAATAAACCCTGATGATCCAAATACACGTAATAACTATGGTGTATTTTTGTGTGGCATTGATGAATATGACCGCGCCACAGAGCAATTACTTAAAGCAATTTCGATCCCGAGCTATATTCGGGTTGCTGAAAGTTATGAAAACTTAGCATTATGTGCAATAGAATTTGACGATTTTGATAATGCCGAGAAGTATTTCATATCAGCGATAAAACATAGTTCAATGCGTGCATCGTCACTCATTAGTTTAGCTGCTTTATATTATGCCAAAAGTGACTTACATAAAGCACAAGCACTCCTTGAACGTTATGAAAATTCAGGGCAAATATCGTCTCGATCGTTGTTTTTAAGTTATTTGATAGAACAACGTATGGGGCATATCGAAAAAGCTGAAACCACTGCCGCAACGATACTGCAAACCTACCCTACAACAAATGAAGCGGTGCTTATTCGTGAACAACGAATCAAACGCAGTGAATTTGAAATATTGCGCTTACAATATCGGCAAGCAAAATTAGACGAGTTAAAAGAAAATAGCCCAAGTGGCACTTTTAACTCAGCGCCAAAAATGCGCATTGTAAAAAAGAAAAAAGCGCCGCCAAAAACCACAGCGGCGCAGGCAATCAATAAGCCAACAAGTATTGACTCTGTAACAACGCAAAAAAATGACGTTGTACGAGCAAGTTCTAATGACTTAAATTCTGCTTTATTAACTGTGCCTGCAGAGCCCACAAAGGCCGAGCCTGTTACGGAAGTTGAGCTGAAGTCTACTGAAACAATTACCAAGCAACCGGTTAATATTAGCAGCCCTCCAGTTGATACAGGTGCTGTACTAGCAGCATTGGCGATTATAGAAACCAATGTAACCGAAGAGCAGCCTGCAATAGTGACGCCACCAACGCAGGTTGTTAAACAAGTACAAAAAAATAATGATGCCGCTGCTGTCATGTCTGCATTAGCCTTAACACCAGACAAAAATGAGACACCTGATACGCCAATAGAACACACAGCTACTTCTGTAATAATACCAGACGTGATTGTTGAGAAAGCACCTGAGCCAACATTAGCAGTGCCAACGGTGCATTTAGCCGCTAATCAACAAATAACACAGCCAGTAGTAAATAAAAATGTCCCTACTGTTGTAAGTGTCGATACCAAGCCTGTTACAAAAAAAGAAACGCCCCCTCAAGATGGCATTAAAATTGTTTCTTTTGGCGCACCCAGTACCAATAACAACACGAACAACAACTCAAGCCAAGCTGCACCAACCAACCAAGTTCAGTTTTCAAGTGAATTGAGTGAAGATGAAAAGGTGGTATTTTATCAACCGCAGCGTAATGAAGCTGTATTTGCAGGGCAAAATGAACGTTATAGCAATCAACCTGAAGTACGCTTCTCTGGCACTGAGCAATACAATCAAGCACCTATGCTCAACTCTCGCGTCCCTCAACTAACAACTCCTTACCATGTTCTACAAGATGGTGAAAACCTATTTAGCATTTCTGTACGATACAATGTTAAACTACAAAAGTTACTCCAATGGAATGGTCTAAGAGAATCTGATCGGGTGGCCAATGGGACTAATATTTACCTCAATGACCCCAATATTTATTACAAAATTAACACTGGTGATACCTTATACAGTATTGCCACTGAGCGTCGTTTATTAATTGATCAGTTAATGCGATGGAATAAATTAAGCCCGGATGTTGCACTTAAACCTGGGCATAGACTGTTACTAGTGGATCCTGAATCATACGCTTTATGAATGATGAAAATACTGAATCAACGCCGATCACTCTTGGTCAGACTTTAAAAAATGCCCGAGAGCAGGCCAATGTTAGCCGTGAAGAGCTAGCAAATAAATTAAAATTATCCGTATTGCAATTGCAGCACTTGGAAAACGACGACCATCTTCTTCTTGGCCCTGCAACCTTTACTAAAGGGTATGCAAAAAGCTACTGCCGTGAATTTAATTTAGATAAAACAGCAGTGATGAATTTGTTTCCTGAACAACCCGAAGTGCTTAAAAAAAGCAATATGCAAAGTTTTTCAAAACGCACAGAAAAAGAAGCAAACGATAGCCGTCTAATGCTGGTTAGCTATGCAATTTTAGCCATTGTTATTGGTTCTTCTGCACTTTGGTGGTGGCAAAATGCCACTCCCATCAAAGAGTCAGTGGTTACACCATTATTAAATAATACACTCGGTAGTGATGAAGAAAACCAAGTACCAAAAAACACAACTGAACTTAAAGAACGTGATATTACCAATGCTGATTTTACAGCCGATGACGCTAATGAGGACAGCGTTTTACCAGATGACGAAAAACGCACTAAAATAGAACAAATGAGGCTTTCGGCATCACAAGTATCGTTTCCAAGTAGCAAAGCGACGCAAACAGCGACAGCTGATAAAGAAAATGCTTTAAGCACAATTGTTATGCGCTTTAATCAAGAGAGTTGGGTAGAAATACACGACGGTGAAGGCGATAAAGTCGCCTTTGGTGTGAAAAAAGCAGGTTATGTGATGACGGTATCAGGAAAACCACCTTTTTCTGTCGTCTTGGGCAAACACCAAGTTATTGATATCACATTAGACGGTGATGCTATTGATATATCACATTTTCCACAAAACCGTTTAGCCAAATTTAATTTACCACTAGCAGAGTAGTCGCTATGTTTTCAGAATCTCCAATCAAACGCAGAAAGTCAACGCGTATAAATGTAGGTAATGTACCTATAGGTGATGGTGCCCCGATTGCCGTGCAGTCAATGACCAACACCGATACTATGGATGTTGATGCAACCGTTGCACAAATTCAGGCAATTCAAGATGCGGGCGCAGATATTGTGCGCGTATCTGTGCCAACCATGGATGCGGCCGACGCATTTAGAAGTATAAAAGAGCAAGTAACTATCCCGCTTGTCGCAGACATTCATTTTGACTACCGTATTGCGCTCAAAGTAGCGAAATATGGTGTAGATTGCCTGCGTATTAATCCGGGCAATATCGGCAGCGAAGAACGTATTCGTGCGGTCGTTGACTCTGCTCGTGAGCACAATATTCCCATTCGTATTGGTGTTAATGGCGGCTCGTTAGAGCGCGATTTGCAAGAAAAATATGGCGAGCCTACACCAGAGGCTTTGCTTGAATCAGCCATGCGCCATGTGAATATTTTGCGCCGCCTCGATTTCGACCAATTTAAAATATCAGTAAAGGCCTCTGACGTATTTTTAGCGGTTGGCGCATACCGCCTGCTCGCGAAAGAAATTGACCAACCTTTACATCTTGGTATTACAGAAGCTGGCGGCATGCGTTCTGGCTCAGTTAAGTCTGCAGTTGGCTTAGGTATGTTACTTGCCGAGGGCATTGGCGATACTTTACGTGTCTCCTTAGCGGCTGATCCTGTGCAAGAAATCAAAGTCGGTTTTGATATTCTAAAATCATTACGAATTCGTTCTCGTGGGATTAATTTTATTGCGTGCCCAAGCTGTTCTCGCCAAGAGTTTGATGTGGTTAGCACCATGAATGCACTTGAAGAACGCTTGGAAGATATCATCGAGCCGGTGTCGGTATCGGTCATTGGTTGCGTAGTAAATGGCCCAGGTGAAGCACTTGTCAGTGACATTGGTTTAGCCGGTGCAAACCGCCGTTCAGGCCTTTATATCAATGGTGAGCGCCAAAAAGCCCGCATTGATAACAACAATATTGTTGATCAGCTCGAAGGTTATGTACGTGACTTTATCGCCGAAAAAGAAAAACAGACCCCAATTGACATAAAAATCGTCGAATAAAGTCAATATAGTCGGCAAACTGGGTGGTTTGCCGCACGCATGCCAGCTATAATGGCGGGTCAATTTTTAGCATTCTTGTTGTGTAGTCTTTTATTTATTACACAAAAACAGTTTTTAGGATTTATCAGTGGCAAAACAAATTCAGGCAGTTCGCGGTATGAACGATTGTCTGCCAGGCGATACACAAGTTTGGCAGAAAGTAGAAAACATTTTACGCGAGACGGTAGCATCGTTCGGTTATCAAGAAATTCGTTTTCCAATTGTAGAATCAACCGATCTTTTTAAGCGCTCTATTGGTGAAGTAACCGATATTGTAGAAAAAGAAATGTATACCTTTGCAGATCGTAATGGCGACTTACTAACCTTGCGCCCTGAAGGTACTGCAGTGTGTGTTCGTGCAGGTAACCAAAACGGTTTACTGTATAACCAAGAGCAACGCCTTTGGTATATGGGCCCAATGTTTCGTCATGAGCGTCCGCAAAAAGGCCGTTATCGTCAATTTCATCAGTTTGGTTTAGAAACGTTTGGTATTGCCAGTGCTGATATTGATGCAGAAGTGATATTACTAACTGCACAATTATGGCAAGCATTTGGTATTAATGAACACGTTCGTTTAGAGCTTAATTCTTTAGGTTCGAATGAAGCGCGCGCTGATTACCGTGATGCATTAGTTGCTTATTTAGAGCAACATATTGATGTACTCGATGAAGACTCAAAACGTCGTATGCATTCAAACCCTTTGCGTGTACTTGATAGTAAAAACCCAGACGTACAAGCCATCTTAACTGATGCGCCTAAACTGTCTGAGCACTTAGATGCTGAATCAAAAGCACATTTTGAAAATTTATGTGAACGTTTAGACGCAGCTGGCGTCATATACACGGTTAATGAAAAGCTCGTACGCGGCCTTGATTACTATAACCGCACTGTTTTTGAGTGGGTAACAGACAGCCTAGGTGCACAAGGTACTGTATGTGCAGGTGGGCGTTACGATGGTTTAGTTGAACAGCTTGGCGGTAAAGCCACTCCTGCTGTGGGCTTTGCTATGGGACTTGAGCGTTTAGTACTATTGTTACAAGCTTTAGAATGTGTTGGTGACATTCGCCGTAATGCTGATGTATATTTGGCGGCAATGGGCGATAAAGCAAGTATTCAAGCGCCACTTATTGCGGCTAAATTACGTGCTGAAGTACCTGGCCTGCGAGTTATGGTTCACGCAGGTGGTGGTAACTTTAAAAAGCAATTAAAACGTGCCGATAAAAGTGATGCAGTGGTTGCACTGATCATTGGCGATGACGAATTAGAACAAGGCGTTGTGACTGTTAAATATTTACGAGAACGTAAAGAGCAAGTCACATTAGAATTAGAACAAATTAAAACGCTGTTAGCTGAGCTTGTGCAAAGCTAAATAGTATAAGAGGTAAGAATGGATATTTATTCAACAGAAGAACAACAAGCTGAAGCAATTAAGCGCTTTTTCCGTGAAAATGGCCTATCACTTGCGCTTGGCGTAATTGTTGGTTTAGGTGGTTTGTATGGCTGGAAAGCCTATAACCAGAATCAACTAACCACGGCTGAATCCGCATCAGATGCCTACACTCAACTAGTCGAAGGTGGCGAAGTTCTTGGTGCTGCTGATCAGTTTATCGCTGATAATAAAGATACTAACTACAGCGTACTTGCCGCTTTTGTTGCTGCAAAAGAAGCCGTTGAACAAGATAAATTAGATGTTGCCAGCGAAAAATTAAACTGGATTATCAGCAACGTTGCTAATAGCGACTTAAAAGCAACTGCGACGACACGTTTAGCACGAGTTCAAATTGCACAACAGCAATATGACCAAGCATTAACAACATTAAATACCACGCTATCGCCTGCATTTGCAGCTGCAGTGGCTGAGTTACAAGGTGATGTTTACACAGCTCAAGGTAAACAAGAGCAAGCTCGTACGGCGTATCAAAGTGCCGCAGATGCAGGTGGCCTTGAGAATAACCCATTATTGCAAATCAAACTTGATGACTTGGCAGTAACTAGCCCAGCGGCATAAAGGGGTTACCATGAAAAAATTAACAGCAGCAAGTATCGCTTTATGTATGGCTACCCTAATGGGTTGCTCATCTAGCGATGACGAAGAAGAACTCGTATTACCTGAAATCGTTAATCAATTTGAAACCGACGTAGTGTGGCAAGAAAGTATTGGCGATGGTGTAGAACATTATTTTTCTCGTCTTACGCCAGCCATTTACAATGATCGTGTTTTTGTAGCAAACCGTGAAGGTGAAGTCGAAGCTCTATCACTGGTTAATGGTGATACTATTTGGCAAACTGACGTACGTGAAAATACAACATTTTGGCCATGGGAAAGTGACGTCAGTGCAAAACTCTCTGGTGGTATTTTACAAGCTTATGGCAAAATATTTATCGGCTCTGAGCACGGCTATTTAACAGCGCTTGACCGTGAAACAGGTGAAATTGTTTGGCGTAAAACAGTCCCTGGTGAAGTATTATCTAAACCAGCGGCAGGCGATGGCCTTATTTTTGTTAATTTAGGTTCTGGTAAATTACTTGCCCTACACCCTGATACTGGCGAAGAGCGCTGGAGTCATGAGCAAGAAGTACCAGCACTAACATTACGTGGGCAAAGCTCACCAACCGTTGCTAACGGTGGTGTATTAGTTGGCCTTGAAACAGGCAAACTAAGTGTATTTATTTCTGAAAGCGGTTACTCAGCATGGAGTTCTGAAATAGCAACAGCAAAAGGCTCATCAGAGTTTGAACGCCTAGTTGATGTTGACACACAACCACTGATCAGCGGACCTTACGCGTATGCTATTGCCTATAATGGTAATTTAGCCGCTGTTGATATTCGCTCAGGTAACGTTGTATGGAAACGCGAGTACAGCAGTTACCGTGAGATGTCTATGGATGGACAAACTATCTATGTAGTAGATAGTGACGGCGTTGTATATGCACTTGATAAAAGCTCTGGCATTGAACGCTGGAGTCAACCGGCCCTTCGTGGTTGGTATTTAACAGGGCCTGCGGTAGCAGGAAATTATTTAGCATTAGGCGACCAAGAAGGTTACTTACATTGGCTAAATAAAGAGTCAGGCGAGCTTGTATCGCGTGAAGACTTCGACAGTTCAGGTTTCTTTGTTGAGCCAGTTGTTGCGGACGACAAACTGATTTTATACACCCGAGATGGTGAAGTAAGTGCGGTAAAAATTCCGAACTAACTTACTAATACTAAATGTATTTTTTTAAGGCTTCGCACTGCGAAGCCTTTGTTGTTTTTTTAAGAGGTAGTTTATGCTTCCCGTGATCGCTCTAGTTGGGCGACCCAATGTGGGCAAATCCACATTATTTAACCGTTTAACACGTACTCGTGACGCACTCGTTGCCGATTTCCCGGGCCTTACACGAGATAGAAAATATGGCCAAGCTAATTACGATGGCTATGAATTTATCGTGGTAGACACGGGTGGTATCGATGGCTCAGAAAAAGGCATTGAAATCGAGATGGCTGATCAATCGCTACTCGCGATTGAAGAAGCTGACATCGTATTATTCTTAGTTGATGCGCGCGTAGGTATGACGGTGGCTGATCAAGCCATTGCAAACCATTTACGCAAACAAGAGAAGAAAAGCTTTGTTGTTGCCAACAAAACCGATGGTATTGATGCCGATTCAAACTGCGCTGAGTTTTATCAATTATCGTTAGGCGAAGTACACCATATTGCTGCAGCACATGGCCGCGGTATCACTTTGTTACTTGAGCAAACTTTGCAGCCCGTGATCGCTGAGTTATCAGCATTAAATGATGATGGCACTGGTGATGACGAAGAACTTGTAGATTTATACGCTGAAGATGGCGAAGAGATTGAGCAAGAAGCGTTTGCTGATAAGCCAGTGAAATTGGCTATCATTGGTCGCCCTAATGTTGGTAAGTCAACGCTAACTAACCGTATATTGGGTGAAGAGCGGGTTATTGTTTATGATATGCCAGGCACAACACGCGACTCTATTTACATTCCAATGACGCGTAATGAAAAAGAGTACGTATTAATCGATACCGCTGGTGTTCGTAAACGTAAAAAAGTAAGTGATGTCGTTGAAAAGTTCTCAGTGATCAAAACACTACAAGCAATCGAAGATTGTAACGTCGTGTTATTGGTTGTTGATGCGCGTGACGGTATTTCTGATCAAGATTTAAGCTTACTTGGCTTTGCTTTAAACTCTGGTCGTTCACTGGTTATTGCCGTGAATAAATGGGATGGTCTGGATGACTACGTCAAAGACCGTATCAAATCTGAGCTTGATCGTCGTTTAGGCTTTATTGACTTCGCACGCTTACACTTTATCTCTGCTTTGCATGGTACGGGGGTTGGCCATTTATTTGAGTCAATTGACGAAGCTTATGCCTCAGCAACTAAACGTATCAGCACCGCTATGCTACGTCGTATCATGGATATGGCACAAGCCGATCACCAGCCACCGCTTGTTCGTGGTCGTCGTGTGAAGCTTAAATATGCCCATGCAGGTGGTTATAATCCGCCACGTATTGTGATCCACGGTAACCAAGTACATGATTTACCTGATAGCTATAAACGCTACCTGATGAACTACTACCGTAAAGCACTAAAAATTATGGGCACGCCAATCAAAATTGAATTTAGAGAAGGCGAAAATCCATTTGCAGGACGTACTAATAAAGTAACGCTTTCGCAAAAACGTAAGATCCGCGCGTTTAGTAAAGAAAACCGCAATAAATAGTAAGCTGTAAGCTGTAAGCTGTAAGCTGTAAGCTGTAAGCTGTAAGCTGTAAAATTAAACCTTGTAGAGTGCGTCTCTACAAGGTTTTTTTATGGCTCACTATAATTTTTACTTACCATTTCATTTTGATCGCGATAAGAATGAAAAATGCGGGCCTCTTGCTGGGTGAGCTGTAATGGCATTTAAAAACGCCTCTAGCGCTTTCATTTCTTCTGTGGTCAGTAATAAAGGCTGCAAAATGGGTGATGTTTCAGGGAAAAACACATCATTTTTGTCCTTAGGGATCCGTACGCCTCCTGCATTATAAATATTGATAATACCTTCCATGCTTGCAAATAAACCATTGTGCATCCAAGGTTTAGTGTTCATCACCCCACGAAGACTAGGCGTTTTAAATTTACCTACATCATCAGGCATACCGGTGATGTTAAATAATCCAAGGTCTTCGTACTCCCTTTTATAGTAAGTAAGACCGATATTGTGAAATTTGTTATCTGAAAAAAGTGCGCCAGAATGACAGTTCATACATCGCGCTTTGGTTCTAAATAAGTGCATCCCCCACAACGCTTGATCGCTTAATTTTTTAGCGTAAAAGTCCTTCTTTTTGGGGTCCTCTTGCGTAATTGCATGCATAAAATAATCAAAGTCTGCATTACGTGAACGAATAGTCCGTTGAAAAGTCGCCAACGCTTTTGCGACATCACTCACTTCAATTATATTTTTGCCAAACACCTCATTGAACTTACTTTTATAGTACGCGTTAATATTTAACCTTAGCCCTAACTCAAACAGCCGAAAGTTCATTTCGTTGCTATCTTGTATTGGCATTAACGCTTGTTGCTCTAATGAGCTTGCTCTGCCATCCCAAAATAAGGTTTCCCAAAGCGCTGCATTTTCAATACTGGGCGCATTACGTTTACCAAAACGACGGTTATGGCCAAACGACACTTCACGACCATCTGCCCAACCTAAATCTCTATCGTGACAACTCGCACAGGCTATATGCTTAGATGAAGATAAAATAGGATCGTGAAATAGCGCTTCCCCTAGTCGCATTTTAGCCACTGAAAAAGGGTTTGATTCAGGAAATGTGATCGCTGGTAATAAACCAATCTCATGATGCGCAATACCAGGGTCTAAAAAAGGCTTTGGCCACTTATCGCTAGGTTGAAGGTATTGCTCACGTAGAGATTCAAAGTTAATAGGCTGAGCACTTAAATTAAATGCCCCGCTTATTAACACAACTAAAAATAAATAAGCGGGTTTACACATTACTTATTTTTTTCTAATGAGAAGGTTTTACCATCAGCTGCAACAAGCTTTTTTACTTCATCAATGTGTAATTCATTTATATCAATACACATATCTTCGCGTTTTTTTCTTGCCGACAGTAGCGCTGCAGGTTCAGAAATAAACCGCTCGATTTTAATCGCGTGCGTGTCAGCGTCTGCGTTATAGCACAGCTGCGTAGCCGTAAGGGTTAATACAAGTAGTGATGTCATAATAGTTTCCTCTTAATAATCTAAATTAATGCCTAACCAAAAGCGTCGTCCAAGTTCGACACCTGTTGTATAAGGGCTAACTTGATGCGTGCGTTTGTTTAAAATATTTTCACCTTCAAAACTTAAAGTCATCGTGTAATCACGTGCTACTACTAACGAGTATTTAACGCTACCGCTGAGTAACCAAAAACTTGGCCGTTTTTCTATTCGATACACGGGGTATTCTTTTCGGTTTGGTGCACAGCCATCGCAGATAGAGGTAGCTTCATTGACTGATTTTGTGGTGCCTGTTGCGTAAACCACATCCTGCGCACCATTAAAGCGCGCATAGACAGACAGCTGCCAATTACCAAAATCGCCACCCCAACTTAAATTAGCGATTATTGGACGGTTAAAATCTTGTTTTTCAAGCTCCATATCATGACGAGTAATTAAGTGATAAGTATCCTTCACACTTCGACTACTCAATTCATAATTATCAGATCTTAAATAAACCAGTTCATTATCGTCATACGAAAAATTTAGGAAATAATCGTTGCTGTTAATATAAGTGCGCGTTTCGCCATCGAATTGATCAGCGCTTGTGGTATTACTTGCATGTGATACATTAAATTCAATATGTTGATTATCGTATGTTGCCATCCATGAAAGGCTATAACGTTGATACTCGCTACTGCCTGAGTTAGCCCCATATAATATTGCCTCACCTAGGTCATTGGTTCCTCTAACGCGATTTATACTGTCTTGTTGATCACGATACAGCCACTTTAACTCGAGCGTTCCACCGAACAGTTGATGTCGATAAGCGGCTGTGAGTTCATCACTAAACGGGGTTTCTAAATCATTATAAACATAGCGATAACCACTGTTCGTAAGTGAAGCTTGCCATTGCTGAGGCCGATGCTGATAAATAGCCCTCACTTCACTGTGGGTTGGGAGCATCGCTTCATTTAATTTATAATTAATTGCATCACTTGCGTAATAGCGATTTGCACCAAATACAATTTTGCCATCTCCTTCAAACAGCGAAACAGTGCCGCGTAGACGAGGTGCTAAATTATGATTAGTAAAAAAGTCATTGTAATCGTACCTAAAGCCCAATGTTAATGAGTAGTTTTGCCACTCAAGTTGATTCTCAAGATAGGCTGAAAACACATTTACTTGCGCTTCTGCTTTAGCTTTTGGCGTTACTTGGCGACTTTGAAAATATTGCCCTGTTTGTTGAATATTACTTTGATACAGTAAAAAATCGTCATTGTTTTGCAGATCAAGTGGACGTCCTAGCTCTTTTTCTAGATCAGCGATAGATCTGTAAAGCTGTGTTTCTACGCAATCAAGCTGATACCCTGCACAATCAACCATCGGGGAAATAATTGACCCGTTATACACTATGGCATCTTCTAAACGATCAAATACAGATGTTTGCTGCTCTAGTGAATAACCTATTGAAAGCCTATAATCACCGTCCAATACTTTTGCTAAAGGGATTTCAAAATCCTGTTTAGCGCTAAGTGTTTGTTGAGTTTTCTTGATATCGCCAAAGCCACCTTCCAGACTGTTTATAGACCCATCATATTCACCCCAACTTTTACCTGCGGTATTTAACCAGGTGTACCATGCTGAATTCGCATTTTTTGAGTTTTCACTGCTGCGCCAGCTTAATTGAGAGTTAATATAGCCCCAGCTTCTATCTGCTTGCCAAGTAAGTGCCGCATTTGTGCCCCCACCTTCAATGGTATAATCGCTATTACGCGCATTAACATCAAAGTAATTTCCCTCATAAGGCGCGAATAAATAGCTCAGTGAAATATCATCATTTGCAGTTAAGGCATAATCAAATTTAATAAAACCATTGTGGTTAATTTGTTCTTGCAAGCTTAACGCACCTAATTGCTCTAAGCTTTCTTGCGATTCTAGGTATTGAAACTGTGCCACAACACCGAGCTTATCTGTAACTGGTGCTGAAATATAAGTACTAAAATCGCGTTTTTGAAACACCGCATTGTCTAAGATGTCTGAGCCATCAAAATCAGGTGAGTAATAATTATGATACTCGACCCAGTCATCAGCCGTTTGCCGATAGCTTACCCCAAACGATAACTTATCAAGCGCTTTACGAGTTTGTGCTTGTACTAAACCACCGTTAAAATTGCCGTATTTGGCAGGAATATTACTATCGTAAACCTCTATACTTTCAATTAGGTCAAGGTTCAAAAACACTTCTTGGCTATGACCTGCAACATCTTGGAGTAAATTTCTATCGGTGTTCCCTGCTACATTGTTTAAGTTTGAATTATTCGAAACACCATCAATGAGGTAAGCAGTTGCACGACCATTAGCGCCTGAAATAGACACTTCAGCGGGTTTAATATTGCTTACTTGTTCAGCCGTGTAAGCAGACTCTCCATATTGCACGCCGGGTAAAACACCTAAAAGATCATTTAAATTACCATTGCCAAAACGATAATCTTTAATTAACTTACGATCTAACGTATATACACCCTGAGCCCCCATAGAGATAGGGTTTAACTTTTCTCCCTTAACCTCTATAACTTCAATATTTTTAACACAATGAGAATCTTGACCATCGCATGTTTCATAACGACTATCGGTAATCTCTTTCTCATCACTTGCGCTTTGCTGTGCATAAATAGGCGTCGTTAGCGCAAGGCTAACAACACCTAGAGTAAAGTTTATAAAACTCATTACTGACGTGTCTTATCTAATGGGTAAGCATCAGTTAGATCATCAACACCATCGTTATCACTATCTAAATCAAGTTCAATTGTAGACTCTTCAATCATTTGCTCACTTGCATACGGTAAGAAGAAGTTTGCTTTACCATCGTTATCTGTATCTACGGTGGCAATGTTATCCCCCGTAAACGCATCAAACTGGCTTAGGGATTCAATCACAGAAGTCAAAATAGAGTCGTGCTCAACCACCCCAAGTGAATCTTTGTCTTTTAGCTCAATTGCACTATCAAATTGCCCAATTGCCAAGTATTGCTCAGCAAACTGTGGATAATATTGTAACTGCGTTTGTAGTGAGGCTTCATCTAAACGAGTGATATTCCATTTCACTAAATCTGCCCATAAAGTTGCCGACTCTTCACGAAGCTGCTGATAATTATCAATTTTCCCAGCTTGTCTAAGCAATAACCTATAGTAGGATTCAAAGCGGTAATCATCTTTTGTAGTGGTTGCTTCAAAATAGTCTTGTGTCACTGAAAACTGATATTCACTGCTTACCAACGACTCTATTTCTTTAATTAGTTCTACATATTCAGTGTAATGAGTCAGCGCTGTAGCAAAGTCACCGCCGTAGGCAAAAGCAGCAGCTAGTTTACCTGTGTCTCTTAATTTTTGCGTAATTTGACTGTCATCGTATGCTGTAATAAAGCTTTGTGCTTTTTCAACTAGTGGGCTTACTAGTTCAGCTTGTCCTAATAAATAATGGTATTTAATCAAATCAATACTTGAATCAACAATGTGGTTAGCGGTTACATCTGTACCACTGACTTGCCCATATTTTTGCAATGAAATTTCGCGGCACACCGTTAAGGTTGATACGGCTTGATCGATGTACTTTTGCTCATCCGTAAAGTTGATTATTGTTGATAGCTGATTCAGTATAAGCTGACACCCCGTGACACCAGTAACAAATGCTTGTTTTGCTATATTTTGCGCTAAATATTTTTCAGAACTTAAAACGCTTAAACCCTCTGCGATGTATTTTGCTGCATCGGCGTAACGTCCTTGCTCAATCAAAATTGCAGAACCACCAGGGTTAGAACTATTAAAAGACGTAATTGTTGTAAATAAATTTCTTAAATCACTCTCATCTTTTTGTGCAAGAATTAGCGCTAAACTTTCATCTGCATCTTCAATGCTGCGCACATATGCAAATAAACGTGCTTCCTCTGCATCTTCTTTAGCCCAATTATAGTGAAAACTATCTTTGTCAAACTTACTTAATAGTACTGTTTCAATATCTATTTCGGGATAAAGTGTCACCAAATGCTTGGCGTAGTCTATTAATCCAAAAGGGTACTCGGTAAGGGTAACTTGCGCATATTCATCTGCTTCTCGAGGGTATGTATTATCGTAATTAACAACGCCATTTAAAGCTAATGCGTCCGCTATTGCATTTTTTGCGTCATTTATTTCATTTAATGTTATGTAGTTTTCTACAACATTAGTTAATGCTACAAGGCGTATACTGTAATATTTTTCCCCTTCATTGCCATTTCTGTCGTTCGACACATAGCTGTAACCTATTTTATTGGCAAATGTATATAGTCTATCCGCCATATTTTTAGCATACTGAAAATCTTGCTCAGTACGGGTTTCAAGCCAAATATTTATTACATCTTCAACCGTATCTCTAAATCCAAAAAATAATCGCAGCGCTTGAGTAGTCTGTTCTTCATCAAGGGCTGAGCTTAATAAAATATCTAGAATATTATAGCTTTGTAGTGCAAGTGTTGGCTCACCCGCGTTTAGGTATGACTCAGCTAAAGAGTAGAAAAAGTCTTGGTCGTCTGCTGTAAATGCAGAAATGCCTTTGGTCGCAATATAGGCAGAGTATAAGTTACTTGCCTCTAATCTAAGCTCATTCGCTCTTTCAAGTTTACCTAATAAAGTGTATTGATTAGCAACATTAATAAGTGCTAAAGCGCGTATTTCATCACGAATAATGCTGTCTTGTGTAATTAAACGCTCTGCCTCGTTCTCTAAACCAGCTTCTGCGTACCCTATTGCCAAAGCTGAGTTTACTTCACCAATATTAATGTCATTTTGTAACGTAGTAGTAAGCTGCTCTGAGCGCTTTAAATGTGATTGTTCTGACGCGTAATAATAATAAGCACGATCTGAATTAGTCGATAAATTAGCCGATATTTCGAGTGTTTTACTTACAATACCACCGTTTCCATCATCAACAGTTAGTTCAAAGTTATCAACTGCATTGGTCAAAGCAGTCGGCGTATAGGTAATTTCACCCGTGTCTGAATTAAGCGTAAGCTCACCATTAACAGCTTGTTTTGAAATTGTATATTTAAGTGTATCTGCATCGATATCTGTAGCGGTTACCGTTCCAACTTTTGTCTCGCCGCCACTAACCTGAACTTTATCTATACTAATAACAGGGGTATCATTCACTGCTAACACGTCGATTGATACTGTTGTTGTTGCAGAGCCTTTGCCATCAGACACCATCACTTGAAACGAGTCAGCGCCGTTAAAGTTGCTATCCGGTAAATACGTCACCTCGCCGGTGCTGGTATTAACATTCACGCTACCATTACTCGCAGCATTCGCTAAAGAGTAACTAAGTTGATCATTGTCTACGTCTGTTCCATTTACCGTTAATGTCACGTTTGAATCTTCATTTAATGATGAAGAATACGTCGCCTGAGAAAATTGTGGTGCGGAGTTTGACTCAGAACCTGAGCCGCCACACCCACTTAGAAGTATTGTGCTTATTGCTATAGATAAAAATTTTAATTTCATGTCAATCCCCTGTCAATTTGACGCAGATCCTAATGCAACTCATTATCATTTTCAATGGCAATTTGAGTATTAATTCTAATTTTTTATTTGCGCTCAAATAATTTATTAAAATAGCGTCAATAGGCTATGTTTAATGTATGAAGGTGATTTTAGGAATAATATGCAATTTATGACTAACGTTATCTATGTTGATAACGTGGAAGAAACATTAGATTTTTATTATCAAGCGTTTGGTTTTATTACTTTTTCATTAAGTGATAATGCTGAGTACGGTGAACTTGATACCGGCAATGTAAAAATAGCATTTGCTAATCACCCCTATGCGCAAGCTCATTTTAAACAAGGCTATATTCGCGCGCACCCAAAGCAGCCCGCATTGGGGTTTGAGCTGCGTTTTACATGTAATAATTTAAGTGAAAGCTATGATAAAGCAGTATTAGCTGGGGCTGAACCACTTTGTCCACCCTGTCAAAAAGAATCTCTCCATTATGCTTACGTGCGTGCAACTGAAGGCACTTTGATCTGTTTAGTGCAGCTTTAAGGCGTTCATCAAAACACCATTAAAGTTTAACAAAGCAGCAATATAAGCCACACGCTGCTGTCATCAAATTTCCTTATCTTAGCGGTAATTTAAATAAGGAGATGAAAATGAATACGCTACTACTTACACTAATGCTATTAAGTCCAAATGAAGCTCAATTAAATGAACAAGTAAACCTGCAAACAACGCAAGTATTAAACGCTCTACAAAAACAGACAACTATTGAACTGAAAAATCAAATTAAAGAAACACTGGAAAATATGGAATTGACCCTACCGCTGGCTGTTAATAAACTAACTGTAGCCAAACTACATACTGAAAAAAAGCAACTTAGCGAAGACTAAGTTGCTTTTTCACTCATAAGAATATTATTTTCCTGACAATGCTTTTTCAATCAATGGCACTAAAGGTTGAGGTAAAATCACATGCCCCCCGAGTACAAATTCATGTGCTTCTATAGACATTTTTTGCCACGTACGCTGCAAAATACCTATCCATTTTTGCTCGTCGTAATCTGGCTTTGTTTGTGCAAATGCCCACATGTAGTGCTCAATAAACACCAGACTGGCAATATCTTCCACTAATTGGCTATCAGGATTACGTTTGATTTGCTTTTTAGCCACCGCTTCATACACGCGCTGTTGATCAACCTCAGAGCACCCCACTTGTTGCATGAGTTCAACCACTGTTTTTGCATGAAAAACATACAATGCACTGCGCCACTGATGATAACCCTGCTTATCCATAGGAAAATCACTGCGCGGCGAACACCAACGTTTAATATGCTGAGCTCTAACGGCAATATGCATTAACGGATCAGCATCAACGTTAAAACGGTTCAACATCTGCGTCATACGCTCTGAATACAGTCGCTCTTTAGGCCAGTTTTTTCCTGCAAACTCTTCACAGTTTGGATCTTCGCTATTCGCTTCATCAATTAACGCTATCACATGTTCAAACATTCGGGTGGTCACTACGGTTAAATTTATAGACTATTTTAATCAGCTCATTAGTAATTAGCTAGTTGAAAGAACAGAAGATCTTCCATGCGGTGTAAAAATTATTAAACTGTTACGGGTTATTTATTGTGACTTTATTACTAAGAATTAATGAGTTGGGTACTAAGTGACGACAACCATCTGTTTTTAAGGTAATGTATCTGAGGTTTAAATCAACAACCACGCCTTTGCAGCTAGCGACTTCGATACTATCACCTAATTTAATAGGCCGATAAAGCACAATCATAATACCTGCGACTAAGTTAGATATTGCATCTTTAAGCGCAAATCCCAGTGCAAACCCCGTTAATCCTAATCCTGCTACTAAACCCGTCACATCAAAGTCGAGTTTTGATAAAGCCAGAACTGTACCAATAAAAATCAGAATCGCTTTTTGTGAATTTGAAATCAACCTGAAGGATTCCGCTGTATTACCATCAAAACGGCGTTCAATTTTTTTTAATGCAAAGTGAATTATCAAACTCACAAATAAAAAAACCGCGAAGACCGTTATCGCTGCAATAATTTTATCACTCATTAAGTCAGTTACTCTTCATCAAAATTTGTTAAATCGATAACAAGGGAGCTTTTAGGTTTTTCAACAACACGGCTTAGCTCTTTACCTTCTTGCATGACGATCATTGTTGCCGTGTATTTTAGTTCATGTGCCGATGCAACACCTGCAGGGTCTTTCTTGTTATACCCCACTGCAATTAGCTGCAAACTATTCACGGCCACTTTTGATTTTTCTAATAATTTGAGTAAACGAGGCACTTCACGCTGGCTATCATGACACCAAGTACCAAATAGCACCAAAATGTCTTTTCCTGCTAATTTTTGGATTAATTCGAGTTCATCTGACGTTGCTGTAAAGCGCTCATACTCTTGGCTAAACTTATTGTAATCTGCCAATAAAGTAGACGCTGAAATATCACCACTAAATGGCGCTTCATCACTGGCGCTGGCGCTCCAAGACAAACACACCAAAGTACATAACATGAGTAAATTTTTAAGCATAATTAAATTCTTTTATGAGTTAATGCGGTGACTATACCCAAACAGTAAAATAATGCGAGTGTCTAAAATAGATAGGCATCATTTATAATCAAAACCTTCAATATCAATTAACCCTTCATGCCATCCATAACCGCGGGTAAATCACAGCAATGTCGACAATAAAAGCTAAAATAAAATATTTAACTTGAAATGAACAAATTAAAATAATACATTGTCGACAATAACTTCAGGGAGATAATATGTGGTATAACTTATTTGGAACAATCAACACACTCTTTATTTTTGTTAGTCTATATGGCGTTTTTTTGCAGTTAAATAAAATTTGGGCAAGAAAAAAAGATGGAGAACCTAGTGCGACTAATGTTTTATCTCAAAACCAGTTCACAATGAGCTTTCTAGCATATTTTTCTTTTTTTATATACGGATACAGCATAGAGCCATTAAATCATTACATCGTGTGGCCAAGGCTTATTGCTTCAATATTGGTTACTTTAATATTATTTGAAATGTGGCTCGACCGAAAATCAAAAACTTCATATTTTTGCATTTTATTCATCGGATGTAGTTTTATCTTTGGCATTACAGGGTTTATTTTCAAAGACAATTTTTCTGGTCAAAGTGAAAATTTGTCTACAATCTTGATTTTGGTAATAACCTTTTTATTAGCCCAAGGCTATATCCACCAAATAAAGTTAATTATGAATACAGGAAACACTGGCGCAATCGATATCCGAATGAGTCAATTTATTTTAATGATGGACGTTTCCACTATAGCATTCGCGATATCAATGGGCATCAGTCAAGGTTGGCCTTTAATTGTACTTGCTTTAGTGAGCGGTATAACTAAAATAATTATCATGTATTTATTCAGATGGGTTCGCATTAGTCCACTAGCTGAGTTTCGCAGGGCCTACAATAAGTCACTATAGCTTTTAAGTTAAGCACTCAAGCAACCTCAAAATGGAGCGTCACTTTTAAACCAAACAACTGGACGATAGATAGGAGCCTATTCTCATATACCCTGATTAAGAAAGGTAAGATTTTGAAGATCTGAGCTTATAGTGACAGTAACTATCCCTATTTGAAGCTAGAAGTAACTAATTTTCATAAATGTACGTTTAAATAATACTGTTTTAATCAATAGTCATAATTCTGTAATTTAAATAGTGGATACTTTCTATCCGATATAATTAATCACGTACAGACGACACACATAAATGACAGCTCCCATGGTGCAACTTGCATTTGCACTGCAATCTTATGAAGATCCATTATCAGCAGCTATGGCACATACCACTGAGTATGATCCGTTAATATTGCATGCAAATTCAGATCATAAAATTAGTTTTTTATGTGTATTACCTGATGATGCCCATGAAGGTGACATAATTTCGTTAAGTGCAACACATTTAGCGGCTAGAAATGCACGCTATTTTGTGACGTATACGTTAAAACAAGCTGATTTAGAACAAGGCACAATCATTTTAGCGTTTGATAAAGTAACCTGTAGCGATGATTACGTATTACAAATGATGTTACATGGCTTACATGCAACGCTCAAAGACAGCGCTCAATTTGACGTCTCAGTGAATGCTTTTAAGTGTGGTTACGTATCTGACGATCCTACACCACTGGCACTCACTAAAAGCCTTTCGTTTCGCCAGTATCTAAGCAGCTTTAGTAGCTCATTTTTATCTTTTTTTTAATCTGCAAAACTAATTTTACCCATTGTAATATTGGGGATCCCTTGTGTTTGATTGCCAAAACGCTGTTTTTCCCCCGCAAGACACTCGTTCGCTAAAATCGCAAATAATACCGCTTCTTTTGCATCAGGGTTAATACCTAGTGCCTGAGTATTCTTGATCTCGTCAAGTTGTGGGCATAATGCCAAAATATGTTTCATGAGTAATGGGTTATGAATTCCACCGCCACTTGCGTATACCTGGACATTACTTAGGTTAACGCTACATTGATTAATGGCATTAGCGATAACCTGCGCTGAAAAACGATTTAAAGTTGCCATCACATCAAAATGGCTTAAATGCGTTGTCTCACTTGCTGCCTGTGCTGTCGCTAAATACTGTAAATTAAAGACTTCGGGCCCGGTAGTTTTGGGAAAACCCAATGCAAAAAATGTGTTTTCACATAATGCATCAAGTAATCGTTGATTAATTGAGCCTTGATTTGCGACTAACGAATCACGGTCGTAATGCAGTGGTGCAAAGAAACGCTGAATATACGCATCCATGATGGTATTACCTGGACCGATATCTGAACTAAAAACCGCCTCTGGATCTGCACTTTTAGGCAAGTATGTTAAGTTCGCAATTCCTCCCATATTAAGTAAAATGCGATTTTCTGCGGGGCTAGTAAAAAACAAATAATCACCATATACCGCCAGTGGTGCGCCTTCGCCTCCTGCTGCAATATGCTTTTGGCGAAAATCACCGATTGTAGTGATGCCTGTTGTGACTGCTAGATGGTCGCTATCTCCAATTTGCAAAGTACCATGCTTAAAATCAGCATGTTGATGCTGACTTTTAGGGCAGTGGTATATTGTTTGCCCATGACTTGCTATAACGTCTATATCCTTTGCGCCTAGCTGCCACTTAGCTAGGCATTGGTTAACTATTTTTCCATGTAAAACGCCAATCCACGGATTTAATAAAGTAACGAGTTCAAGGTCGCAGTCGCGCTTTGCGAATA
Source organism: Pseudoalteromonas sp. Ld20 (assembly GCF_045064175.1). NCBI lineage: Bacteria > Pseudomonadati > Pseudomonadota > Gammaproteobacteria > Alteromonadales > Pseudoalteromonadaceae > Pseudoalteromonas > Pseudoalteromonas sp. Ld20. The sequence continues at coordinate 170,809 of NZ_JBISHB010000026.1, forward strand.
CGGTTTTTATTTTTTGTTTGTAATCATCATCATAATCAACTGTTTCAAAAGCAAGCAACTCAATCTGAGTATTCATTCCATTGCCTGACATTTTACATAATGCGACATCAAGCCCATCTAATGATGTTCCGCTCATCAAACCTATTATTAGTTTTTGTTGTTTTTTTGCGCTGTTATAAAGCGCTAATATGTGCTGATGCATTTTATATGCCCTTGAATATCAATATATAAATTAGAATAAATACAAACCAACCCAAGGAATACTTTATACCTTACAAGTTAAGAATGAAAGAATAATTATTGCAAACAACTATGAAATGCTTTAAAACTAGGCATTCTATCAATTGTATTAAATAAGTAACCAGTGAGAGCTGCGAATTAACAGCGTGCAACATTGAATCGTATTTTAATGCAAAGATATTTTACATGCTTAGCCAATGCATGTACTGACAACAACCCATGGTAACAACATTACATAATAACGGGAACGACAATGAAACACTGCAATAACCGCTCAATGCGCCCTCTCATGTTACTTTCACCTATTGCGCTTGCTATAGTCACAACCACTAGCCCAGCATTATTCGCTGCAGAACAAACCACTGCAAAAAAGCAGCCTGAGGTTATTACTGTTACTGGTTCGCGTATTCAGCGCACAGAGCTGGTATCAAGTAGCCCTGTTATGAGTGTTGACGAAGTACAAATTCAACTCGACCGCGCTGTTAATGTTGAAGATATAACTGCAAAACTTCCGCAAGCCGCAGCGGGTGCAAATAGCACTGGGGCAACAGTCGGTGATTCATTTGGTTCATCAACAATCGATCTTCGTGGCCTTGGGCAAAACCGAACATTAGTGTTAATTGATGGTACCCGTGCAGTTCCTTTTAGTTTTCGTAATTCGGTTGATGTAAATATTATTCCTGCTGGGCTTATCAAACGTGTTGATGTACTAACCGGTGGTGCCGCGGCTGTATATGGCGCCGATGCAGTTGCTGGCGTAGTTAACTTTGTTCTCAATGATGACTTTAATGGCGCTGAGTTTTCAAGCAGTTATGAAACGGCGGATGGGGGGAATGAAAAACTCAATTTTGAAGCCATTTTTGGTGGCGATATCGCGGATGGCAACGGTCACGTTACTGGTTACTTAGGCTATTCAGAACGTAAAGAGTTACTTGCCGGTGAGCGCGATTTCGCTCTAAAAAATAGCGCAACGATGATCAATAGTGGTGGTTTTTATACCGATGTAGCCTCAGGAAATAGCATCGCTATTAATGATGCAGGGCAAACAGTCGCTGAACGTCAAACCAGTGATTTCACCCGTCAACGTTACTTAACCCAACCAATGGAAAGACTTTCAGCTGGGTTGCTATTCGATGTAGATGTTGCTGATAGCGCCATTGCTTATGGCCGTGCGATGTATTCTAAAGTCACAGTGAATGGGGCTGGTGCCAGCGGCCAGACGCCTATATTTGTTAATGAACAGGTTACGCTCAGCCAAGATAATCAATATATTCCTGCTGCATTACGCCAACAATTAACATTTGATACCGAAGGTAATGCACTCGTCAATGTAGAGCGAAACTTAGGGCTCGGTGTACAGCACACTAAAGCCGTACGCGACTCTTTACAATTTCAATTAGGCTTAAAAGGCGATATTACTGATTATTTACGTTACGACATTTACGGCCAGTATGGTCAAACTGATGAAGTAGCTACGCTTTATAATAATGGCTATAAAACGGATAGTAACGGCAATAGTCGCTTTGCCAGTCTTGCTAATACTAAGGACATTTTTGATCCTAACCTTGATTTGAGCAGTTTTAGCGACCCACTTATATACACTACTCGTGAGCGCACACAAAGTGTATTTGCTGCAACACTATCAGGGGATTCAAGCCCTTTATTTGAACTACCAGCAGGCTATGTTGATTTTGCAATTGGCTACGAATACCGTAAAGAAACCGGTAAACAAACCCCAGGGGATGCGTTTAGAAACCGTACTAGCTTTGCCGCTGTAAGCGCCTTCGATATGGATGCCAGTTTTAGCAGTGAAGAATTTTATGCTGAAATTTTAGTGCCTATTTTAGCTGATATGCCCTTTGTAAAAGAATTAAGTTTTGAAGGTGCTTATCGTATTTCTAATTACTCAAATACCGAAGCAGAAGACACCTACAAACTCGGTATTAATTGGGCAATCAACGACGACATTCGTATTAGAGCAAACAAACTCACAGCCTTTAGGGCACCAAATTTAGGTGAGTTTGCCAGCCCAATCACTGCGCTTTCACTGGCCTTATTTGATCAAAATAGTGATCAATTTGTTCCGCGTTTGGCTGGCCGCTACGATGGCGATCCTTGCTTACTAGGCACCGGTGACGCTACGCAATGCGCCGCTTTTGGCGCGCCAGCAGCAGGCTCTGTGTTTGATACCAGCCAAGCCGCTTATACTTACGGTGGTAACCCTGATATAAAACCTGAACAAGCCGAATCAGATACCTTAGGCGTTGTATACACCCCGAGTTATATTGAGGGCTTTGATCTGTCATTAGATTATTACAGCATTAGAGTAACCGATGCAGTAAGCCAAATTCAGCCAGGTGCTGCGCTACAAAGCTGCTATATTGATAATCCAAACCCAAATAACCCACTGTGTAATGCCGTGCTTCGCGACCCTAATACCGGATTTATTAGCACTGCGATCGTGAATGACTTTAATCTTGCCGCTATTGAACAAACGGGCTTTGATCTTGCGGCTAACTACGTGTTTGATGCACCGATGGACTTAGGTGGGCGTTTTCGATTTTCTTATCAAGGTAATTTTATTACCGAGCAGACTCGCCAAAATAACAGCACAGTAGCTGAAGTTGACTGTAAAGGTACGTATGGGAGTGCCTGCTCAGGCGACTTTGCCAGTATTTTACAAGCTGACTATAAGCACAGAGCAACATTTGACTGGCAACTTGATACTATGAATTTTCAGTTAGGCTGGCGCAGAATTGGAGAAGTAGACTACGCTGTAGATAGATCAGAAACAATTTCAGCACAAAATTACATGGATTTTGCTGCGTCGTGGCAAGCAACTGACGATATTGCCGTTAACTTTGGTATAGATAACTTGTTTGACAAAGCACCACCAACACCGGAGGTGGGCGCAAACCATTTTAATACTGTCAGCGATTACAGTGTAATTGGCCGTACAGTGGGTATTGCAGTTCGTTACTCACCACATTTTTAGTTAATCCAAAATTGCGACAGCAACACAGGATTAAACTCTAAAAGCGCACCCTGCCCGGTGCGCTTTTATTTATATTAAGCTACTCATAGTAAAGTGGGTTTTAAGTGAATTATTCACAAAGAGGTTATGAAACGCTGCGCTGAAGAGGTAAATACGCTAGGTTCTAGAATTGTTCCGCAGTACGTCGCGCGAAACACGCAGCATTTTTGGTTTCTCATTTACTCTCATTCACTTCTCTTTGTGCAAATAGGTTTTATAATTTGGGTTCAACCCAAAATACCTCACCACAGAGCTGACTGAGAAAATAGTAATCGCAGCTAAGGTCAATAAATGTCACCCAGCTTTGCTATAAAGCGAGCACTTCTATCGCGCCGCGTTTTTGCATTGTTACATAAAGCTTTGTCTGCTCTTCATTAAACGCAACGTTCGTTGGGTGCTGGCCTTTTAATGTGTATGTGTGGAGCACTTTGCCAGCAGGGCTTATTTTTAATATAACTCCTGCGCCATAACGGGCTACAAATACATTTCCTTGATTATCAACCCGCATACCATCCATACCATGATCGTCAAAACTGATCAGTAACTGTTTATTGCTGATATTTAAATCACTATCAAGGTCATATTGCCAAATATTGCGCTGTACGCTTTCGTTCACATAAAGTTTAGTATTGTCGTTATTGACCGCTACGCCGTTGGTAGTGCCCATTTTATTTTCAAGCAATACTGTTTGGCCGTCGGCATTTATTCGCCATAATTGCCCTGAACTATTTGCCCAATTAGGGTCGCTGGCAAACAGTGCACCGCGTTTTGTTATGGCTATATCATTAGGCTGGTTCATAGCGCTGTTGTGCGCAAATACACTAATTTGTTTCGTGTCTGCAGCTACTTTGAGCACATTATGATTTACGTAATCAGCAACATATAAATTACCTTGTGCATCAAATTGTAAACCATTACCAACGCTGTCATTAGGTAGCTTAACAAATAACTGTGTGTTGCCTGCGTTATCTACTTTGCCTATAGTCCCTTGCTGCGCAAAATTTACAGCGTATAAATGGTTTTTATAAAAGGCTGGTCCTTCAACACCTTGAGTGAAGGTGTTGTCGGTCACAAGATCGGTGCTTTGCTCGGCCAAAACGTAAGTACAACTTAATGCACATAAAAGTACAGGGAAACTATATTTCATGTCTTTCCTAATTAAAGTTTTTGCTAGTGTAAATGGCTAAAATTGGATAGTCGGCTTCACCGAATGAGACTGTCACAGAGCGTAGTTCGCCATCATCGAGTTTAATCCCGTCAGTTAACGACGAGGGTCCTTTACGTGAGCCATCAGCAAATAATGCCATTAAGTGCGATCCTTCTAGAATACGCGAACCCGACGCATCATTGCGCACAGTAATAACAGCCAAGCGTTTCCCCGCTTCGCTACTCATAAAAACAGAGTTAACTACACTAAAGTCACTATTTTTTGGCTTAATGCGAGCATCGTTCTCAAAGGCAAACTGCATTCCTTGTAGCCCAACTTGATCGACAGATAAAACATCGTTCGCCGCCGCGGAGATAGGTAGTAATAGACTACACAAAAACAATAAATGCATGTTTTTCATTTCAATCCTTTGTTCTTTACGTTTATTCTTTAACCACCATTTTTAACATACCTAGTCCCTTTTTTCGAGCTAAATCTGTAGTAAAGCCCACTATTGCAGATATGCAAAAATCATTACCTGTACAGAGATAAACATACCATTGAATTTGTACACCGCGCCCTAACTTCATATCTAAACCTGCTGATTTACTGCTAACACCGTGAATGACTGAGCATTTAGATTTACAGTTTTTACGAATAGCATTTCTTTATAGAACATGGAGCCTTTTTATGCAATCAATTGAAAATAGACAATTCACACTCGCATCTCGCCCACACGGCGCGCCTACCGATGAAAATTTCACGTTAAAAACAGTACAATTACCTGCACTTGAACAAGGTGACGTGTTGCTACGCACTATTTATTTATCGCTAGACCCTTACATGCGCGGCCGTATGAGTGATGCTAAATCATATGCTGAGCCTGTTGCGATTGGTGAAGTAATGGTCGGTGCGACTGTCTGCCAAGTTGAACAATCAAAAAATGATCAATTTACGCAAGGCGAATGGGTATTGGCCTACACCGGCTGGCAAGAATACGCGATAGTAAAAGGTGACGGTTTAATGTCGTTGGGCCATGCCCCTAGCAAACCATCTTATGCGTTAGGTATTATGGGTATGCCTGGCTTTACAGCTTACATGGGATTATTGGATATCGGTGCCCCTCAAGAAGGTGAAACCGTTGTTGTTGCAGCTGCAACAGGACCCGTTGGCGCAACGGTAGGCCAAATAGCGAAACTTAAAGGCTGTAAAGTAGTCGGTGTAGCAGGTGGCAGTGATAAGTGCCAATACGCTGTTGATAAACTTGGCTTTGATACCTGCATAGACCACCGAGCTGATGATTTTGCAGAGCAGTTAAACAAGGCGTGCGACAAAGGTATTGATGTTTATTATGAAAATGTGGGCGGAAAAGTATTTGATGCAGTACTACCTTTACTTAATACCGCGGCCCGCATTCCTTTATGCGGACTAGTTTCACAATATAACGCCACCGAGCTACCACAAGGCCCCGATCGCTTAGGCATGTTGATGGGGCAATTACTCACTAAACGTATAAAAATGCAGGGCTTTATTATTTTTGATGATTATGGCCACCGTTATGATGAGTTTGCAGCTGATATGCAAACGTGGCTCAGTGAAGGAAAAATTCACTATCGCGAGCACCTCGTTGATGGGTTTGAAAATACCCTCAATGCATTTAACGATATGATCTCAGGTAAGAACTTTGGTAAAACTGTAGTTCAAGTAAATCAACCGCTTTAATATTATTTGCGCAGCAATTAATTGCTGCATGTTTAAGGACACACATGATTAAATTACATCACTTAAATAAATCACGTTCAAAACGTATTATTTGGTTACTAGAAGAGCTAAATCTGGATTACGAGATTGTTGCATATCAACGTAACAGTGACACTTTTTTAGCCCCTGATGAGCTTAAAAACATTCATCAACTTGGTAAATCACCTGTAATCGAAGACGAGGGTTTAATTGTTACTGAGTCAGGTGCAATAACCGATTACTTGATCACAAAATACGGTAACGGTGCATTAGCACCAAAAGCGGGCACAAATGAATATGTAGATTACCAACAGTGGCTGCATTTTGCTGAAAGCTCTGCAATCTTACCGCTGCTCTTAAAAATGTTTGTACTAAAAGATGGCGCTAAAACGCAATTTTTAGAAGGCTACGCAGACGCTGAATCAGCAAAAGTGATCAGCTACTTTAACGACCGCCTTGAAGGTAAACGCTACTTAGTAGGCGACACTCTCACCGGTGCAGATATTATGATGTCGTTTATTGTCGAGATTGTTAAAAATACAGGTCAATTAGCACATTTCCAAAATCTTGTACGTTATGATGAGCAACTACAAAGCCATGAAAAATGGCACACATCACAAGAACTCGAAGCTAAATACGATTAAAGCGTAATAGCTAATTATTTGCCAGTAAAGGGGTGTAAAGCCCCTTTACGTTTTATTTAGTCATTAACGTTATGTGAGCTTTTATACCCAAGCCACCTCAAGATGCAGAATTCAGCGTTTCACAGAGGCTTAATATCAAGGCGTTACTTTGTAGGAATGGCCGTCCCTTTTAAGAAGGAACAACGATGAGAGTAAGTCTCTGTGAAACGCCCAACGGGTTGGTTTAAAAGCGATTTATACTGCGTTATTGATTTTAATAATAGAACCACTATTACTTGCAATCAATGCCTTGCCTAAATCGCTTTTAATTCCAACTGAAACTCGCATCTTGAGGTGGTTTGGGTATACTTATAAGCTTGGTGAACAAACTAAAAGTTATAATACCTAAAATATCCGCAAGTAAATCAAACGCATCTAATGTTCTATTAGGTATGTAGTACTGACTTAACTCCTCCACAAGAGCAAGTAAAAATACCACCGTAGAGCCAACATATATATTGCATGAAATGAGTGAATATGACTTTAGTTTAAAGACAAAGTTAATGCCTAAGGTGAGCAGACCAAATAGACAAAAATGTCCGACTTTATCGCCGTAGGGAATGCTTCTGACAAGTTCAAAAAAAATGCTATTTTGTCCTGTGTTGGCTAAATATATTACCCACGCAATAAACCCGAGAAAGGCAACTGACAAACTAGAGATTAACTTATGCATAAATCGTTTTTAATATATCGTTATCGTTCAACAAACAATAACGGAGTAACATTTTAAATTCAATAACCTAGCCTAAATCGAGTGACTATTTTTATTAACACGTTAGCTTATTATATACCCGCTAACTCGCGTTCGGTAATACATTCGCCAGAGGCCATTTCAAACTCACGACACACCAGTGGTCGGTTTTCATAGATTGAGCACATTAAGGTGTTGCGATCGAGAGCTTGGCACCAGCCATCATCGGCGCGTTTCATCACTTCGCTGCCCCATTTATCATATTCAATATAATGAAATGGCACACCGGTGTCGGTCACTATACGTACCTCTAACTGACAACAACATGCTTGGCAATTAGCGCATGTAACAGGCTCTGGTGTGTTAGTAACTGTTTCGATTGGGGTAATAGGGATGACGGTTTGAGGCATAGCGGCTTACTAAAATAACGTTAGCCGCTTAGGATACACGAGCAAAACTAACGTGCCAGTAGTTTCGCTTTTATTTCACTGTAGCGTTGCTGCTCGCACAATCCAAAACCACTCAGTTGCCGTACTTTATTACGGGCAAATAATGGCACGCTCATACCCGCTAAAAAACGACATTGGGTTTCTATACCGATATTGTTAAAACCTTTTGCGGCCAAGTGGCTCAATAATTCATCCGTTCTTTGATAAATCACATCATCTGCAACATTGGTAGGCGTAATAGAGTATTCAAGCGTGACTGCTTGCCCACGACACACCGAGCAATGCCCGCATTGCTCTGGCGCTTTGTTGTCATCAAAATAGCGAGCCAAGTTATAACTTAAGCAGCTTTTTAGCTCAAAAAAGCGAATAAGTGCCGCTATACGCTTGATCTCTGCTTGCTCCTTATCAACAAAGTAATTATGTAATTGCTGAGCAAGCTCAGGATTATTAATTACCTCTGTATGCACTTGATACACCTGAGTAATGCGTTTGGTTTCAAGCGCGATTAAGTTTTTCTCTGCTAAATAATCAAGCGCCGCAACCACCCGTTTTCTATCAACTTGAGCGGCTTGAGTGAGCGTATCAAAATTAAGTGCGCCCCAGACTTTCTTAAACTGGGTGTGGCTGAATATTAAGTTTAAAAATGCTTGTCGTGTCGCATCAAAGTGACCAAGTAGCTGCGCTTTATCAACCAAAAATTTATATTTAAAATCGGCGTAATATGCGTAAAGTGGCGTAATAGCACCTTGCATTTCAAGTTGAACGAGCAGTGTTTTAAGTGCAAGTTGACGAATATTACTGTCGCTAGATAGGCTATATTCTTGCATTTCCCAACGCTGTTGCTGATCTAAATGTTGGCGAATATCATTAATAACATGCTCTATACCACTAAGCTCTGGCGTATCGCCATAAACAAAGTTTTCAACCGTGTTTAAACCATCTAAATTAGCCAGCGTAAAGCACTGCGATGGTTGTCCATCACGCCCTGCCCGGCCTATTTCTTGGCTGTAGTTTTCTATCGACTTTGGTAAATCATAGTGAATAACAAAACGAATGTCTGATTTATCAATGCCCATACCAAAAGCAATAGTGGCAACAACGACATTGATTTTACCGGCCATAAAATCATCTTGAATACCATAACGTAGCGTATCTTCAAGCCCTGCATGATAAGCGACAGCGTGTAAGCCTTGGCGGCTAAGCTCTGCAGCAACTTGCTCAGCGCTGTGTTGTAGCGTCACATAAACAATACCTGGGCCTTGTTGATCGCGGACAATATTAGCAAGTGTACTGGCTTTATCAGCCGTTTTAACACTCAGTACCGATAAATCTAAATTAGCGCGATAAAACCCCGTTTGCACAATGCATTCTGGGGCTATTGCAAAACGTTCGCTCATATCGCGTTTTACTTTTTTAGTGGCCGTTGCTGTTAACAATAGCACTAAAGGAATATTCAGCTCTTCACGGTAACGTGGTAGTTTTAAATAATCAGGCCTGAAGTTATGGCCCCATTCAGAGATGCAGTGAGCCTCATCAACAACCAACATTGAAATAGCAACTTGATTAATAAATTCCCTAAAACGCTCATTCTTAAAACGCTCTACCGACACCATCAGTATTTTAACTTTACCCGCGCGTACATCACTCATCACGGTGTGGCTTTGCTCACTGGTTTGGCTGGAATCTAAGCTTGCTGCATAAATACCTTTACTGTTTAAAAAACTAATTTGATCTTTCATCAAGGCCAATAATGGCGACACAACCAAAGTGAGATTGGGTAAATGTAATGCGGTTAATTGATAGCACAACGACTTACCAGAACCTGTTGGAAAAATAGCCAGTGAAGATTGCTGATTGAGGAGTTGCTCAATCGTTTGCTGCTGTCCTGAGCGAAACTGATTAAAACCAAAATGTTGCTCAAGCGAAGTAATTAGCGAAGCCGTCATGTTATTCCTTTGTAGTAAATTCCCTAATAAAGGAAATAATAGCCGTAAATTTAACAAACTGCCATGTTACCTTTTTTGTGGCTTGATTTCTTTGCCTTTTTTACTGACAAATATATTTAAAAGGCGCACAATTAGCCTGTTGCCAAGGTATAGCCATACCTAAGTAGTTTACCCAGACTATTTAAGTATAATTCTTTTGAGGGCAACGTAATGATAACCACACATCCTAAAATAGTGATCATCGGTGGCGGCGCAGGTGGCTTAGAACTGGCAACACAATTAGGGCATAAATTAGGAAAGAGAAAACACGCAGATATTTTACTCATTGATAAAAACCGCACTCATATTTGGAAGCCGTTACTTCACGAAGTAGCAACAGGCTCTATTGATGCCGATTTAGACGGCGTTGTTTACTCAGCGCATGCAGCTAAACACCACTACAATTTTCAACTTGGCACCTTTTGCAACCTCGATAATACGCAAAAAACTATTACTCTGAGCCCATTAAATGATGAGCTTGGTCATCAAATACTTCCCCAGCGCATAGTGCATTATGACTACCTAGTGATCGCCATTGGCAGCGTAAGTAACGACTTCAACACGCCAGGTATTAAAGAGCACTGCTTTTATCTTGATTCAAACCAACAAGCTGAACGCTTTCAACATGCATTACTGGATAACTTTACTCGCTTACACCAAGACGACGACCCACAACATGCTTTAAATATTGCCATTGTTGGTGGTGGTGCTACGGGGGTTGAGTTAAGTGCTGAGCTTTACCATGTCTCTGATTTATTAAAAATCTATGGCTTGACGAATATGTCGGCTAAACGTTTGCATATTCATTTAATTGAAGCGGGACCACGTATTCTGCCCGCATTATCCGAGCGTATTGCCAGCGCAGCTAAGCGAGAGCTATTAAAGCTCGGTGTAACGGTGCGCGAAAATACGCAAGTTAAGCAAGCAATTGAGCATGGTTTTATTACCCAAGATGATGAACAGATTAATGCTGATATCATGCTCTGGGCCGCAGGTGTAAAAGCACCTGACTTTGTTAAAGAGATCGACATTTTTGAGCTAACCCGCAATAATCAAATTAAAGTGAACGATTATCTACAAAGTAACAATGATGAATTTATCTATGTGTTAGGTGACTGTTGTGCATTTACACAACCTGATGGCAGCTTAGTCCCACCACGTGCGCAATCTGCTCATCAAATGGCGCAATGTATTGAAAAAAACCTTATTGCAACTTTGCGCCAGCAGCCATTAAATAGTTTTAAATACAGCGATCATGGCTCGTTGGTTAACCTATCTCGCTACAGCACAGTAGGCAGTTTAATGGGTAATCTCACCAGTAACAGCTTTTTTATCGAAGGTAAAATAGCCCGTTTTATGTATATTTCACTGTACCGAATGCACCAACGCGCGATTCATGGCAGCGCGAAAACATTTGCACTGTGGATAAGCGAAAAAGTGCTGAGAGTTGTTCGTCCAAAAATGAAGTTGCACTAAAGTTAACCCGGTGAACTTTAATGTTCACCGGGTTATCATACTAATCGGCATAAATATTTGAACAATTTAACGAATTAAATTGACCCCATATCTACGCGGATTGGTATCACTGTATACTTTCGATCGTGATTTTTTATTTTGCATATCTGCGAAAGCGCCTTGTTATTACAAGCGGTGTCTTTAGCTAAAGTTGTTAGACAAAATAATTTAGCAATAACTGTCTTCAATTTTTAATATTTGCTGTGTAAAGTAAGATAAACCACATAAAGGAATGATGCTATGGCGCCCAAAACGCTGATTTTCAATTTTGATGGCACGGGAAGTGAGCCTCGTGATGCAGAGCAATTTAGCTCTGATCACTTTAAAGAAGATGCCAGCATTTCTAATATCCTCAAACTGCATTTATTGTTAGGCGGTACGCTAAACACTGAAAAAGCGGTGAAATTCGAATCACAACATAGTTTTTATTATCAAGGCATTGGCACTAAAGGCAGCAGGCTAAAGCGCGTTCTAAACCAAACATTTGCCCCGCGAGATGACGATGTAGCCAGTATTTTAAATCATGCGATAAGCGATTTTAAAAAATATTATGTTGGCGGTGACACCGTTTTATTAACTGGTTTTAGTCGTGGCGCCGCCTTAGCTCGGCGCTTTGCTAAATGCTTAGAAGCTTTGATCACACATCATGTTTATTTATGTGTATTTGATACTGTTGCTTCCATTGGGTTATCTAAAGTCACCAAAGCAACACGAGGTGCTGAACACGTTATTTTTGAAAACCACACCTTAGCAAATAATATTACGCAAGCACTGCATTGTGTTGCGCTGGACGAGAAACGTCGTGCTTTTGAGCCCACTTTAATCAATTATCAGCAAAACGTACAAGAAGTGTGGTTTGCAGGTGCGCATTCTGATATTGGCGGCGGCTATTATCGTGATGGATTGGCTGATATTTGTTTGCGCTTTGCGATAGAGTGGCTCTTAGAACAACCCCTCTCATTGCATTTTTTAACCAGCCAAGCTATTGACTACCAATCATTATTTGCCCAAGGTCAACATGCTTTAATTGCACAAGATGACATGACTGTTACCCCAGACCCTTTTGCATTAAGCCACCAGCAAAATTACTTTTGGTTTAACCCCTTCTTTAAATTAGTTGATCGTGAATGCATAGTGCTGGTAAACGATGAAAAAAGTGAATTATTACCTCATGTTCATCATAGTGTTGCTAAACGTATTCATCATTTAACTAGCTATCGCCCTGAGTCACTCAAAAGCTTACCGTATCAATTGCTATATGCAGATCAACGTACACTTAACTTTATTGGTTTCAGGGATCATATTGCACTGGTTAATCAAAATATGACGGTACTACAAATTGGTCAACACCTTGATGTGATGATTTATGCCGCAGAGCAATATAACGCCACAGGGCTAATGCTCGAACAAGGTGCAACCTATCGTTTTCAAGCCTACCCTGAGCAACAATGGTATGACGACGGCATTAAGTGTGGCCCTCAAGGCTGGCATCGAGATGGTGTTAGATTAGGTGTAAAAGAAATATCGATGGCGATATTAGAACCATTTCGTCGCTTAGCGAGTGCACAATGGTTTGCATTAATTGGCGCGATTAATTATACAGATGATGATGTGTTTGAAATATCCGCAGGCGGCGAATTTAAAATGACTAAATCAGGCGAGTTCACGCCATTTGCAAATGATTTAATGCGCTTTTATGGTGCTAATGCGGGGCATATTAGGCTTAATGTGACGCGCTTAGGTTGAGTTACCCAAAAATGGTCTTGATTGGGTATAACTCTCGATAATTTGCTTTATTGCTGCTTGGTTATTGCTGATAGCAATATTTATTTTTTTTAGCTCAAGATGAGACAGGCTTTTACGACTTAACATAAAATGTATGGGATTATCATGCACAACATGAGGGTGAAGTGTCACACCCGCTATTTTCTCTTGTTTAATTAAATACAGACCAGAGGTCTCATCATCAATCATAAAATCAACTCTTTTTGCTTTGAGCATATAAAGGCGTTGTTTAATCATTGGCACGCGCACTATCAACTCTTTAAACTGCTCCTGACTGCTGAGTGATTCAAACTCTTTCCCGTAATACCCTCCGTTGTTGACCACAAAGGTTTGTCGTAAATTCATTAAGCTCTGTAGGTTGTGATTAAATAACTTAGCGTCTTCATACCAAAAAAGACGCATCCTTTCACGCCTATAAGGAATAGAAAAATAACTATATTGCGCCCTTTGATGACTAAAGCTTGCTGCAGGTACTAAATCGACATGCCCTTTTTTCAATTCTACCAACCCTCGAATTGAAGAGGGTAGAACTACGAATTCACTGCAAAACCCCGCTTTATTTAATATAAGACGAGTTACTTCAATATCTATTCCTGATAACGTTTGCTCTCCTTCAAAGTAAAATGGCGGCCAAGGTTGCCCTAACCCTATTTTCATAGTTCTTTCACATGCAATACTGACTTGCGCAATCAAAGCGAACAGAATAAAAATATATTTGATAGGTGGCATACTCATTTTAAAACTCGTTAACTATTAGTATGGAGTATTAGAATGAAAACACAAAAAAAAGCAGCTCAGAAGCTGCTTTAAAAGGTATTTTTCACATTAATTAATCACCCAAGAGTAGGCTTGGGTGACGTATTAATTAAAGTGATTTCCATACGTTTGCTTTGCCTGGCTCTTGTCCTTGAGTCCACCACTTAGCTTGGTATTTACCACCATTGTGAGAAACTTGGTCACCACTGTTATAAACAGCTGATGATTGCCAAATTACATTACCGCCACCATCAACTGGTTTTGTAGTTGCTTCCCAAACGCCACCTAAATCAGGACGGTTACCTTGAGTCCACCATTTAGCTTTGTATGTTACGCCGTTAAATACAACAGTATCACCACCTGTGTATACTTTACTCGCATCCCACGTGTCACCTGGAGGAGTTGTGGTGTCTTTGTTAGTCACTGTTACGGTAAAGCTGCGTGTTGTTGCAACTTGGCCATCACTTACTGAAACTGAAACAGTTAAGTTTGTGTCGGCGTCAACTGCACCAGCTGTAAGGCTTACATTTGCGCCATTACCTACAAGTGTTAAACCAGCAGGTACATTCCAGTCATAAGTAAGTGCATCATTTTGTGCATCCGTTGCTACAACAGCTACTGCTGCAGAAGCACCTTCTTCAACTGTAATGTTGGCAATTGCATCTACAACAGGAGCGGTGTTGTCGCCACCCGTTACTGGTGCTATAACGTTAACAACTACATCTTTACTTACTGTAGCTTTACCATCTGATACGCTTACAGTTGCAGTAAACTGGCTATCTTGCGTTACGTTTGGTGCAGTGATTGCAAGTGTGCTTGTTGAAGTACCTGTTACAGTAAGTTCAGCAGAAGCAACCCAAGAGTATGTAAGTGTATCGTTATCTGCATCGGTTGCTGTTGCGCTAACAGATACTGACTCACCCGCATTGACTGTTACAGCGTTTGTTACAGATAGCACAGGTTTTTTGTTAATTGGTGCAACAACACCACCTAAGCCATCATGCATTGCATTAAGAATATCGCCGTTATCTGCATCAATTTCCCATGCAAATAGGCCACCTAGGTTATATTGGTTTACATATTGACCTTTAGCAATCACTGAACGAGGGCTATCATAAGTGATTAGTTTACCCGTTGAGCGGTTCCATACATATGCCGCCTCAGCTTGTTCGTCATAACCAACTTCAAAGCCATTTACACCATTACCTGATGCGCCAACCATATATGCTTGAATGCCTTTATAATCAATAACGCCTGCTTCCCACACACCTTGTGCTTTAGTGCCGGTAAGCTTGCCATTACCTGGTGCTGTCATTGGGTTATTTGCAATTGTAGCATTACCCGGTGTTACACCTTCCCAACCACGGCCATACATTGCAGTACCTACAACGATTTTCTTAGATGGTACATTTTGCGCAAGTAATAGCTGCACTGCGTTATCAATTGTATAAGCAGGGCCTTTACGTGGTTCACCATTTTCATCAACACCTGTGCCATTACATTCGCCAGCACTGATGTGCTCACCACAGTAAATACCTGTTTGATGACCTGTTACATTATTCCAACCACCAAAGAAGTCATAAGTCATCGCAAAGATGTAATCCATATACTGACTTGCTGCTTGGTAATCAACGTCTTGTATTTTGTCATAGCCGGTACCAATTGCAGAGCTTAGCTCATAAGTACGACCTGTTTCAGCTTCTAGCCTATCTAGCATCTCACGTAATTCTTTCATTAACGCAACATAAGCAGGACCATCTTTTACAGGGTCACCTAGATTTGGATTAGGGCCATCACCACCTGGGAATTCCCAGTCAATATCAATACCATCATAGAATTTCCATGTTCTTAAAAACTCCTCCATTGATGCTACAAACGTGTCACGGTTTGCTTTTTCAGTAAACGAGAAAAACGGGTCAGATAATGTCCAGCCGCCTACTGATGGTAAGATTTTAAGATCAGGGTAACGTTGCTTAAGTGCCATTAACTGTGAATAAGTACCACGAATTGGATCTTTTGCATCAACACCTGGAAGTGCTTTTTGTACTGCTGCCCATGGATCATGGATAACGACTTCAAAGTCGCTAGAACCCGCACATGCTTTTTCTAGTGCACGCCAGCTGTTACCGTTTTCGATTTCTTTTAATGATTCATTAGGGCCACAAATTGGAATGAAACCGTACAATAAATGCGATAAATTTTGCGCTGGAATATTTGATACATCGTAATCACGACCATAAATACCCCACTCAACAAAGTAAGCACCCGTCACTAAACCTTGTTTAGTACCGATGTTACGGTTGTTAGGGTTAACATCCATAGGTAGTGGTGCTAAATGGCCACCGTCTGTATCAGCAATTACAATTGGTTTACCTGCGCTGCGTGCACATGTTGCGCCAGCTTCACATAATTCAATATAAAGCGTATGACGACCAGATTTATCATACGGGAAGCTAATAGTGCCGCTTTTTGTGCCTGCAGGTAAAGCGCCCTCATTTACAAGCATGTCATCAAAGTACACTTTATAGCTATCGCCACCAGTACCACTCCATGCATTCCACTGTAAGTTGATGTTAACAGTGTCAACACGCTTGACCAGTTGCTTATAAGAGCCATTACTTTCAAGGTCTACTTCAACAAAAGAATACTGTTGAGGTTCCCAATTTAAGCTAGGTGTTGATGGCGCAGCTGTAGCCGTACCTGCGAATAATGCAACACCAATGGCTGCTGTTAAATGTTTAATATTCATATTTCTCTCTTATCCATGTTTTAATTATTGGGTAATAAGTTTGAACTACAAAACTTAGTAATAAAGTTATAGTTTTTTCCATACACTGGCTTGTCCAGGAGTATCACCTCGAGTCCACCATTTAGCGCTATAGCGCTGTCCTTGATACGTTACTTCTGCGCCACCTTGATAGGCTTTTCCTGCATTCCAATCTGTACTTGTGCCCGGATTAGATGCTGCCTTCCACGCATTTGAACTATCTGGCTGTTGCCCTTGATTCCACCATTTAGCTGTATACACAACGCCTTGGAAGGACGCCTTATCGCCAGCTTGATATGTCGCTGAGCTATCCCAAGCTGGTACTGTTGGATCAACTGGGTCGACAGGATCAACAACTGTTATGTCGTTAACTGTCACTTTAAACCGAGTTTGTGTAGTAAGTTCACCATCCGATACAGACACTGATACCGTATAATCGGTATTAGCTGTTACTTCTGGTGCACTAAGTTCAATATTTGCATCGCCACCTGTAAAGCTCAGCGGTGCAGGTACTGACCAGTTATAAGTCAACACACTTTGCTCATCATCAAATGCGTGTAAGTGCACTTTTGTTGTGGTGTTTTCGTCAACGACTAAATCAGCAGGTGTATGAACAATAGGCGCTGTATTAGCTGGTGCACCTTGCACACTTAGCGCGTAGGTATAATTAGCATTGCTGCTATAAACTTGGTTAATCAAAGTGTCGGCGTCATTAAATACAACATCGCCAGCTTGGTTTTGCACACCGATTTGTACTAAATGTGCATAATCAAGATTTAGCTGTGTTGCAAGTGCTTGTTGCCAATTTGATTGGTTTTGCGTAGTCACTTTTAGTTGTTGATTAATAACCTCTTGGCCATTTTCATCAAATAAACGTGCCCATACGGTATCACCCGCGATTGCGTTTTGCCCTTGACGAACAAAGTAACCAACGCTGGTCCATACACTTGGATCTGTTGGAGTTGCGTCATTTACTATATTGATATCGCTACAGTTATAAAAACCTTCGCCAACTACATCATTACGCTGCCAACGGCTATACAAAATCGCATCACCGCTACGATCTTGCGGGATCGCAACGTTCATTTCGTAATAACGCTTACCATCTGGATCTTTAACAAAATCAATATTAGCGTGCTCTTGCACTAGCTCTAAATCAGCCCATGTCAATACATCAGTTGCTGCATTAAAGCTTGGTTTAGTTAAATAAAATTGCCAAAAACTCGGATTGTGGGGCGTTGCAGCAAGGTAACGAATTTGGATTTCACCATTAGCATTTGGCACCACATCACTGCGCTGCCAATGAGGCGATGGTAAATCCATACCGCGTTTTGCATTATCACCACCGGCACATAGCAACCCATTTGGTACCTTAGCTTCTACGGCTGCTTGATTTAGGTAATCAGGCGTATTTACAGAAAATTCAATATCTTGAACGAACTGCACTGTACCTGATTCTAAAAAGGCAGCACGACACGCTAGATTTGGAATATTGCTACCATCTGTTGGCCACCAATAACCTGCATCTGCCTGACAAAATGCTTGGCGAGCTTTAGGGGTATCCATATACCCATGCGCACTCACCTGTGCTGGCATTAATGTAAGTAATAAACCACTTGCTATTGCACTTAGTGATAATGTTTTAAATTTAATTGATGTCATTGCTCTGTCCTTTAAAAGACTCAATGTTGGGGCAAGTAATTACCTACCCCTTATTGTTTTATTATTACTTACAGGCTACAGCTCTTAGTCCAATCAGCCGTCGAACCAGGTGCTGAACTTGTCCACCACTTCGCTTTATAAACTGCGTTATTGTGAACCATTAGATCACCGCCTGTAGCGTGACTTGGATTGCCTGCCCAGTCTTTTTGAGCAAAATTTGGATAAACAGGGATTGCTGTAATAGCGACACCTTCACATGTACCAGATGTGTCACCACCGCCGTTACCTGGATTACCTGGCTCGCCAGGATTACCGCCTGTTGTTCCATCTGGAAGTTTTGGATACTCAAATTTGAATGCGTATACTTTGCCATCTTTTTCAATAGTAAAGTTACTTGGACCTGTGATTGGCATGTAGTACATCACTTGTGCATTTACAGTTTTACCTGCACTGAAGTCCTTAGGCTGACCGCCCCATTCGTTATTAAGCGTGATTGAAAAACGGTGGAATTCATTTTCATAACCACCAATATTATTACCTGCTGCATTAGAACCATTTACTTCTACTGCCATGCCCAGTTTTTCTTGTGCATTCCAGTTAGATTTAAAAATAGCCGATGTTGATACAGGTACATCAAATGAGATTTTCGCACCGCTTAGATCAATATTTGAATTATTAGTAAACGCAAATGTTGGGCTAATTGGGTAGTTATCATCACCAATTGGGAAGTCTTTTGCTTCAAACGTTACATCAACAGCTTCAGTTGGTACTGTGAAACTTGGGTTACCGCCATGTACATCATACGCAACACCACTTTGATTAAACTTGTCATACGCTAATGAAGTAAGTGTTGAACCCATGAAGTACTCGCCTTTAGCTGCATCGTAATCAAAGTCACCAGCAAGTTCCCAGAACATGATACCGCCTAGGCCATTGTTGATTACATAATCAACTTTAGTCGCCATAGACTCTTCATCTTCAATTGAAAGGAATACTTTTTTCTCTGCGTTCCATAACCAAGGTGCTACGGCAACGTTGTCATAATGGCGAGTATAAGTACCTGTTAGTTGATCGTTAGGATCTGTCTCTGGCGTTAAACCATAAACACCTAAATACGAACCAACAATACCGTTTTCTAAGTTTTTAACATGCCAAAGTGGATTAGACCCTGCAGGCATTTCTTGACCTGCGTCGTTCTTGTCATGCCAAAGGTTATCAATACCTAATGCACCGTTACCACATTTATTCTTCTCACCAACGCCTGTACCTTTAGCACAATCAGCTTGATTAGGAAGTGCAGCTTGACCCCAAAGACCATTTGTACCGCCACTTACATCTTTAAAACCACGCGTGTAATATGGAATACCGATATTAATACGACCAGCTGACATAGCACCACGGAAGTAACGCACAGCCCAATCAGTGTTTAAATAACCAATACCTTCAAACTCTTTAGTACCGTATACATTCCACTGTGCAAGTTCAGAGTCTAGCCCTGTATCGAATAATGCAGCGTTATGACCAACGTGTGAATTCCATGCACCGTGCAAGTCATAAGACATAATATTTACATAATCTAGGTACTTAACAGTTTGGAATGTTTCCATACCACGTAGTAAATAACCTGAAGATGGAGATGCGATAGTTAACAGATAATGTTTACCTGCTTTTTCACCCGCGCGATCTAATGCTTCACGTACTTTTTTCATCAGTACTTTATAAGACGCGTTTAAACCACCACGACGTGCATTTGAAATGGGGAAATCATCTGGATGACCAGAGTCTTTCATTGATGAAGGGTATTCGTAATCGATATCAACCCCGTCAAAACCATATTTCTCAATAAACTCAACTGAGCTTTGTGCAAATGCATCAATACCTGCATGGTTAACTGATCCATCTGCATTTGTTGTCATGGTGTAAAAACCACCACTTGCAACACGACCAGTTTCATCGAAGTAACCGCCTGTTTCAGCCCAACCACCAACAGAAACTAATGTTTTTACATGTGGGTGCTGTTTTTTGTATTTATTTAGAAGGTTAAAATGACCTTTATAAGCAAAGCTAGGGTCCATCTCAGCGCCACTCACACCAGGCCATTCCATATTCGTTGCAGGGTTACCTGCTGAATTTGGATCGCCAATTGATACCTTATTGTTTGCATCAACATGTGCGAACGCATAGTTAATATGAGTGATTTTGTCCCACGGAATATCGTTTACTAAATAACTAGGCTGACCATTTGCGCCATTTCTCCAGCTAGTAAAGTAACCAATTACACGACGAGGATGATCTGCACCCATGATCTCACGACCATCGGCATCATATACGGTACAATAAGGCGTATTTACACCAGGTGTTTGGTATAAACCCTGAGGACGACAATCAGTGCCTGTACCAGGAGGAGTGCCCGCTTCAACAACATTAAGTACTTTTGTTGTTTGTGACGTAGCGCCTTCATTATCTGTTGCGGTCAAGGTAAATGTGACTTGTCCAAGTGCAGTTGCTTGCCATGCATAGCTACTTGCAGCTGAGTTTGCTTGATGAACATCTGCGCCATTAGCTGCAAAACTCAACGACGTTACTTGACCATCGCTATCTGTGCCAGAAAGTGCAAATACAACTTGTGAACCAACGATAAGCTGCTCAGGTAATGTACTGAATGAAATAGATGCTACAGGTGCCTGGTTAACTGGGTCAACTACGCTGCCTTGCACGCTAATCATACTAATGACTTCGCTCGACTGTGCACCTTTATCATCTGTAGCAACAGCACTAACTTGATGTGAACCAACGATGGCTTGCCAATTTGTACTAAATGGTGCACTGCTATCAGTTGCGACAAGAGCACCATCTACAAAAAACTCAACTTTAGTAACTGTGCCATCAGCATCAGATGCTTGCGCACTTATGACAACGCTGTCTTTTTCGTTAAATTGAGAATTATTTGCCGGTACTAAAGCTGTCACAGTTGGTATTAAGTTCTCTGTGACAGCGCTGTCACACAAACCCAATTTTTTCCATTCTTGCCATTGGCCAGAATTCTCTGCTGGATTAGATTGCGTCCACCACTTCGCTTCATACGCATTATTTTGCGCTTGAACTTGGCTTCCACCAGTATGTGTTTGACCAGCTTGCCATTGTGTTAACGCACTGCAATCAACTGCAGCTTGCGCACTTAAGCCAATAAAACTAAGTGACAAAGCACTTAGCTTAAAAGCATTTTTTATTATCATTGATGAGCTCATATGCTCCTCCGCCCAGGGGTTAAAAATAACATTTAATTTACAAATCGTCATTAAAGCTATCATAGTTTACACGCACGTCAACTTAATTTAAAAAAGACACGTACATATAACAGGTAAATTAGTAACAAAAAGTAATGATAAAGTCTAGTTTTTATATAGGTTATAATTGAAAATTGTATACCCGTATAAAGTTTGGGGAATTTTACGCATTAAACATGAACGCAAGGTTAATCTAAAGTTAACCAGCATAATCAGTGTTTACAGAGCTTTTTATTGCCCTTTACGGGCACGTAAAGTGATGGAATGAAGACGTCAGAAATATAATTACAGCTATATAACCACAAAACCCCGCTTAGAAAAAAATTATCTAAGCGGGGTTTATATTTTTATTCAGTAGGTGAAAGTTGTTAAACGAAAACAGCAAAAGCCCTATTTGATCACAACTATATTATGCAGCGATTAAATAGGACTCTTGTCCAGCATGTTTTTTGTTGCGCTTAAAAGACCCTTTGCCTTTTTTAGCTGATACAATTTGTGGTTTAAATATTTTAGATGTGACTAAAGCTGCCAACGCATTATCACGAATAACCCCTCGACCAGTATCAACACTGTTATTGTGAGATTTTTGACCTTTTTTATGTTTTTTCATTAATATTTCCAGTTCATAAAGTGAATAAATTAAGTAGCAAGTACCATGGTACTTGCTGCGGATTGTAGGACTTACTAGCTAATTAGCAAGTGTTTTTAATACTATTTTAAAGATATATTCTAGGGCGTGTTGTTCTTTGTAGAGTGAAATTCGTTCAACCTAGGGGAGATTTAATCGCGGCGAGAGATTTGTAACCTAGCGGGCTAAGTAAAAACCGAACTACAAAGAGTTAATCGCCCCTAGAGAACCCTTTGGGCAGCGCATGTTTGGCATTTATACTGTGTTATCGCCTATTTATGGGGAGCAACCACACACCATAGGCGCTGCCTTGCCTAAATACCAAACATACTGTTGCAAAATCAATCTCGAAAGGTCAACACGCCCTAGCCTTTAAATTAGCTTAAAATCCCCCTGCATAATTGCAAAATGTCCTGGAAAGGAACAAAAGAATTTATAAACAGTGCCTGCATTCAAATTCTCTGTTGAAAACTCGATAGACGTAGTCTCCCCACCACCAATAACCTCTGTAGAGGCCAGCACTCGAGGGTCATCTTTTGGAAGGTAACGATTCTCAAGCCCTGCTTGCATACCTGCCATCGCCAGCTCTTTAACATCAGCAGCCACACTAAGCACCCAATTATGTCCCATAACATTGGCGGGTAATTTACCGGTATGATTAAGTGTTAATGTTACAGTTTTACAGCTTTTATCAACTTCAAGCTGTTTAGTGGAAAATGCCATAGCATCATTAGCAGAAATAGTGACTTCGCATTTTGCAAAAACACCTGTAGATAAAACAAGGGAGGCTAAAAGAAAAAGTGGCTTGAACATAACAACACCTATAATGAGAATAATTATCAATACTATATATTGATATTAATTCTCATTCAATAAATATTTTTATGTGCGCAGTGAGTACTTCGCATATATTCTAAGTACTTATATCCGAAGTACCTAAAGAAGCAAAATTCGCTTTTTAAGGCACTTCGGTGTGCATCAGAAGCTAAAGCTTACTTTTGCATAATACGTCATACCATCAAACCCATATGGCAATGCTCTAACTGGATATTTAAATGCACCATTTGTAATAAAATCAAGGGCCTCATCTTTCCCTAATTCATCAGGTGTTACATCAAACACATTATCAATACCTAAGTTAAAAGTCAGTGATTCACTCAGTTCATACCCAAAATTAATATCAACTAATACCGCAGATTCAACAACACTGGTGTCTTTAAATTCACCTGTTGGCGATAAAAAGTCAGGTAAACCGATATGATCATTACCAAAGTACTTAACGTCGGTTTCTCCAAAATAATTAAAACGTACCATTGCACTCATTGCATCACGCTCATAATCAAACGTTAACGTACCACGCTCACCTGGCTGTCCATTTGTTAAAAAGCTGCGTTGAGTATCATCTAAAGCTATCTCTTTAGGGACGCCTGTGGGGGCGTTTACTTTATCAATGTATGTGCGATTAATATTACCCGCAAATGTTGCAGAAAAGTCACCATCGTATAAATCTGTGCGATAAGAAAGAATGACATCAACACCCTTGGTTGTTGAATCGACTGAATTTGAGAAATAAGCGGCTTGATCTGCTCCCGTAGCATTAAGTGCAGCAACAGCCGCAGGGCTAAACGCAAGATCTTCGGCCTTCATAAAGTTACCCAAAGTAATACGATCTTTTATTGCTGTATGGTAAAAATCAACGGTTAATGACAACTCGCTACTTACATCATAAACAAAACCAAAACTAACATTTTTAGAGCTTTCTAGTTCTAAACTTTCAACACCTAAAGCGACAGGAAGATCTGATCCTGCTTTAGCAATAAATGATTGTTCCAGTACACCACCATCACCTAAGTTTGTTGTAAAAGCTGTATATGCACTTTGTTGTAATGAAGGTGCTCTAAAACCACTAGAAATCGCACCACGCACAGCAAAATCATCATTCAATTCGTAACGAGATGCAAGCTTACCAATAATATCATCACCCGCGTCTGAGAAGTCTTCATAACGAAGTGCGGTACTGATATTCCACGCATCCGTAATCATCGTCTCTGCATTAACATAAAGTGCATGGCTATTACGACTTTGGCTATTTGATGCCTCAGGGCGTAAACCATTGTAAGCTTGGAAACCACACTCAGCCGAGGTACTTGGATCATTTGCTGAAGGGTAAACAATATTCTGATTCGCTAAACCACATGCATATGATGCTTCATCACCAGGCACTATTTGATAGTTTTCTTTACGGTATTCTGCACCAAAGGATAGGTATATAGGCTCACTTCGACCAATATCTATAATCCCATTTATATCGGCATTAACGGTTGTTTGATCAAAACGAAAACCACCCGAATATCCCCCATTTGGGCCTGAATTTGCTGCGATATCAGCATCAGTCGCATTAGGATTATTTAAAACATACTCGGCTGCATACGATGCATTTAGTGTGTTACGTGAAGTAAAATCATATTGATTTTCACCGTACACGGCTGACACATCGTACCCCCAGTCGGTATTAATGTCGCCTTTGATGCCCAACGCTAGCGAAATATCCTGCGCCTCATTATAAATACGTGGTAAAAAGCCATCGCTGTATACTTGAGTAACATTTTTAGAGGCCGCATCAAAATTACGATAAAAGCCATTACCTAACGCTGTACGTTCAGAGTAACCACCAAACGAATATAATTCTGCATCATCAAGTGGTAACGACATATTATAAAATAAAGACGTAAACTCACTTTCTGAATTCCCTTGCCCCCAACGTACGGTATCAGATAATGTACCTGCAGATACCGCTGCAGAGCCACCGGTATCACGTTCAGCACGGTTAGTTCCGTCAGCATCACGATACTCAGCAGAGACGTTTATAAAACCGCCTTGATCGCCTAAATCAAAACCACGGTTTAAACCAAGCGATATGGTATCACCATCGCCCTCACCCGTACTGCCAGCTTGAAAATAACCTGTTGTAATACCTGTTGAATCATTCAATGATAAGTTAATAACACCTGCGATTGCATCCGAGCCATATTGCGCAGCTGCGCCATCACGTAACACTTCAACCCCTTTAAGTGCAGATAAAGGAATCGCATTCATATCAGTACCGGCAGCACCAGCACCAACGGTGCCAACTAAGCCGAAAATAGATTGATTATGACGACGCTTACCATTTACCAACACTAGCGTCTGATCTGGCTGTAAGCCACGCAGTGTTGCCGGACGAAATAAATCTGAACCATCTGATACTTGCGTACGCGAGAAATTAAAAGAAGGTGCCGTTGCTTGTAAGCTTTGACCAAGTTCTGTGAAGCCACCTTTGTTAAGTGTATCAGCATCAATTAAATCTATCGGAGAAGAAGATTCCGTTACAGTTCGGTTTGATACTCTAGATCCCAAAACTGAAATTTGTTCAATGTTTTTTTCTGCTTGGACTTGTGCTTCTTCTGCAATAACCGAAGAGGCACTAAAAGCCAGTCCCACTGCAATAGCCAGTGTATTTAAACGAAGTGTTGTCATGTGTGTTCGACCCTGTTGACTCATTTCTGCTTTTAAGCTCGCCTTAAATAACAGTTGAGTTCATATAAAGATTATTAGAATTATTAATTTAATAGCTCGTCATTTACATAATGACGTCCTCCCAAACATCCTAGCAACATCTATCAACAAAAAGAAACATATTTAGCTACTACTATGGTCGAAATATGCAATATTTAGCTATTATTTATCTTCATAACTATTTTTGATTGAATTTTGGACAAAAAAAAAGCATGATTATTCAAATCATGCTTCTCGAATCATTCTTTTTAGGATATACCCAAGCCACCTCAAGATGCAGAATTCAGCGTTTCACAGGGGCTTAATATCAAGGCGTTACTTTGCAACAATGGCAATCCCTTTTAAGAAGTAACAACGATGAGAGTAAGTGCCTGTGAAACGCCCAACGGGTTGGTTTAAAAGCGATTTATACTGCGTTATTGATTTTAACAATAGAACCACTATTACTTGCAATCAATGCCTTGCCTAAATCGCTTTTAATTCCAACTGAAACTCGCATCTTGAGGTGGTTTGGGTATAAAAGTTCTAACCTTCCTCTTCAAACTGTGATAACTTTTCATCTTCAAGCATCAAAGCCATTGATGCAATTGCCGTTAAACTTTCATCCAAGCTTTTATATAGCAACGGGAAGTTAGCACTAAGTTTGTCTGGTTCGGGCTGCTGCGTTAATGTATTTTCCCATGCAGAAAACGTTGCCAATAAATTCAACGTAGCTTCAAAATTATCAATGAATAATTGCCCATCAGCTTGATTCGTAACTTGTTGCTTATCTGCACTGACCAAAAAGCTAAAATCTTGCTCCCACACAGCTTGATTTACTTCATAACCTGCCAGATAACCCTTGCACCAATGCTGCAAGCGCGGACTTGGCATTGTATCTGAGTCTGAATGTGGGTAAATTTCAGCTAAAAAATGTCTCTGTTCAACCTGTGCCTGCGTAATATTGTCGAGCAAGGTAATCATTGCATCTCGTTCTTGTGACTCCGTCATCATAATTGCATAAGCCGGATCATTTTTATCCGCGATATAACCCACTATTTCTGACTCCCCATAAAATTCTGAGCAAGCAAGTAATCCACAAATAAAACCAAGCACACTATCAATGTCTGTTACTTTAAATTCAGCATGTTGACTAAGATAGTCGCTAAATATGATGGTACTTTTTTCATTAAGCATAAGTCACCCTGAGATTATTATTTAAGTTTACAATTACACTAGCTAACTATTGAGCAATTTAAAAGCAATTATTAATCACTGGAAATAAACACCGTACATTCGTCCCTTGATTTGCATGACTACTAATATCAATTGCGCCTTGGTGATCGCTCACCATTGAATACACTAAAGGCATCCCCATGCCAGTTCCTTTTCCCACCGATTTTGTAGTGAAAAACGGATCAAAAATACGCCCTTTAACTTCCTCGCTCATCCCACAACCATTATCTTCAACACCTATGATAATGTGCGGATCAGAAAACTTAACTTCAATATAGATTCGACCTTTCTTCTGCATTAAATTTTCGCATGCATGTTTCGCATTAATCAGTAAATTAACAACTATTTGATTAATAGCTGATAAGTTGCAATACGTTAACGGGATTGGCTGAAATTTAGTTATCACCTCAACCCCCTTGAGCTGACTCTTTAATAATTTAAGCGCATTATTTACACCATCGGTCATATCTACTAAAATTTTTTCATTATCTGACGGGCGTGCAAAATTAAGTAAATTGCGGACAATTTGATTTATCCTTCGCAAACCTTCAACACTATCATCAATCAGCTCGACAATATCTTGATTAATAACGTCAAAAGCATGTATTTCATTCATCTTTACTAGGAATTCTCGAAACTCTCGCTCACTCACCTCTCCCTGAGCCAACTTTTGGCTTAGCTCAAGTAACTTAAACACTGACTGGTTAATGTACTGAAGGCTTTCTAAATTACTCATCGCATAGGCTAAAGGGTTATTGATTTCATGGGCAACACCCGCAGATAATGTCCCTAAAGTGGCCATTTTTTCCGCATGAACAAGCAGTGCTTGCTGATGCTCCAAAGCAGCTACTTTCTTTTCTAACTCTTCATTTAATGCAAACAATACACGGCTTTTATCTTCAATCAGTTGCTCCGCTTGCAAGCGTGCTGACTGTTCACGTAGATAAGCTTGTTTATAGTCTATATCCATTGTCATTTATTTAGCCGGCTGGTAATAAATATTCAAAGTGCAGCGTTCATCCTCTCGAAGTAAACATTGCTCATGCTCAATCGTTACATCCATTAAAAAATACTCACCAGCGCCATAAATTAATCCTTCAGCCAAAAAACATAATTGCCGTGGTGATTGGTAATGCATCACGATATGCCCAGGACAGACCATCATACAATCCATAGTAGGTAAATTTGTATTTTGATAAAGCTTGCTCACCTCTTTATGAATAACACTATCAATATTTAATATTAGTGCTTCAAAATGCGAATAATGACCTACAACAACACTATAATGCTTCATAAAATAATTAAACAAATAGCGACCAAATTGATTCAACACCTTAGCCCTGCTAAGTTGTAACTCAATACAAATATCACTGACCAGAGCATTTAGTTCTTGATCAGGGTAATTATTAACTGATACATAGGCACGATCTTTCGGTGCATTTTTAGCGAGTAATTGATTCCAACAAGCCATGTCTCTATGAGTTAACACCAACCCTTCAAGCGACTGAAAAATAACACCTTTCATATAGTTACTAACTCCTGTATTAAAACAACTAAATCGAGATTTTCTAGCGCCTGAACATCACCTTCTGTTAATTCAAATTCAGGTGTTTGAACCACTTCTCGCGCTAAAAAATGTATTGCTATTATGGGATCCGTTATTTGGGATAACGTTTTTGGCAGCAACATTGCCTGGGTAATTTGCTCTGAAAAACCCCACAAATTTAATATGTATACAGATATAAGCTCTTCAGAGAGCAACGTCTGCTCACCTTCATTCAATTCTTTTACTAATACATAAAGCGCCATAGAGCCAACACCGCTTAATAAATCTAAAAGAAAAACAATATCTTGTGATTGAGAGGAAAGATGCGCTTTTTTTGCAAATACTTTGGCTTGCGTTGCTCGTGCAAATGAATGATCTGAAATAGTCGCTAGCAGCTTATTTGATAGTATTTTTTGATAATGACTCTGTACCTCACTGTTTACCACAAGTGCCCTACATAAACTTGTACCCACACGTATTAAAGCTTGCTGCAAATTGGTTGTTTCACTTGCAAAGCCTAATAAAGCTGAATTAGCTGCTTGAATCAGCTTACTACTTAAAAGTGGTTCATGTGAAATTAACCCTATGAGTACTTCAAAATTAACTGGTTTTTGCGAAAGTGCATTCGTGATTTGTATAACTTGTTGGCGTATTACTGGCAGCCCTTTCATTTTCCCTAACAAATTTTTTAGCTCTGGTGCTATTGCTAAATTAAGCAAACGTTGCGTGCATTGCATAACATGACGCAGCTGCGTATAAGTGAAAGGTTTTGCCAAACAAAAATGTGCCATTTCATCAGCTTGCCATGGTAAGTCATCAAAGCTAGTACCTTTTAATATGCAGCGAATTGTTGCAGGACTATGCTGCTGAAAACAGATAAGTGTTTCTTGAGTAACACGACTACTCATCCCTACTCCACATAAAACAATTTCTATACTTTGAGTATTAATTATCTCGATACATTTATCAGCATCAGTTAAGGCAGT
Organism: Pseudoalteromonas sp. Ld20; assembly: GCF_045064175.1. NCBI lineage: Bacteria > Pseudomonadati > Pseudomonadota > Gammaproteobacteria > Alteromonadales > Pseudoalteromonadaceae > Pseudoalteromonas > Pseudoalteromonas sp. Ld20. The sequence continues at coordinate 200,480 of NZ_JBISHB010000026.1, forward strand.
CACAACAATGTGCGATCCTACTCTTACAAGCGCTTTTGTTAGGGCCCTCAAGATTAAAGGCTCATCGTCAATAATCAGCACATGAATAGCTATTTGCATACCTATCTCAAATAATCTTGCCATTACTTAAAATTAGCACAATTAATTTCTATCGTATGTTTATATTAGAAAAACCCACATCAACCAACTATGCTTACAGAAAAGAATGCAATGAGGCATTAAGTGGATCAACTATCAAAAAAAAATGAATTACAAACAGTTCAAGTACTATGTGTTGATGATGATGAGATTGTCTTACGCTCATTATCAAGGCTGGCAAAGAATAATCAACTTTCAGCCATCACGTGTGACTCACCAGATAATGCATTAAAGCTATTAACGCAATATGAGTTTGACGTAATTATCTGCGACATGCGTATGCCAAAAATGACTGGCGCGGAGTTTTTAGAACAAGCACAAAAACTTGCACCTGACACTCAACGCATATTGTTAACTGGCTATGCCGATATAGAAACCACTCTAGCCGCCGTTAATCAAGGGCAGATTCATGGCTATATACAAAAGCCATGGCAAAATGACCTGCTACTTAGAAGTATTGTTGGAAGCATTGAAAAATACCAACTCAAAAAGCAAAACAAGCTACTACAAGAGCAAGTAAATAAACACAATACCGCACTTAAAGAACTCAATAACTCTTTAGAGCAAAGAGTCGAAAAACGTACAAAACAAATCAAACAAGTATTAAAGCAGTTAGAAACCGCCAATGCCCACGAAATAAATGAACATAGATCGACTGTCGAGTTACTTTATAATTTTATTAATGCCAATCCCTATTTAGATAGTAATAAAGCACAAAATATTGCTAATACCTGTACCTTGATTGCTAAACAGCTACAACTTCCTGATAAAAATGTAGAAATGGCCTCTATGGCAGGCTATTTAGCGCAAATTGGCTTACTTGCTATGGATCCTGAGCTATATAAAAAACCGGTCCATCAACTAACCGAACAGCAACGTAAAATTTTTTATACTCACCCAAGTACAGCACAGTTAATGTTAATGCCTGCCACACATCTACATGATGTGTCTGATGCAATCTATCATCAGTACGAACGCTTTAAAGGTAACGGATTACCAAAAGGATTACGCGGTAATGATATTCCATTAAGTGCATTAATATTAGCACTGGCGCGTGATTATTGGGAAGCCTATGAGCAAAGTAATGCGACAGCAGAACAGCGTCATCAACATGCATTAGATACAGTAAAAATGTATAGCGGTAATTTCTATCATCCCAAATTAGTTAAAGCGTTAGATGCATCAGGAATCGCTAATTTCAAACAACAGTCGCAAGTCGGCTCGATGCAAATAATTAATGCTCAAGCACTAAAACAAAACATGATTCTCGGCCATGCTATACATAGCCATGCAGGTATTATGTTATTACCAAAAGGCCATGTATTTAGTATCAAATCAATCGAAAAACTACAGCAACTCGAATCTAAAAAACCGAGCCCTTTTAGGATCATGATCAAATCTACGTGAGAAAGTGATCACAAATCACCGTGGGTTCGTTACAATACCCATTAAAGTACCCATTCACAATTTTATTTGCTCAACAAGGAGCTTTGCGTGTCGCGATTTTCAGCCGTAACCGATAATCCCCATGATAGTCGTTTTAATCAAAAAACAGGTATTCTGCTTACTAACTTAGGCAGCCCTGATGCACCGACAGCTAAAGCACTACGGATATATTTAAGAGAGTTTTTATCAGACCCTCGGATAGTAGAAATTCCACGTATCGTGTGGATGATAATACTACATGGTATTATTTTACGTATTAGACCAAAGCGTTCAGCTAAACTATACGAAAGTATTTGGACTGAAAATGGTTCACCTTTAACGCACATTACACGCTTGCAACGCGATAAACTTGACGCTTATATCAAAGCCCAAGGATATACTAATACTGAAGTAGTGATGGCAATGCGCTATGGTAATCCATCAATTGAAGCGGGCCTTGAACAACTAAGAGAGAAAGGCTTGACGCGTATTGTTATTTTGCCTTTGTACCCACAATACTCAAGCCCTACTACAGGGTCCACATTTGATGCTGTCTCAAATGTACTACGTAAGTGGCGCTGGGTGCCAGAGCTACACTTTATTAATGGCTATCACAAAAACAGTACGTATATTGAATCTTTAGCTAACAGTATAAGCGAAGACTTAAAAGCTCATGGTATGCCGCAAAAGCTCGTATTTTCATACCATGGCATGCCAAAACAATTTTTAGATAATGGCGACCCATACCATTGCTTATGCCTACAAACCACGCGTTTAGTGGTCGAAAAACTCGGGCTTGATAAAGATAATGTTATTTCTACTTTTCAAAGCCGCTTTGGTAAAGCTGAATGGCTTAAACCCTATACCGACGCCACACTTGAGGGTTTTCCTGAACAAGGTATCAAAGATATAGCAATTATCAGCCCAGCTTTTAGTGCAGATTGCCTAGAAACTCTTGAAGAAATTGAAGGCGAAAACCGTGAGATTTTTGAGCATGCTGGCGGCGAAAAATACCGTTATATTGCCGCATTAAATGACCGCGATGATCATATCGAAGCATTATTCGAAGTACTCAAACCTAATTTATAATTTTACACTGCCGCGCAGCGCTTTGGTGTTGCCGTGTTTGGTTTTTTTATCCATACGCCTGCGCTGCGAATTTCGTGTTGGTTTTGTTGCTCTTCTTGCTCGTTCTACCTTGGTAGCCGATACTATTAACTGTTTTAAACGTTTTAATGCATCTTCCCTGTTTAATTCTTGTGTGCGATGACTTTGCGCCTTGAGCACAATAACGCCATCTTTTGTAACGCGACTATCATTTAGAGCAAGTAAACGCTCTTTGTAAAATTCAGGTAACTTCGAGCGCTTAATATCAAAACGTAGATGAATGGCGCTAGCCACTTTATTGACATTCTGACCCCCCGCACCTTGAGAGCGAATAGCTGTCAACTCAAGCTCCCACTCATCGATTGTTACGGTATTTGAAATAATTAACATGACGTTCAGCTCGTTTTGGTAAAAATACAGTATATCATTATTAGAATTTTAAATAGCGCGATACTGATTTTTAGACTTTAATCCAAAATAGCCATATAAAAAAGAGACCACACTATGAAAAACATACTTATCTCACTTAGTTTATTAGCAATCAGCTTCTCAAGTTTTGCTAAAGATATTACTGAAAATGAATTACAAAGCTACATGAAAGCACTCCCTGCTGTAGTGGACTGGTCACAAAACCAAGACTCACTGCAAAGCATGGACTTTGGGAGTATGCTCGGTGGCTCCGAAGGCGGCACGAGCGCACTGGCATTAAGTGCATTAGGTATGATCAAAGACAACGATCTTTATAAAGACTTTGCAGCCCTTACTAACGAATACGGTTTTACACCTGAACAACTTGTATCTGTCGGTTCAGAGGTATCAATGGCCTACTTAGAAAATATCAAAGGCGATTTATCTCCTGAGAATAAAGCTAAAGTAAACCAGCTAATGGGTGGCTTACAGTCAATGAGTAGCACGAAAGATAAAGGTGCAAGCGCAATGATGGGTACAATGGGTCATTCTGCTAATGCAGCGCAAACACAAGCAGAAGCCCCTGTAGTAAGTGACAGCAATTTAAACTTAGTAAAGCAATACATGCCACAGCTACAAAAGCTGTTTTCTATGGTGCAATAAAAACTATAAAACACAATAAAAAAGCGGCATTAAGTCGCTTTTTTATTGCTTGTTATAGTGTGATCTTTATACTCATTGTATTGTTTTAATTACTTTAGTTATTTTATGTCTTTGACTAACTTGCCTCGCGTTCAAACCGAAGATGAACAAAAACAATTATGTGTCTTGCTCGCTGTATTATTAGCCGCATCATCATATGGTTACCAAAACTCAATTCAACAATTCTCGCAGCGCCTTTTTAGCCATGTTAAAAAAGGCTATTCTTTTTCAAACGCGCAAGTCGCTAAATACGCTAAGCAATTAGAACAGCAAGAACTTATATGGAAACTCCCCTACGGCCCGCATTATAAAATATCGATCAATGCGGTCGCATACATCTGTGTGAATATTCTCAAGCAGCAACCAACACTGATACGTCCTTTTCTTGTTGAAGCATGCCAAAATTACTATCAACAAGACAAAGCATTAAATTTTTTAGTGGTACTCCTGCATTATTTTGATGATAAAAATAACAACAGAAAAACCGCTTTAATTAATATTGAGCGAGACTTAGACCCTCACTTTGTGAACTTATTGGGCCAGTCTCGATTTAGTAAACAGTTGTGGGAAGTGCTTCCAGAGCAGTGGCAACAGGCTTGCTTAGTGCATTTTATTCGTGGTCAATTTTTTAATTTACATGAAAGTCAGAGCTGGCCGTCATTGCTTTCAAATCCCACGTTAGAGTGTGAGCGAAAGCAGCGTGTTTATCTGAATGAAAGCATGGCCGTTTTACTGCAAAAAAACGATTATGATGAATTACTCATTGATAAATCAGATCAACTTTTAGCCACCTTTATTGAGCCAAATATCAATGCAATTAATGGCAATCAATTAGATGTAACAATAGCTCAATATAAAAGTGCACTCACTGTTTTTAGAAAACAACACGGTAAAGGTGTCTATCCAGGGGAGATCACCGGCTTACTGTATATGACCTGCTTATTTGCCAGCGGTACTGCAACCGATCTTAAACAGTTACTCACAATTAAAAAGTGGTATCACAAGCACTTCGGCGAACTTAGCTATATCAGCCAAGCAAGTGATTACTTACTCGACAGTGACCCTATAGTGCACTTTAAAGATTATCGCATTAGCAGCACACTTGAGTATTTATTAGCTAACCCAAACGCGTTACCGGCACTTTTTAGTTTATTACTTGCGCTCGTTAAACACAGTAAAGACGAACAAATAAACGAGCTAAGAGGCAACACTGCGCTACTTACAAAACTTGTCAGTTACGCCCAGCAGCAATCACACTGGCTAGGCGAGCAATGCTTAACACTCGCTAATTGGTTACGTGACGACACGCCACTGCCTGATCAAGGCCTACTTCAACACTTTAAACGTGTGCCTCAGTGGCAACGCTGGTTGGATGAAGTGAGTCAAATTGAGCCACCAAAACAAAACCAGCGAGTTGTTTGGCAACTAGACTTAACACATTTAGATTTGCCGATTATTCAACCCAAAGTGCAACAACTTAATAATAAAGACGAATGGACTAAAGGGCGCAAAGTTAATGTTCACGATCTTGATAACGCGCAATACCTGCCTGCGCTATCAGAAGCTGATCGCAGTTTAATTCAAGTTATCTACAACCATGCAGGATTTGGCTATAAAGAAATACAAGCCACTGGCGCCGTTTTACAGGCATTAGTTGGATTTGTAGGTTTAGAAGATCACCACGGCGAGCCGCTTTCGCTTATCAAAGGTGAATTTATTATTGAGATTGCTCAAGATAAAAACGAATGCTATCGGTTAATTTTACAACCAGAGATCATCGACGAAAATGATGACTTTATACTCATCCATAGTCACTCTAATTGCTATCAAGTTTTTATTTTTGATGACAAACAACGTAAACTTGATGCGCTACTTTGTGAGCAACCAAATAATTTAACACAAGAAAAACTCCCTCAACTCAATGCAGCGCTTACTGCATTAGCCGCAGATCACCATATCAGTAGCCAACGTACAGAGTTTGCACAAGTGAATAATGTTCGCCAAGGGCTATGTGATTTCAGTGCAGTGATAAAACTAACGATGATGGGAATTGACGTTAATTTTTATGTCATGCCATTTGGTCTCGACGGCCCTTGGCTTGCCCCCGCACAAGGCGCAACAACCTTGGCACACAACGACGACACGCAAAACAACAGCATTGTAATTAAACGTGACCTGAAAGCAGAAAAACGCGCATTTAAAAAGCTACTTAAAGCATTGAGCGGTGTTTTTATCAATAAAGAATATCAACAGCACAGCGATCATCATCAATTCTTTGTGCCACCCGATATAAGCCAAGCAATCGAAATACTTGAAAATGCACAAAAAGACAACGCCCTCACATTAAGCTGGGACGAAAACACGCAAGGCGTGAAAGTGGCTAAAAGTCAGCATTTATCACTTAACTTAAATGATGATAATGATTGGTTGAGCCTCAGTGGTAATGTTTCATTACCAAGTGGCGATGTTTACGCATTGCAAACACTACTCAAAGCCCCGCGTAGAGGCAGTATTATTAAGTTTGATGAAGATAACTCACTTTTATTGGATCAACGTTTAACTAACTTATTAAACCGCCTTGAAGGCATGAAAATTGACGATAAAAATACCCCTGATGACCAACTTCGTATCGCTAATGCACGCGCTCTGCCACTGTATCAAAGCGTCGCTGATTTAGGTGATGTTACTTTTGGTGAGAGTTGGCAAACACGATTAGCTAAATTCAATCACACAATAGAACCAATCCTCCCCGTTCACCTTGTAAACATTCTGCGTGATTATCAAGTAGTGGGAGTAAACTGGCTAATGCAATTGGCTAATTGGGGCCTAAATGCGTGTTTAGCTGATGACATGGGACTAGGAAAGACTTTACAAACGCTTACCGTATTACAAATGCGTAGCAGCCTTGGCGCAAGCTTAGTTGTAGCACCTAAATCAGTGTGTCATAACTGGCGTGTTGAAGCAGATCGTTTTGCACCAGCACTCAATATAAAAACCATAGATAATGCCAGCACATGTGAGCAGGTACTCGCAAACGCCGCAGCAGGTGATATCGTGGTGGTAAGTTACGGGCTATTACCGCTAATTGGTGAACAACTGGCAACACATGAATTTGCAAATATAGTGTTTGATGAAGCACAAGCAATTAAAAATCCACTCAGCTTGCGAGCCAAAGCCGCGTTTGCATTAAATGGCCATTTTAAAATCGCGTTGTCTGGCACGCCTATCGAAAATCATTTAGGCGAACTGTGGAGCTTATTTAACTTTTTAATGCCCGGCTTTTTACACACACTACCAGTATTTAAAAAACGCTTTGGCAACGCAGATAAAAACCAACAACAAGCTGATACTCTCAAAACCTTGGTATCACCCTTTATTCTGCGCAGAACAAAACAAACGGTGCTCACTGAATTACCTGAAAAAACCGAGATCAACCTTACATTTGCGCTGAGTGAGAAAGAACAAGCCTTATACGAAGCAACCCGCTTAAATGCATTAGAGCAAGCAAACCAGGAAGACAGCCAATACATTACAATTTTGGCATCACTTACTAAACTACGCCGCGCGTGTATTGCACCGCAATTATTACTTGCTAACAGTAAGCTGCCTTCGAGTAAACTCGACACCGCAGAAGCGATTATTGAGGAACTACTACAGAACAATCACCAAGCGCTTATCTTTAGTCAATTTGTGGATGTTTTAAAACTGGTCGAGCAGCGATTGCAAAAAAGAGGCATAAACTATTGCTACCTCGATGGCAGTATGAGCAGCAATAAACGCAAACAACAAGTTGATAAATTTCAAGCCGGCGACGCACCACTGTTTTTAATTAGCCTTAAAGCCGGTGGCACAGGACTGAATTTAACAGCCGCAGATTATGTGTTGCATTTAGACCCTTGGTGGAACCCCGCGGTTGAACAACAAGCCTCAGATAGAGCACACCGCTTGGGGCAAACGCGCCCAGTGACGGTCTACAGATTAATTGCGCAAAACACCATTGAAGAGAAAATCTTGAAATTGCATGAACATAAACAAGCCCTTGCCGATAAAGTACTTTCTGGCACCGGTGATGCTGGGCAAATGTCTAAAGATCAACTACTGGCGTTATTAAGTAATACTGAGCTGTGATGTGATGGTTACTCTTGGTGCGCCAAAGTAACCAAAAATGCACTGCCGTCTTCTAATGCCTCAAGCATTGGCGGTGTCGGCAGGCAAATATCTTGCACAAAATGCAGCACATCGGGCTGTGGTTCACCAAATAAAATATCTAATGCGAGCCTATCTTTTCCGTATAGGCCGCGGTGAATCATATTCGCCGAAAAAATTAATAAGTCGCCAGCCCGCATTTCTATTACGTGCCCACTGTCTAAATCATCGCTTGGGTTATTATGCTCAGTAGCCAAACGTTTAGCTAACTCAGTCGGCGTATCCCAGCGCCTATGAGTCCCTGGCACAAGTTCAATACCAGGCTCATCCTCTAGTGCCACACGACAATGTATAACTTCAGGCCCGCCTAGTGCTGCTTGTTGCTCTTCTAAGTCTAAATGGTACTGCATATCCCGATGCCAATAATTTTCCTGCTCAGGGTTAACAGGATTAAAAAATAGCTGAGTATTCATAAATGCCGAAGTATTAAGCACGGAGTCAACTTGTGCCATCAGTTTATGCCTTGCTATAAACTTAAATAACACCAAACGCTGCGCATCATTTAAGTACGTATTGGCAGTTAAGTAAGCGCTATTAACAGCTTTGGTGTGATAAAAATTATGATTATCTTTAATCCATTGTTCATGAAAACAATGGATTACTTCCCTCACTTGTGCAAGTTCACCTTCTGTATAAAACTTTTTCACATGAAAAAAGCCATGTTGCTCAAATTGCGTATTTATCATCACTTAATCACCCTGACACTCTAATATAGTGGCTACTCGTTGTGCTAAATGCGGCAGAACGTCTTGTTCAAACCATGGGTTTTTACTCAACCAAATATTATTACGCGGGCTGGGATGTGGTAACGGTAAAGTAGATGGCCAATAGTCACGCCACGATTTTACCAACTCAGTAAGCGGTAAATACTTAGTCTCTGGTAAGTGATACGTTTGCGCATGCTTTCCCAGTACAATTGTAAGCTTAATATTTGGCAGCGCCCTTAAAAGTTGTTCACGCCAAGCTGGCGCGCACTCTTTACGTGGCGGTAAATCGCCCGACTTACCTTTACCTGGGTAACAAAACCCCATGGGTAAAATCGCAATTTTAGACGCGTCATAAAATACCGCTTCAGATAAGCCTAGCCATTGACGTAATCGCTGGCCGCTGGCATCATCAAACGGCACACCACTTTGGTGTACTTTAATTCCCGGCGCTTGCCCTGCAATTAATATTCGCGCTAGCGGATTAAACTGCACCACAGGACGCGCACCTAAAGGGAGCTCAGGTTCACAGATCACACATTTACTAACTTGATTCAGTAACAAATCAGCTTTCATTATTATTTTGACTAATTCGCCATAACACACCACTTGGATCGTAGAGAACAAAATCAATCATATTCCATACCTGTAAGCGTGGTTCGCTCATCTTAACGTCATATTTTTCTATCAAACCAGCGCTTTTAAGCTGTGCATGCCATGCATATACATCCTGTACCAATAGATGCATCATAAAATTATTAGCGTGCTCCGCATTATAAAAATTTTGTAATAAAAAACTGCAATCACCATGATAAAAGTAAGCCATTTCAGGGCTTTCCCATGCAATTTCAAACCCCATGTCTTTATAAAAATGGTTGCTAACTATAAAATCCTTTGCTGGGACGAATGCTTTAATCTCTTCGCAGGCTAAATTTGCCACTATAATCATTTCCTTTAGTTAGTAAAATAATGATCTATATCCAAGTCACCTCTAGGTGCAGAATTTAGCTGATTTTAAAGCAATTTATACTGCGTTATTAATTTTTATAAAGGAGTAAACAGTGTTTGCAATTAATCCTTGCCTAAATCGCTTTTAATTCCAACGACGCTGACATTTTGAGGTGACTTAGGTATATGCACTTTACTCTGACCACACCGCAAATTCATTACCGCTAGGCTCTGTAAAATGAAACCGACAGCCACCTGGAAAATCAAATAGCGGCTTAATCACTAATCCACCGTGTTGCTCTACCTTTGCCAGTGTTTGCTGGATATCAGCGCTATAAAATACCAGCAGAGCTGAACCATTTGCTGTTAATGCGTTAAGCGGTGCTTTATAAAAACCACCATCAAGGCCTGCTTTATCTGCGCTAAAAGCCGTATATTCAGGGCCATAATCAGTAAATTGCCAGTCAAATACCTGACTAAAAAATGCTTTTGTTGCCTGTAAATCATTTGCTGCAAATTCAACATAATTAAGTTGTTCATGTACTGCCATAACGTCTCCTTTTAATAATGCCTATAACAATCATTCATCTTGCTTAATTAAGCATACAAGCAGTTGAAAAATTTGCGAACTTTTCTATTAAAAACAGTCATCACCAGCTTGCATACCCAAACCACCTCAAGATGAAGTCTGCATCTTTAGGTGGTTTGGGTATGGATCACTATTTTACTAAGTATAACGGGTTAGCTTTTAAGATTATAATAAAACCCAGCTATAATCAGGTAACCCTCCTTTCGAACGACCGCCTATAAATCAATCATAAAATATTCGCATTTAAATATTTAAATACGAATCACTATCTTTTCAGAACCTAAAATATATAATAGCCTTTTATTCACTCCCTTTGCAGGGGTTTTAAGGGACTATCTATGCATACTCAACCTATAGAAAATAGCCAACCACTCATGGAACGGGCTAAGTTAAGTCAATTTTATCAAACGCATAAATACCGTTTTGCTGTTTTCTCTCGCTTTTTGGCTGCCATTTTAGGTGGCTACGTTTTTACGGCTGTATTTACTTCATTATTGAGTATCATTTTACCGCTAAAAAAATCTGATGCCGTGTTGCTGAGTATCTCGTTAACTATTTTGGTATACAGCTGTGTATTTATTTGGGTATTTGCTATTAAGTCTCTCAAAAGAATTTGGATCACTATTTTACTAACAACTACTGCGTGTGCATTGTGTATTGCAATACTTAAGGACTGGCTATGAAAGAGAGTTTTTTCCGTTCAATGACCTGGATGCATACTTGGGTCGGATTATTGGTATGTTGGCTGCTTTATTTAATCTTTTTTGCAGGCACGATTAGCTTCTTCCGTGATGAAGTAACGCTTTGGAACCAACCTGCATTACACCAAATAGCCACGCCGTCAAATCGCATACAAATACAACGAGAACAAATCGTTGCCGGCTACGATTATCTTAAAAACACGGCGCCTGACTCTAACCGTTGGGGGGTTTATTTACCTTCAGAACGAGAGCCGCAGCTTAATTATGCTTACGAAAAACCACGCCCAGAAGGTAAACGCTTTGGTGGCTGGCAAGACCATTATATAAACCCAGTAACAGGCCAAGAGCTTGATCAACCAAGAGAAACTCAAGGAGGAAATTTCTTTTACCGCCTACATTTTGACTTGCATTACCTCGATACACGTACCGCACGCTGGATTGTATGCTTAGCCAGTTTATTTATGCTGGTTGCATTAATATCTGGTGTCGTTATTCATAAGCGCATATTTAAAGATATGTTTAGTTTTCGTAGTAATAAAGGCAGCCGAAGCTGGCTTGACGGACATAATGTATCGTCGGTTTTAGCCTTGCCATTTCATATTATGATAACTTATACAGGTCTGATCACGCTGATATTTATGTTATTCCCCTACCCTGCGATGACAGCGTATGATAATGGTGTTAGTGGCTTATTTGATGATGTACAGCCAACCAGTGTTCGCACTAAAAGCAACCCTGAAAAAGCATCGTTAGCCCCTATTGAACATGTTTTAGATCAAGTTTATACCAACTGGCCAGATGCTGATTTAACACAAGTAACAATTCGTGACCCAAATAAAGCGTCTGCAACTATCACTGTAAGAGCAAACACTGGTTCACTGGTTCAAGATCAAAGCCCCACGATGCTTTTTAATGGTGTTGATGGCAGCTTAATAGCGAAAACTAATCAAGAGTTCAGTGCCAGTGAAACAGTCTTCGATTCAATGACTGCCCTACATACGGGTCGCTTAGCAAACCCATTACTGCGCTGGCTATACTTTTTATGTGGTATTGCTGGCTGCGTCATGATTGCCAGCGGCTGTATTATGTGGGCTAAACGTATTCGTGAACGAATGAAAAAACAACAAACAGCCTCATTTGGCTTAAAGTTGGTAGAAGGGCTAAACCTAGCCACCTTAATGGGCTTACCACTGGCGACATGCGCTTTTTTTATCGCTAATAGATTACTTCCTATTACAACAGCTGAGCGTGCAGACAAAGAGATTTTGGCCTTTTTTCTAGCCTGGTTAGCTGTGGCATTATTTGCATTGTTTAAACGTGGTAAGCGCCAATGGATTCAATTGGCATGGCTCAACTGCGCAGCCTGCTTTAGTGTGCCACTCATTAACGCTATAACAACCGAAGGTAACCTAATTAGCTATCTAATCAACGGCCAATGGGCATTGTTTAGCTTTGATTTGATCTGTTTAGTATGCGCAGCTTTATTTATTGTTCAGGTCAAAAAATTACGTACTGCAACAAGTAAAACAGCACCAGTAAAACGTTCAAGCCGTTCACCTAAAAAACAGCTTGAGGAGCAAAAAGCATGAACGAATTACTGCAATTTAGCCTCTGTTTACTGGCATTTAACTGTTTTGCATTAGCAAAATTTAACCATTACCGCGATGTGTTTAAAAATCGCCCAACACAAAAGCAAAGTCAGCGCTTTATCATCGCCGCTTGGATCAGTATTTTACTAAGTTTAGTGCTCAGTGTCGCTCAAAATAACGGCTATGGTACTTTGCTTTTTTGTGGGTATATGGCGCTAAGCCTTTTAATTTTAATGATTTTTTATAGTTTCAAGGCATCATGGGTAAAAATAATGAGTGCAGTAAATATCACGGTATTAATGCTTAGCGGGCTATTTTTAAGTGTTTTTTAGTCCAGGTTAGTAAAAATGTGATCTCAAATAAAATGTAATAAAAAAGGCAAGCTCATGAAGCTTGCCTTTTAAGGTTAATTCCACTCTAACTGCATATCCCATACATACCGCTTTTCTTCTTGCAGCGGAGCTTGTGACTCATCAACAACCTCAAGCACATTTTTAGCTTTGATCAACGTTGCATCTCGGCCAAATAAATAACTTTGCTCTTTTACAATGGTTAAATACGCTTTATTTAATTGCTGAGCACGCGCTTTAGATGGCGTAATTAATTCATACAAGTTCTTAGCACTGCGCACTTTTTGTTTATTAACCGTACCATCTTGATTAAACCAACGCATTAGCATTTCTTGATTTTGACGAAACTCATCTCCCCCGCCAACACGTTCAAAATACGTTAAAAACTCACCTTGTTGTTCGCCTTTATTTGGCACATCTTGCATTGCTCGTAAGTCAATGTAACCCCAGCCTTCCCGGCCTTCTACCTTACGTGGGAATGAAAAACTTTGGTCATATGTTGAGCCCACCGTTTTATGACACCCATTACAAAAAGCCAATTCTTGTTTATGTTGCGGCCTAAGATCACCCTCACTATCTTCAATGTAGCCATTGATAGTCCAACCAAACATGTTGTTGATCCCTTCATCACCGAGGTATCGTGTTTGCGGTAAGTTTTCAAAGTGTTTTTCTTTTGCCTCACTGTAATAAGATGATGCTAAAAGCTGCTTAGATTTAAACGCATGCTTTTTCATATAACGCACTTCTTTCATACGAGGTGCATTATAGATTTCTCCATTCTCATCTACGCCAATGTAGCGCACAGTGTGCAAAAACTCAGTATCTTGCGGGTATAACTGATAGCTTAACTGGGTGTTTTTCGCATCACCCACATAATTTGCTTGCTTAGTTATTTGGCTAATAACAGCACTGAGTTTGCCATCACCATCTAAATCTTGGCCGATTTTTTGTTCCGATATATCTGGCGTTGTAATTTTATCTAAATCTTTTACGGCCATTTCAACCAAGCTTAAGTTAGCAATGTAAACATCTTGATTGTACTGCCCTTCAAGCTGACGGAAATTATCACCTAAGCGGATCATCACATCCCCCGTAGAACCATTTGTTGGCCAAAACGTACTTGGAAAAGGCTTATAATTGAACGCGACCCAATGGCTGCCATCTTTTGCAAAACCCTGTGCATCAAATGCCTGTGCCGGGTAAGCTAGATTTTTCACTTCAGCAACTTCGCCTTGCCAATCTGGATTCGCTTTGAGCTTTTTAATAAAGTGGCTGTAATTATCTTGGTTTACCCAGCTGCTAATTTGATCATCTGAAATTTTTTCAATCAGCGCAGTGCGATCGATAAATAAATTTTTCCAATGATTTTTAAGCCCTAAATCAGAGAATTCATACACTCCCTGTAAGTGGCCATCGTTCATGGCATTAGGTCTATTTTTGTTTTTCTTATCGGTTTGATGACACGCATAACACGGGTTATTTGTGCCCTCTGTTTTTGTATAACATTGCGGCGGAATAACTGATTCAGGATTGTATTCTTCATCATGTTGCATATAGGCAAGTGCAGGAATATCATCCCCAACCTTGTAAGGGGGAGACTCTACTAACAGCTCAATATCTTCGCTTACTAGACTTTTTGTGGCCGAATCAAAGCAGCCACCTATTAGTGCAAAGTTAACTAACAGGAATAAGGGAATAAAATACTTCATTTTTATGACTCTGATTTTTTTTGCAAAAAAATGGGCAAGCGTATTGCTTGCCCTAAATATTACTTAGTTTTAGGATCATACATCCATAAAGTATTGTTCTCTTGGAAACCATCTTCACCGATAATGATACGGCCATCGCGCATAACAATAACGTTATCTGGCTGCGATAATTGCTCAACATCACAGCGCTCTGCACCGTTTAAGCTTGAACGGTAAGTACCGCCCATCACAACAGGTTCAATACGCGTTAAGCTGTAGCTTGTATCGATATGAGCACGGTAAACACCGCCACAATCTTTAACTCTACGTGATAACTGAATATCACCTTCGTCATCAATCATCGTGTTATCTAAATCTGCAATACCTATGTACATATACGCTTTAGTAACCACTTCATCTGCAATCATATCTTGGCCAGTAATTGCTTCAAGAACACGGTCGTGATTGATGCTAATACCTTCAAGCTTGCGCCATTCAGCTGTTGCGCCTTTCATTTTGGCCGCTTGACGTGACTCTAAAAATGCAGCGCGATCATCCATAGCTTTACCCGCTGTAACCGGGCTACCGCCTTCGGCTTCTGTAGGGTATGTTGCTTTACCATCTGCCCATGCTTGTACGTCAGCCAGTGTCATGTAACTGGTTTTACCTGCAACATAATCGCTGGTATCAATACCATCGTACTCACTGATCCACGTTTCGATGTTTGCATTTGTACCACTTGCAATTTCAACCCAATCAACATCAAAGCCAGTAACCGTTGGTTCGCTTAAGCCTGCATCTTGAGTTAGTTTGGCACCGTATAAAGTACCCGACGATAAATCTTCTGGTTGATCAGCAATAAACTTAAACAACACACCACCGGTATCATCCTGTGATGAATATACAGTGCGCTTGTCTGGCATAACGACTGAGTTTTCATGCTCATAACGACCAATCGTGTAATGTTTAACAACATCTGGTGTATCTGTCATTGGGTTTTGAATTTCAGCAATGTAGCCATAGCGGTAAGGATTAGGGAAATCGGGGGCTACTAGCGCTTCAAGGTTGTCTGTGCTGGTATTTGCCGGATCATTCCATGATGCATCTGTTGTTGAATCAACCGTTGAACGCACTATCCACTCTTCAGATGTTAACGGTGTGCCCCAAGGTGATACCGAGCCAAAGCAGTTAGCCGCCGTGCCTTTTACACCATCAAAATTAATCATCATCGCATCTGTCACTGACCATGCGCCTTCGGTATTTTTAGTCATTTTTAAACGACTTACACCACCTGGGTAGGACTCCCAGTTAGTAAATAAATAACCTTCGTTATCACCTGAAGCAATAAAGCCATTAAAGTCAGGGTTATCATTATCTAGAATATGTTCATTTGTGCTAATACTATAATGAACACCTAAACCACCCGCTAAACCTTTCTCGCCTAAATCAGCAAATGTATCGCCTGTTTGACCCAGTATTTGGTATTCGCCCAAAGCTGCAACAACCGTTTGGCGTTCAAACTCACTTTCAGGAACCGGCGAGTTCACAACATTACGAGGTAAGTTATTAAAATTAACACCGCGCAACACACCAACAGTACCGCGATTAATTACTTTACCATTAATTGAATCTTGCGCTGTATTGGTATCTGATGGATGCTGAACGTTGAAGAACAAATCACCACCATCACTTAAAAATATACCCGTTACCTCAGCACCGGCAGGCACAGTTGCCAAGCGTGTTAAGCCACTGCCACCATTTTGACCTGATGCACCATCAGCGCCATTTTGGCCGTTACTACCATCAACGCCATTTTGACCATTCGTTCCATCAACGCCATTTTGACCAACTGAACCCTGTGCTCCGGCTACGCCTTGCTTACCATCATCACCATTACAGGCTGTTAATGCTAAAGTGACGGCTCCAGCGATTAAAGAAAATGCTACACGCTTCATTATAAACTCCAGTAAAAATATTTTATTGTTAGGTTAACGCGCAGCATAGTCTGAGGTGTAACTATGACAATTGCCTTACAGATATATTATTATTTAGAGTCAATGATTTAGGAGGGTATTAAAGCGATAAGATCATATAAAATAAGAGGCGGTGTCACCCAGAAGCATTATAATATGCTTCTGAGCTTTAACATGAAGGAGATTAAATTTGATGATCTATCGTGGCTCTGATTGTCGCTAAGCTTACTTCTTTAATAAGTTTACCGTCCTCAAAAACCACTTCCAATAAGCCCGTTGCTTCCTCTGCTTGTGTTACATCATCAAAAAGCACTAATTCTCCGTCAACACGCTCAACCTTTAACAACCCTTTTGCTGATTTTTTCTTACTATCCGTTTTAGGATCTTTAAAAATCGCTACTCGCTCGCCATTTTTAACCACACTCGTTGCTTTGACAGCTGATCCGTGTGTATCACGTGTCACATATTGATAACTGTAAGAGCCAATCCCCAATACCACCTTTGAGGCAAACCCTTTATCAAGCAAACGTTGTAAAATTTCGCGTTGGCGAACTAAGGTAATTGCATCACCATAAATCGCGCCAATATGTTCATCAAGCAACTTAAAGCCTTTATCTGTCATTGTGCCGCCAAAAATATCCCACAAGCATTCAATTAACCCTTTGATTTCGCAAGCCATCAGCGTGATTGTGCGCTCGCCTTCAAAACCAAAGTACTGACCATTAAAGCAATACGCTTCGTAGCCTTGTTGAATTACCTGCTGCTCTGCTTCTTGCTGAGTTTCAAAAAGTGCGGCATGATCAGCAACAGGAGACACCTTATAACCCGTTAAAATTTTAACAGGATCCCCAGAGTCCGGACGAATAACTAACGTGCCATCTCGCGCCATTATCTCATTTTTTAACTGGGGTAAATAATCCGTTACTAAAGTCCAAAAATCCCATGTATCAGATACAACACTTAACACACCCGTTGGCGATTGTTCTTTCATTAAATACTTAAAAAACTCAATCTCACCTTCCATAATCCAAGAACATGTTACTGAGTGCTCAGTTGCATCCACAGAGCAACCAACCAATTCCTTATCTACATTAGCGCCATAATATTTTTCAGCAAAAAGGACTGCCGTAATTGTATCTGTACCAACCAAGCCAGATGCCAAATGACCAAAACCACTCATTGCAGCCGCATGTTTACCAAACATCCCTCTAAAACTAAAATCATGACCTTGAAAAGGCACAAACTCTAAAGGCAACCCTGTTTTAAGTGCAAATTCTTTAAAGACCTTCAAATATGCAACGGATGTTGTGGCGCTCGTTTGGATAGGCCAATTTTCGCAGCTTAATACTGTTTCAATCATATTGGTTAACCACTGAAAGCCTTCTTTTGTATTCACAATGGTGATCGAAGGGACTAAATAAGGCACGAGTGTTCCCTCTGGCAATGCCTTTATTCTTAGCGGTAAGTAGCCTAAATCATGTAAATCTTCGAGGTATTTAACATCGACCACGTACCCAAGCATCGCGCTTAAAATACGCTTATGCTCGCCAACAGCCGAGGCTTTATCTGCACTAAAAAATGCGCCCCATTCTTGTTCTAAATAACTTTTTATAAAATATTGTAGACCTACAAACGCTACTTTATTGTTATTTTCGACATTGCTTAACTTGCCACTTCGTGATGTAAAATTAGCGTACACCTGAGATACATCAGGGTGATAAGCGCGGCTATGAAACTCTTTATAAACGTCTTTTTGCATACTTGCTGCGGTAATAGTCATTATCGTTTCCTTACATTTCAATTATTTGTAATTTTATAGTGGTACTTGGCTTAAACTCGTTAACAGGCCTAAATGAATCCGTAGTGTAAATAGCATCTATCAGCCCTTCAAACACCGCCAACCCCTTAGAAAAAATACCATGCGTTATAAATAATGATATTTCTGCGGCCCCTTGGCTTTTTAATACTTTTGCAAGTTCAATAAACGTACGGCCCCCATCGCAAATATCATCCGCTATCAGCACACTTTTACCTTTCACATCACCCAAGATTTGCGTTTCGATGATGTTGCCTGTTTTTAAATCTCTGACCTTTTGCGCTTGAATAACGTCAAGCTCACTGTTAAATGTTTCAGCTATTTTTAAGGTTTTTTTACTCGCGCCAGCATCGGGTGAAATCAACGTTAACTCACCTTTCGCTAAACGCGTACTCAACTCCTCACAACGGGCAAGTAATGCCATTTGCGGTACATTGACAACATTGTTAATTAGCGCGGGTGAAACATCACTGTGCGCATCCCATATGGTCACTTTTGATAAACCCATATTATTAATAAACTGAGCCATTACCGCAGCGCCAAGTGCTTCCCCCTCAACGCATACACGATCTTGTCGTGCGTATGGAAAATATGGAATCGTTAATTCAATAGGTATAGCACCGTACGTTAATCGCTTTAATGCATCAACAGCGAGCATTAATCGTATTAATTTTGATGAATCAGTCAGGCGTTCAAATACTTCGATTTTTGTAGTCTCTGCAAAATCACTGGCATTAAATCGAATATGTTCTTCACCACCAGAAAATGTAAAGCAATCAAAATTGAGTAACGTTTTATGGCCCGTACTGGTATGACTAAATATTTCCATTTCATTCTTCCTTATTTACAATTAATGTCCCTAGGACACAATTAAATTTAGCAAAGACTAATCAATAACTCAAGCGCTTTGTGTCAAAAGGACACTATTTTATATACCTGAGCCACACGAACCATTCTTAGCCGTTTATAATAACGTTACCCAACGAATATAAGTAACCTTGATTTGCTTAAATATTGATATAAATGTAAAACTGCTTTAACGTGTCGTTAAGACATTAAGTTTATCTGACACTAATTAAATGACCGACTCTTACAATATTAATGAATACAAACACCCACTTTTTACCGTAGACAGTGTGCTTTTTACGATCACCGATAGTGCTTTAAAAGTACTTTTAGTCAAACGCGCAAATTCACCTTTTGAAGGAAGTTGGGGACTGCCTGGCGGGTTCGTGGATATTGACTCAGATAGCACCACAGACATCACCGCGCTGCGCAAATTAAAAGAGAAAACCAATGTAGAGCCACCTTACTTAGAACAATTGCAAACCTTCTCTGGCGCGCACCGTGATCCAAGAGGTTTCAGTGTTACATTGGTATATTTTGCACTTATTGCTGCACAAAATGTCAGTACCCACATAAAATCTATTGATGATGTACAGTGGGTAGACATCAACACTATTCAAGATTTATCTATTGCCTTTGATCATAAACACCTTATTGAACATGCCAAACAGCGGCTGCAACAAAAAACGCTGTATTCAATGGTGCCAATATATTGTTTGCCAGAATATTTTACCGTAGGGCAGCTAAAGTCTGTTATCGAAATAATCCTAGGAAAAACAATTCAGCGTAAAAGTTTAATAAGACGACTTGAATCAACAAATATTGTAGAAAAGAGTGATGAAAAAGTAAGTTCTGGTGGTCGTTTAGCACATTTGTACACGCTAAAGTCAGGGGTTGATATTGTTAATTTTGAACGAAACCTGAGCGCATAGCTTAATATGTCAGGCCATCTAGCGATGGCCTGACATATTAACCTATAAAGCCCCTTTACAGCAGCTACAAAGGTGTTTGTGTTACCCAAATTAACGAATCAGTATCAAAACCACGTGTTTTTGCAGCATTAATAAAATCTACTTTGCGTTCATTCGTAATTGTTGGTGTACGCGACAGTAACCATAAATATTCATTATTGTAACCAGACACATAAGCGTAATTATAATTTTTTTGATCAAGCCCAAACACCACATAAGAGCTATAAAAAGGGCCAAAAAACGACACTTTTAAATGCCCTGTATTTTTGTCGTCTACAAATTTAGCTTTGCCCTCAGCATCACTCCATGCTTGTTCTCCTTGATCAAACCCACGGTTTAAAACTTTTATGCTCCCGTCATTGTTCAAAGAGTAATCAGCGGTGACATTTTGCAAGCCACGCTCGAACGAATGATCTAATCGGGCAATTTCGTACCACTTTCCTTGATATCGCTCAACTGAAAATGGGCTTACGGGGTTAACTTTATCTGGCATACCTGTGCAACCAATCAACGCACTGGTAAAAATGAGTATAAGCACAACAAAAATTGCATTTTTCATATCAAATCCTTCTATAATTTTTTCTTAATACGCAACAAACATCAAAAAAGTTCACTAAACACTGGTTGTTATAAAAAGCTTAGGTTAGGATCATTTTTTTACTAACTATTCGAGCTAATAATGAAGATATGGGTTGATGCAGATGCTTGCCCTGTGGTGATCAAAGAGATTTTATTTCGCGCCGCTGAACGTACACACACACAGACAATTCTAGTCGCCAATCATGCAATGCGCATTCCGCCTTCTAAATATATTAGCCGTGTGCAAGTATCGTCTGGTTTTGACGTAGCCGATGACGAAATTGTAAAACGTATTGAAGCAAACGATTTAGTGATCACCGGTGATATTCCGCTGGCCTCAGAAGTAATTGATAACGGCGGCCAAGCTCTTAACCCTCGCGGTGAGTTGTATACCACTGAAAATATTCGCTCGTTGTTAAATGTACGTGACTTTATGGATACCATGCGCTCAAGTGGTGTTGAAATGAATGGCGGCCCGCCTCCATTGAGCCAAAGTGATAGACAAAACTTTGCCAATAACCTTGACCGCATACTCGCACAAAATAAATAATGCATCAGCAACCTATTGGTTTTGGCGATCAACCCTTTAACGTCGCAGTGTATATTGCCAATATTCCTAACATGCCGCAGTACAGTGAAATTAGCTCGTTACAAGCGATGATAGATGGGCAAATAGATACAATAAATCAAGCCTGTGGCAACGGTTGGCGCAAGGTATTTAATGTTTACGCTAAAGTACTGTTTGCATTGCCTAGTGAATATTATCACTTTGCTAAATTAGCCCCCACTTGGCAACACTACCGTGATACGCAGCTGCTGCAAAAAAATAGCCATACAGCGCTACTATTTAGCCCACCTATATTAACGAGCAATAATACTTTGCATATTATTGCCGGGCGCACGTATGCTAAAACACTGATCAATCAAGGGCAATTAACTGCGCAACTCGATTGGCTTGATGACGAATTTGCCATAGACAAAACAAACAAGGTTATTGTTTGCCCCTACTTTGATTACCGCCAATTAAGCAATATAAAAATAGCCCGACTAAGTGAATTAGTAGCGAGTATTCAATTTATTAACTAACCTTAAGGCTTTTATAGTCAAGTCACCTCAAGCCGCCTATTTCAGTTGAAATTAAAAACAAAGCATTGATTGCAAATAATAGCGGCTCTATTGTTAAATTAGTTTTGAGGCAGCTTGGGTATAGCACTTGCCACGGAGGCTTTAACGGTTATGAAAATACTTGTAGTAGATGATATGCCACTAATGCGCCATGTTTTAATCAACATGCTGCGAAAACTGGAGTTTAAAGATTTAATTGAAGCAACGGATGGCGTACAGGCTTTACAATTATTGCATCAACACTCTTTTGATTTAGTGATAACCGATTTACACATGCCTAAAATGGATGGTAAAAGCTTACTAAATCGCATTCGTGATGATCAGCAGCTACAAAACACCCCTGTGCTAATGGTCACCTGCGAAGACAATGCCACCGAAATAAAAGAAATTATCGCCGCTAAAGTATCTGGCTTTATTATTAAGCCCTTTAGTTTAAATATTTTAGCCAAACAATTAAAAAAAATTGCTGAGCTTGTTTAGCTCTTTAATTTTTATAGCTTATATTACTGGCAGCCCTAAAAATGATGCGCCCTAAAAGGGGTTTTTAACCATTGCATATAATCATTATTAAGATCAGGAAAATGCGCAGCCAATGCACTTTGCAACTGCAACGGCGTTAATTGCACACAGGGTGATTTTTGCTGTTCTAGCATAATACTCTTTAAAAAATCTTTACCTTGTTTAGAATCCATTAAAAAGTAAACGCCAGCCCAGCTACTGGCATAAAGTTTTGTACTCTCACCTCGCTGCCAATTATCCTGTTGGTTTAATAACTCATTTAACGTCAATATGCTTGTCGATAATGTGTGGTTTTTTAGCCATGTCGTGCTTGGCTCTACGCTGACAGTTTGCATGGTATTGTTTGTATGCTCAAAATACTCAGCCAACCCTTCGTCTAACCAGCGGGGCGTACTTCCTAATACAGCTTTATTAATTGCATGCACCGCTTCATGCACTGCCGTGCGCATTGCACTTTGCTCGTTGTTATAATTTATAAAAGCCGTGTTACTGGAATTAAAATAAATACCCTGCGTATTGGTTGGATCTCCACCACGTCGCCTTACCGCATTTTCATAGTCAGTTTGTGTGGCTAAAACCCTAAGATCTAATTTTACTTTCCTCAGCGAATCAACACCGATAATTTGGCCATATACTTTAAACACAGCATTGAGCTTAACCCGTAATGCTTGCTTAAATGACGCTGGTAAATTAGGTGTACTTAAAGTCAGCTCAAAGTAATCGAGGGTATCTACAAAACCTGTATTGTAAGGCGTTGCATTAAGACTTGGTTTTTTATCACTAAAATGTGCAATACCCTCACTATCTGTCCAGCTATAAATATCGCCTTGTTGGGTATATTTAACCTCACCGAGTGATACATCAACACAGCGGGTTGTATCAATTTGCGGCCTATGATGTTGTTTAAGTATTTGAAGAGAGATGGGCTTAACAACAACTTCGTTCGTCTGAGCGTTTTTAACTGTATCGCCATGATAAATGTACGTCACTAAATCAACGTATAATTCATTTGCACTGCCTACCAACCCTTTATAACTCAATTGCCGACCTGATAAATACTGAGCCAGTAAAGCCGATGCAATTAACATGGCAATAAACAGCAAAACATTCCGTAGCTTGGTTTTAAACACACTCAATCCTTGAGCTAATTACTCTGCGTAACTAACTGATATTTTAAATTAAAAGTAAATATAGGAGATTGACACTCAAATAACAACAGACGCTTTCAAACTTATCACACTCCCATTTGATTACTATTCGCTTTTGTTTAATCACTGCGGTAGTATCTTAAGCGGGTAAATAATCAACAAGGAAGGCAGTATGTTTACAACTAAATTTATACGCAATATATACTCAACTTCCCTGTTGCTACTGCTGTTTATAAGCTACAACGCTAACGCTGATCCCGCCGTATTAAATCCTAATTTGAATTCAGATCTAACCACATTAGAGCTAAGCGCTGGTGAGTGGCCGCCCTTTATGAGCGAATCACTTCCTCATCAAGGTGTTGTTGCTCATTTGATCAGTGATATTTTTGCCCAGGCAGGCATTAAAGTTAGTTTTACATTTTTACCTTGGTCACGGGCATATCACGATACTGTAAATGGTAAGTATGCGGCAACCGCAGTATGGATGTTAAGTGAAGCAAGAACGAAAATTTATTTATATAGCGAGCCTGTACTCAGTGAAAAATTTGTGTTTTTTTACCAAAAACAACACCATTTTGACTGGAAAAATATAGCTGATTTAAAAGGCCTTTTACTTGGTGGCGGGCTTGGCTATAGCTACGGCACTGAGTTTGATAACGCACTAGAAAAAGAGCTTTTTGAAATGTCACGCGTTGGCAGTACAGAGCAAAACTTTCGCCGTTTAGCCATGGGCCGAATCGATGCCTTTGCTGAGGAACAAAGTGTTGGCTACTATGCACTCAACAACCAACTACCTGAGCTTGCTAATGTTATTAGTCATCACCCTAAACCATTATTAATAAATAAAAGCTTTTTATTATTCCCAAAGAACTCCGTTTATAGCAAAGAGCTATTAGCCATATTTAATCATCATTTATTGCAGTTTAAACAAACGGGTCGTTACCAAGCCTATTTTGAAGGCTTAGGCAAAGGCGACTATCAAAATAAGTAACCCCCTTAGCACTACGTAAAACCTCACCTACGATAAGCCTGCTACTTATTATACAGGTAAACATTTTTTTCAAACCAATTGAAAAAATCACTGTTTAACATATTTTCCGGATCGAGTAGATCGATAGTATTTTCTTCGTTCACCGTTGAGCAACGCGGCAACATTTCATTATATAAAAACGAAATAAAAGGGTTTTTATCTTTTGGTAAACTACTAAAATACTGCGTATACACAAGGCTCGATGCATACAATATGGCTTCATCTTCTTGCCAAGATTTATTGGGTATAATCAAATCATCCATTACAAAGGGCTGACTCATAGAGCCTGTGCGCTTATCCCACTCATCAATTCGCAAAGAGGCAAGATGTTCGCCACTTTCAGAACGATAAGCAAAATATTGAGCCAGTCCCTCTTGTGCCCAACGCTGCATATACCCAAATTGTACAAAGTTAATGGCATGTACGGCTTCATGTGTAAGGATATCTATAAACAATGTGCGATTTAGGTAACCATTATCATAACGAGGTAAATTAATATAAGCCTGATGAATCCAAGGGATATACACTCCAGGGTTATTTACTGAACTTTCGGCACCATGCTTAACTAACTCATTAAAATATTGCTTATCATTAAGCGTTACTTTTAAATCTATAACACTTTTGGATAAGTTCTCTGGTTCAAACCAATCCATATACTCCTGATAAACAAACAATAAATTTCTGCGCAGTTCCCACTTAAGATCATCAACGAATTGTTCTGAAAAATAGTGTTCAAGTGGCCGATATTCTCCGCGAAATAACACCGAAATATTAATTTCAAAAAAACCGTAATACCTATTCATATAACGCTTAGAATCTGGGTCGTATATTCTTGTAAATTTAAGCGGCGGGCGCTCCAATAAACTACATAACCGTTTTTGTTCTGATGTAGGGTTAACCGCCAGCCATTGGTGAGGAGTATGCTCTATATGCGGGGGAGCTTCATGCTTTATAGTGTCAATGTTACGCCGTAAACGCTTTTCAACGTGCTCAGGTTTTATTTTATTCACGATCGGGGCCGCTGCAGGCTTAAAACCCTCATAATTTACATACACATTTTCCACAAGTGCTTCAATTGGCTCTGCATATACTCGCGTGTCTTGTGAATCGAACGAGTTAATAAATAAATTAACTCCCACAACCAAAATTAACACCGCCAAAAGTACTAAAAAAATGACCTTCGACCTACCCGCCTGTCTTTTATACACTTACACCTCTTAAACAATACTTGCAGAAAGCGACGAAGGCTTTTTTGCATCACCAAATCTTTGAATATAAAAACAGTGTAGCGAGTTTAAATACAATAAAGTACTCAAAAGAGGTCTAATCAGTTACTAGGCATCGAATTGGGGTTGTTAACGAGTGAAAACAAAACCCGTAGGCGGGAGTTTACCTCGCGCTGTTTTACATTTTATGGTGCTTTATTTGCGTGGCATAAAGCCCCGCGATTTTGTAGGTCGTGCTTTAGCGCGACAATAAATACACAAAGCAATAATCGCAGCTAAAGCTCGCTCCTACCAACAAACCCATGAACTAACCAAATATCGTAGGAACCCGCTTTAGCTGTGATTTTTGTAGAGCTAGTTGATGAACAATAAACCAAACCCGTAGGCGGGAGTTTACCTCGCGCTATTTACATTTTATGGTGCTTTATTTGCGCGGCGTAAAGCCCCGCCCACAACAAATTAATGGTCTTTAAATTAAATTTTGATTAATCGCTTTTATTACCGCTTGGGTTCTATCTTTTACATTAAGCTTGGCTAGAACTTGCGACACATGGTTACGAATTGTTCCTTCAGAGTTATCCAACCTATTAGCAATCACTTTATTCGACATTCCCAAAGACATACACTGCAGCACAACTTGCTCTTTTGCCGTTAAACATTGTTGGGGTGTTAACTGTTGTTGTAATAAATAATCAGTCACTGCACTTTGCAGCACACGTTTACCCGCAATAACACGTTTAATCGCATCTATTAATTCTTCAAGCTCTATATTTTTAAGAACATAACCACGCGCGCCCAAATTTATAGCTTTAACTAATACGTCACAATCCTCAAAGGTAGTAATTATTAGTACCGGCGTGTTGTTTAAGCTTTCACGCATTTTCTCAAGAACACCGAGTCCATCAAGGTTTGGCATTCGCATATCTAACAGCACAATATCAAAGCTACGCTGCGTTAATTGAGTAATAGCCTGTAAACCATCCTCAGCATGGCCATCAATAAATATATCCTCATCTAAATTAAGTAAATTAGCTAAACCAAGGCGAACTAAAGTCTGATCTTCTACTAGTAGGCACTTAATCATTATTCGTCTCTATTAAAAATCAGTGGCAAAGCAATAGTATTTATAAGCACACCTTGCTCAATATACTGGGTAAAATCGCCATTATATTGCGCCATGCGCTCCTTTAATCCAGCTAAACCATTACCTTGTTTTGGTAACTCTGTTTCTGGTTGGTTGTTGTATGCCTGTGCGATAAGCTGTGTTTGTTGATCAATATGAGTGACCTTTGCACTCAATGTTATATGGTTTGCTTGTGTATGTTTAAGCGTATTACTGATCATTTCTTGGCAAAAGCGTAGCACACATAAGCCATAATCTTGGGGTAATTGTTCTGTTTGTGTATCAAGCTGTAAATCACATTGTAAGTTAGGGGTTAGCGCACAGAGGGCTTCGAGCGCATTTTTTAATATGGTTTTATTATTACGTTGGGTCGATACGATTTCTCGTACCTCTTCTAGTACTTCTTGGCTTAATTGATGACAACGAGTCAACGTTTCGACAGTTTCAGGGTTGGCTGTTCGTTTAGCAAAATCTAAGTTAATACTCAGCGCAGTGAGCTTATGACCCAAAGAGTCATGTAATTCTCGTGAAATGTTCTGACGTTCCTGCGCAGCACTCATCGCTCCCATCATTTGTTGCGTAGCTTTGAGTTCTTTATAGTTTTGTCGCGATTGATAATGCATATTAAGACTCTCCACAATACGCCTACTTACAAACCAATTCATCACACAAAAGAAAAACCATACTACAAACGTCACCCAGGGCACACTCGTTTCCCAGCGCGTATAATGTGTTGCGCCATATACAACCATGGCGCTCACCACCGCACACAGTATTTTAGGTAATGAAAAGTGAGGACTGAAAGTTGCCGTAAACATCACTAAATGCAAAAACACGAGCGAAGTCGACGTAAGTTGCATGAGTCCCAAGGTCAGCAAAAAATAAGTTAACGCAATTATATAAACGTGTTTATTTGGCTGCTTTAAAACATAAAATAGCAGTGCCAAAATAGCACCACTCACACCACCTTGTAGCAACAAAGCAAGTTCAGAGTTAGCATAATATGCGCAGGCTGAGGTTACCCCCAACCAAGAGGCCAACGTTGAAAAACGCCAATCCGTTGTATGTCGTATATTTGGAACCATTGAATAACCCACATTTTTTACTAATTATTACAGAATCAAAAAGTTAAGAACAGTGACATATGTCATAGCCCAAGCTATGAGGTTTGTGACTAGAGGGCTCAAGATACAATCACGTATGCTTTTAATACGAACTACACCACCCGAGCACTTAAAATGAATATGAATAATAGACTACATTACATTGATAATTTACGTAGCCTAGCGCTATTACTAGGTATTGTATTTCACGCAGCGCTGGCATACAGCCCCTTTTTTAGTAATCTTTGGTTCACAGCCGATCCAAATACACATTTCATCTTTGATTATATATCGCATGCATTACACTTATTTCGTATGCCACTCTTTTTTATTATTGCAGGTTTTTGCAGCGCCCTGCTTATAGATAAATCTAATACTAATCAATTTTTACGTCATCGAGCTAAACACATACTGTTGCCCTTTATGATCTTTTTGCCTTTAAGCTTTGCCATTTACTATCATGCCCTTAGCTTTGGTGCGAGTATTGCTAAACCAACGCCGCCCATTTTTGCTGTTTTTCAGGTCATTAAAGAGCCTGTAATCAGCACAATGCATTTATGGTTTTTGTGGAATCTATTTCAGTTTTGCGTCATCTTTTGGCTACTAAATAAGAGTAAGTTAGTAAGCAATAAGCTCGATAACTTCATAACTCACCCCGTATTTTTATATTGTATGCTACCCATTTTATTAACAGTCTCATTAATTGCACAGCCGATACCATTCCCAGCCCCCGATAAACTCACGCCTCAGCTTTGGTCATATGGCTTTTACGGCAGCCTTTACTTGGTCGGTGCAAGCCTTTTTAAAAAGCAAAACCTACTTTCAACGTATCAAAACTATATATGGCCTCTATCAGGAATAGCCACAATATCTATTGCGGCTTATTTTTATCTACTTCCAGCAGCGCCTACACTTGAAATGGTTATAACCGCCGCCTCCGCCGGAGAATTCACCCCAACAGGCCATCAACACTTTTTGCATGTAATGGTACAAACGAGCTGTATTTTATCGTTGACCGCAGTGTCTATTTTACTCGGCCACCGCTTTTTAAATAATGCAAATCGCGTAAGTCGCGCCATTTCCGATGCTTCGTATTGGGTTTATTTAATCCACGTACCAGTACTTATTTATATTCAAATGCCACTGATCAACACCGCACTCCCCGCACTGAGTAAATTTATTATTTCCGTATTCTTAACCTTATTGATTGGCCAAGTCAGTTACTTGCTATTAGTAAAAAGAACATGGCTTGGCTTATTACTCAATGGCAAAAAGCATTAAAGGAAAGCTACCCAGTTTATAAGTTGTGCATTAGCTTTATTTGCGCGGCATAAAGCCCCGCGCTTTTGTAGGTCGTGCTTTAGCGCGACAATAAATGCTAAAGCAATAATCGCAGCTAAAGCTCGCTCCTACCAACAAACCCATGAACTAACCAAATATCGTAGGAACCCGCTTTAGCTGTGATTGTTTGTAGAGTTACTGAAAAATAAACCAAAACCGTAGGCAGGAGTTTACCTCGCGCTGTTTGCATTTATGGTGCTTTAATTTGCGCGGCATAAAGCCCAGCTTATAAAATTTAAACACCAGTAGCAACGGGTTCACACCGCGCTTTTGTAGGTCGTGCTTTAGCGCGACAATAAATACACAAAGCAATCATCGCTATTAAAGTACACTGCGTTTATGTATCCCCAAGCCCCAAATATTAAACACTACCTGATTACAAGTACGGTTTAAACGCCTCATCATCTTGTTTAAATTGTGACAACAGCCATTCTTTAAACGCAATGACCTTTTCCCATTTAAAGTGATCTTTCGGACCCACTAAATAATATTTATAACTACACGCATACTCAAAACCAGGAAATAAAGCCAGCTGCCCTAATTTAATATGCGACTCAATTAAACGCCGCCTAACTAAAGCAACCCCCTGGCCAGCTAAAGTAGCTTGAATCACTAATGCGGCATTATCTATTTCTAAAAATACAGGAACTGATGCTGGACAAACTCCCAAGCTAGTGATTAAGGTTTGCCATCCTTGCTCAGCATCGGGGCAAATATCCATAATAATGTTTTGTTTAAGCAACTGCTCTTTAAGCGGCAAATTAACATCAAGTAGACCAGGCTTATAAGCTAAAAATAAGCTGTCATCAGCCAGCAGTTCACTATGTACATCACTGTAATTACCTAAACCAAACCGTATCCCTAAATCAACATGCCCCTGAGAAAAATTAGCATGATGGTCACTGGGGTCAATGCGTAAATGAATACCCGGATAAGCACGTTGAAAACCACTGACATGTTGCAACAACCAGCCACTGGCAAATGAAGGTAATACTGATAAGTTTAAACAATGGGGTTGTTCATCTTGGCGTAATGAATTCACACCATTTTGTAAGCAACTAAAGCCTTTTAAAACATGTGGTAATAATTGCTCACCTTGACGGGTTAGCGCAACAAATCGAGTATGACGAGTAAATAACTCACACTGTAAATTCGCCTCTAACAATCGAATTTGCTGACTTACAGCTGCTTGACTCACAAATAATTTTTCAGCCGCAAGCTTAAAACTTCCCAACTCTGCAGCATGCTTAAAATACCAAAGACTTTTTAATGGCGGTAAATTCACAGCTCACCCAAGTTAAGAAAAACTTAAGCATAGGCAACTTTTAATCGTTTGTCAGTATTTTTTATACACGCAATACTCACCCAGTCAGCCATCCGAAAACAGGAATATAACTTATGAAAAACCTAATAGTATTAGCTTTCTTTTTATTCAGTGGTCTCGCTCATACAGCACCTACAACCACATCAAAAATAAATACTGATGAAGGTTACCCTTATAAAAACTTAATTAACAAATCAGAAAGAGTAGAGCTGCGCTACACAGAAAACGGTCATAACGTTTCATGCAGAGTCGTTGTTCAATCTAAAGAAATTAAATACGCAGGGGAGCTGCAAACAGCATCAGCAAAACGCTTTAAAAAAAGCCCAATGAGCACTTGCTTGACCAGAGATAAAGCGAAAGAGATTTTAGCGCAATTGTATATATTAAATCAGGAAAACAACCAGTAAAAAATACATTGCAGAACGCTTGAGCACAGGGCAGATAATCTGCCCGCTTAAGTTTAAATCATGTGTAATTTATTAATCTCTACAGGTAACGCAAGGGCTGATTCATAAAATGCGAACACCTCTTTCACATACGGTTGCTGGTAATGTTCATCAAGTGCAGCTTGTGATGCAAACTTTTCTATTAAAAATAAACACTGTTGATCTAAATCTTCATATAACTCAAAACGAATACACCCTGGCTCTGCTAATGTTGGTTGTAACATTTGCTGTAAACGCCCTTTACACTCAGTAAATAATGCCGCATTAGGCGTGATTTTTGCCACTATATTAATCATTTTAAACCCCTATTAAAAAACGTGATAACAACACAGCGAATAGGTGGAGCAACAGTAAATGCCACTACAAAAGCCGCAGGCCACGCATTAATAAATGCAATTAGCCAACTGTGTAAAAATGTTTCACTGAAACCTAAATTAACGTAGGTTACCCAAGCAGATAACAAAAACGACATCAAAAAAGAGAACACCGCAGTAAACACAAAATGAATTTTCATAACACCTCCTTGGCGTTACTATATGCAAAGAGATGGCGTGCAAACAGTCACGATAACGCAAACTAAGATTGAGAAATTGATATGCTAGACGATCTACATTTATTTATAGAAATAGCACGACGTAAAAGCATGAGCCAAACAGCTAAAGATCTAAGCTTAAATTTATCAACCCTTTCACGACGTATTCAATCTTTAGAAGAAAAGTTAGGCAATCCCTTACTACAACGTACCGCCAGAGGGATTGTGCTCACAGCAAAAGGTGAGCAGCTTTATAATGAACTGGCCGAGCAGGTATTAACGCTCAACACGCATTTAAATCAACTAAACTCGCCCACACTTGAGGCCAGTGATTTTTACTTGCTGTGCCCACAAAATATTATTGCTGGGCCATTAATGCCTGCACTCAATGCATTTTCAGCTAATAATTTAGCGCTTAATCTACACATTTATCCAAGCAACACGAATAGCCAATTAAGCCAAAAACGTTTTGATTTAGCTATTCGTGTAGGCGAGCAGCAAGACTCAAGCTACTTTCAAAAACGCCTAGGCAATATAGCGATTAAGTTTGTCGTAAAACACCAAGCGCCACTGTCGCGACTAGTGCTCCCTTATGCAGAATCACAACTTCCAACGGGTTTACTTAAACTACTTAAAGAAGAGTATGCACACATCAGCTTTTGTTTTGATATTACCATCGCTAAAAATATGGTTGAATCAGGCTATGGTGTAGGGCTGCTACCCATGAGCGAAATTGACAGCATTACACATAAAAACCAATTTAGTTATATAACGTCACCAATCGCGATCCCTGCAAGGCCTATTTATGCACTATGGCCGCATTCCAACAAGCCATCAGCCACAGCTGATCAATTAATAACTTTAATACACGACATAACTACACAAACACCCAGCCTACAAGGAAAAATTGTAGCGCTGAATTAACAGGTATTTAAAAGAATAAAGTAAACGATCAAAACCCGTAGGCGGGAATTTACCTCGCGCTGTTTGCATTTTATGGTGCTTTATTTGCGCGGCATAAAGCCCAGTCTACAAAAAAGCCCCGCGCTTTTGTAGGTCGTGCTTTAGCGCGACAATAACAATAAATACACAAAGCTATCATCGCAGCTAAAGCTCACTCCTACCATCACCCCATATCGTAGGAACCCGCTTTAGCTGTGATTGTTTGTAGAGCTAGTTGATGAACAATAAACCAAACCCGTAGGCGGGAGTTTACCTCGCGCAGATTTGCGTTTTATGGTGCTTTAATTTGCGCGGCGTAAAGCCCCGCCTACAAAATTTAAACACCCGTAGCAGCGGGTTTACCCCGCGATTTTGTAGGTCGTGCTTTAGCGCGACAATAAATGCTAAAGCAATCATCGCAGCTAAAGCTCACTCTTACCAACAAACCCATGAACTAACCAAATACATGTCATATTGAAAAACTGCCTTTTCTTTGTACCTTTTATTTAGTATGTTAATTGTTCAATTAAAAGGAGAATAATTACATGGATGGTCAATTACCATTATTTGATGAAATACCCGATAAAAACGAGCAAACGGGATCACCGCAAGAATCAAACCGTAAGTTTTGTACAGAGCTTGAAGAAGATCTAACCTTAATAGGCTTTCTTGAGTGTCACGACACTCAACCTCAACCACAAAAGTATATAAAGCGTGCAGCCTACCAAGATATGTACGGCAGTACACGCCATAGTACCTTTTTAATACATCATAAAATCAAAGGGCTGTTAAGAGTTGAAGCGCATCGACAAGTACAAAGTGGCTCAGTTGATCAAAAATTTCCATTCTTTTATGAGTCATTAAATAATGCACCAGAAGAAACGGTGGTTATTGTTTTCGATGGAAAGGGCTA
This sequence comes from Pseudoalteromonas sp. Ld20, assembly GCF_045064175.1. Lineage (NCBI taxonomy): Bacteria > Pseudomonadati > Pseudomonadota > Gammaproteobacteria > Alteromonadales > Pseudoalteromonadaceae > Pseudoalteromonas > Pseudoalteromonas sp. Ld20. The sequence continues at coordinate 233,992 of NZ_JBISHB010000026.1, forward strand.
TAAAAAAGAAGCTTTTGATTGGTTGTTAAATCAAACTGAAATACAAACAAATAAAATGTTTAAGGTGTTCGCTTCCAAAGACGGGTTCCTTAACTATTTGGCGGGTTAGTATACAACTCTAACCCCGCATATTGTTTTTAATTTCAAGTACCCTAAATATCACGTGGCGACTAGAGTGCTTTTACAGCACTCCTCAATTCACTCTCACTTATTGCTTGTTTACATTACATATTTTAGTAAACTGTCTGTCTCGCAAACAGGGAGCGGTTTAATGCAACAGATTGGTATTTACGAGCAGTTAATTACACAAGTAATTGAGCAAAATTTAAATCGCGATCAATTTTACGTGGGCGAGCGCCAACTAGAATCGGCAGAGGCTGCAACGTGGCTTTCGCGCTTTTTAGGCAAGCTTGTTGCACATGCAATTGATGCAATCCCGAATTCAGACGAGCGTTTGCAGGAGCAAATAAACCTAGCAAATAGCCTTGTGCTGTGGCTTAAAGATCATATTCGCGATGATGAACTGATCAACGAAAACCTCATCGACAGCCAAGGCCGCATCCTTACCGCATTGTTTAATACTCAAAATCCCATTGCTGCAAATCTTAAAGATTACTCCAAAGATATATTCCCGCTAACAGGGCTTACCCAAAGCGAATTATTTAGCGGCGCGAATGCGGGGATCTCACTCGAAACCGAGCTAAAGCGTGAAATAAAATCTGCCGATACTATTTACTGGCTTGTTTCATTTATAAAATGGACGGGGCTGCGCATTTTTAAAAATGAGCTTGAAGCCTTTACCAAAAGCGGCAATAAACTCAAAGTAATTACCACCTCGTACATGGGGGCAACGGATGCCAAAGCCGTGGAATTTTTAGCAAACCTACCAAATACCGAGGTAAAGCTGAGTTACAACAATCAGCAAGAGCGCTTACACGCAAAATCTTACTTGTTTATGCGTAATACGGGTTTTCATACCGGTTATATTGGCTCGTCTAATTTATCGCATTCGGCGCTTACCAGCGGCCTTGAGTGGAACTTAAAAATTACCGCCCAAGAGATCCCGCACATAATAGCCAAAACTAAAAGCACCTTTGAAACTTACTGGCAATCGCCAGATTTCGAGCTATTTACTGGCAAAGTTGAATGTAAAGAAAAGCTCATAAATTCACTTAATGAGCAACGCGGTGTTGGCCAAGCAAGCAGTCAGTTTTATTTTGATATCACGCCAAAAACCCACCAACTCGCAATATTAGAAAAGCTAAACGTAGAGCGCAGCGTGCATAACCGCTTTAAAAACTTAGTGGTTGCCGCAACGGGCACTGGTAAAACAATAATATCGGCGTTCGACTTTAAAACCATTTACGATAAAAACCCAAACGCCCACTTTTTGTTTGTAGCCCACCGCGAAGAAATACTCAAACAAGCGCAAAGCGCTTATCGTGGTGTACTTAAAAATAACGACTTTGGTGAGCTCTGGGTGGGTAACTACAAGCCACAACGCTACAACCAATTATTTGCGTCAATTCAAACGCTGAATAGCCAAATTGAATCGCTTAATTTAACGCATGATTACTACGACTACATAGTTATAGATGAAGTGCATCACGTAAGCGCCGCAAGTTACCGCGCTATTTTAAATCACTTTACCCCCACAATATTACTTGGCCTCACCGCCACGCCAGAGCGACAAGATGGCGCAAATATCCTTGATGATTTTTGTGGGGTAATAGCCGCTGAAATCCGCTTGCCAGAGGCAATAAACCAGCGCCATTTATGCCCGTTTCAATACTTTGGATTGGATGACGAGACCGACCTAAGCCAAATAACATGGCGAGGCGGCCGTTACGATATAAGCGAGCTAAGTAATCTTTATACAGGTGAGAACAGCCGCGCTAACAAAATTATATCCAGCCTTGCTGATATAGTGACGAGTGTTCACAACATTAAAGCACTCGCGTTTTGCGTAAGCCAAAAGCACGCTGAATTTATGGCGTCTAAATTTAACTTAGCAGGTATAAACGCCGATGTGCTGACCAGTAAAAATACTAATGAGCGTGCGACCAAACAGCAAGCACTGCGCCAAGGTGAAATACAAATACTCTGCGTGGTTGATATTTTTAACGAAGGTGTCGATATTCCAGAGGTTGATACTCTATTATTTTTACGCCCAACTGAAAGCTTAACGCTGTTTTTACAGCAACTCGGCCGTGGTTTGCGCTTACCAGATAATAGCCTTTCGTTAGGTAAATCAAAGCAGTGCTGTACCGTACTCGACTTTGTAGGAAATGCCCGCCCAGAATATGACTTTGCTAGCAAGTTCCGTGCACTAATTGGAAAAAGTAATCAGCCAATAAAAACCGAGGTCGAAAACAACTTCCCGCATTTACCGCTGGGTTGCCGTATAGAACTACAAAAGCGAACACAACAAACAATATTAAAAAATATTCAGCAAGCCATAAACAGCAAACGCCGTTTACAACAGCTGATAAATAGCTATCCGCAACATACCAATGACGCGCTTACACTAAGTAACTTTTTACGTATAAACCCACAAGTCACGCTTGAAGATATTTACAAACCAAAAGATAAAAAGCTCGGCGGTTGGCATTGGCTAAAAGGTGATGAAATACCCGCAAATCAAGCCGACATTTACGCCGCGTATTACCGCGCTATAAATACTCAATTACTGAGCTGCGACTCGCTCAGCTACTTATGCTTTTTACGTGATTTATGTAATAACGACTTTAGCTTTACACCAACGCCACAAAACCAACAGTACGCGCTAATGGCGCATTACAACTTTTGGGATAACACTGGAACAGGTTTAGGGTTTAAAACGCTTGAGCAAAGCTTACAAGCACTTAAACACAAAGATTTACACCACGAACTTGCACAAGTAATTACGCTGTTAATAAACCGCATTCACCAGCAAGAAAGTGATTTAGCATGTTTACCTAATCACGCAATAAAATTACACAGCCGCTATACACGCCAACAAATACTCGCCGCGTTTGGCGCACACTCGTTTGATAAAAGATCGACCGCTCGCGAAGGCGTATTAGAGTTTAAAAACCAAAACCTAGAGCTATTATTTGTAACACTCAATAAGTGCGAAAAAACCTACTCGCCCACCACGCTGTATCACGACTACGCAATCAGCCCCACCCTATTCCATTGGCAAACGCAAAACAGCGCCCGCCCAGAACACGGCCGCGGCCTAAGCTACATTGAGCACCAACAAACAGGCAAAACCATCCTGTTATTTGTACGCGAACAAGGCAAAGATGAAAACAGCCGAACTATGGGATTTGTAAACTACGGCGAGGTTAAATACCAAAGCCACAACGGCAGCCAACCGATGAATATAACGTGGGAGTTAACCAACTCCATGCCAAACGAAATGTGGCATGAGGCAGGAAAATTGGCGGTTGGGTGATTATGCTACTGTTATTTTTTTTTATTAGTTCCATATATTAACTTTTCAACGATCTAAATTAAGTTATATAGTTCAAGAAACTAATATCTACAGTCAATATGGTTTGATTTAAAAATATCTACACCAATTTTGCGTAACCTTTCAATCCAACATTCGGCCATTTCATTACCGATATTAAAATGACTTATAGCTATCTCTTTTAAAATACGATGCTCATTTTCAATTGTAGAAGGCATAAGCCCAGCATCATCAGTATTCACACAAACAGTAATAGGTCCAGTGCGAATACCAAAACGATTAAATTTTTCGCCTGCATTGAGTAAAGTATTATCTACAGGATACCATCGATAGACAGGATGCTCTGAATAGCACTTAAACCGACCAATATAGATGTTAGATGTTGGACAAGCCTCAATAACGACACCTTTTCTACTATATTTCTCGATCAAATAATCTTGAAGAGCTTCATAAAAATCAAGTTCAAAGCTATCGACAATCTCACTATACTCATCATTTATAAAGGGAGCATGGTCGCTTCCAAAATAAACACTCACAATTTTTTCAGCGGTATTTCTTTTTATTTTTTTAATTCCATTATCAGTATATTCTTTCCAATATTTAATAGCCTCTGCATTCATATTAATTCTTTTCGATTTAAAATCAGGTAACCAAGCCGCAGTCTCTTCACTACTGTTATTTAACTCTGTATCAAAATATTCTGGGCAATTTCTTCTTAAACGCCAAGCTTCGAACAAGGTATATTTAGATCTATCCTCATCAAATAACTTATGATTCCACTTTGATATTTTCCTCTCAAAAACAGCTAACATTACATCAAACCGTGGGGCTTTTTTCGTAACCTCAATAGCATGATTATATACCCACACTAAATTATCTAAATGTGTACTCAAAGGGACGTATGAACGCTGCTGGCGAGAAGCCCATTTTTTAACGTCAACTCCTAATGCTAGAGCATGACCTACTCTGTCACTAGATTCGTAATCACAAAACTCTATTGTTTCATCAATGGTTCTTAATCCAGTCAATAAATGGCTGAAATCTTCTCCGGCATGAATACTTAAATGCAGTTTTCTTTGAGGGACAAAATGTTTATTATCTGGTCGATAAGCGCTCTTTCTTAACACTCGTATCAAGGGGGCAAAAACCTCAATTGGAAAATGATTTTCATTACCTGAAACATCAATTCCTCGAATCAGCGCGCATAAATTTAAACTTTGCACTTTCGAATTACCTAGCTTTTCATACTCATATTTTTGTAATGCTGAAGATGTAAAGACTTTTTGCAGCCTACGTAACGACTTTAATAGTTCTAATCGTTTTGTTGTATAACGCTTATCATATATTTGAAGGTTTTCTTTAGCATGATAGTTTTGTTTAAACGAACGACTAAAATGAAAGGTAAATTGCTTATTATTAAATTGATTCTTTTCTATAAAATCAAAACCAAACTTAGTTAACTGCCTTGCTGTAACTGTTTGATCTGATATTTTAAATTCACGTAAAGTATTTTTATCTGAGTCACTTTCGTAACTATGTTTACCATATGCTATGACTTGACCATGGCTCTGTCTCGGTTTAAAAGCAAAGTGCTCAATAAAACTTGTTAGACCGACACCAGAGCTAATCATCATAGAACGTAAAATATTATTTCCCGTTATGTAAGCACTCAGTTTGTACAACCAAAGATCGCAGCTTGCGTAAACATCCCCATGATGCACTAATGCTATGGCTATTAATAACCACATCTTATTTGAGTCTTGTCTATTACAATTAATGGCAGCATTAAGTAGCTTAGTTACGTTATTATTTTTAGAGTTTGTAGTTAGTAGATCTCCAATACTTTCATCAGGAATTGTCCAAAACTGAGGACGTTGCCAGTCTACTTTATTACATTTGCTGTTTCCCTTACTCAGTGTTGCTATTAAATCGTTGAACAACAACTTTATAAGAACTGGTAACTCGTTAATATTACGCTCACCACTTGAATATTTGGTAAACTCGGGTAGTTTCGGAGTCGATGTGCTGTTGTCAAAAAATGATTTAGGTTTGCTTTTTAAAAATAAAGATACTTCAGCTAGAGCTGGAGTATAATTACCGTTCCCGCCTAAATGTACATGATTATCTGCATATTTCTTTTGACTAAATCCTTTAGGGAATGCAGAAAAGCATTGTTCGTCTATTAATTCACTTACGTTATCTACGTGAAGTAAATTTTGTTTGATTTTATCGCTGTAACCTATTGCTATGAGCCAAACAGGATCTATTTTTGACAAAATAGCAGACCAATGCTTTAAATTACTTTCATTAACAGTAAAGCTTGAACCTTGCCAAACGAGTAACTTTTGTTGCATTACCCGTAATTGCTTTAGTAATGAGTTTGCCCGATAACCACTCCCCCAGATATTATTTATAGCTTTATTATCATCACGACGGTGCATATTTTCTAAGTAAAATTGGTGATCAAATAACGCTAAGTCAGCAGCTTCATTAGCAGCTCTCTCTCTATTTAAAGTGAGCTTGCCATCTCCGCACTTCACATAAAACTCAAGCCATCTATCTGAACGCAGACGAGTGACGGGTGCCAACCATTCAAGATCGAGTAATAGCATTTTTATATACTCTGCAAGTTTTTAGTGAAGAAATTTACTTGTGTTATTCTTCCATCAAAATTGATATTAAGCAGTTCACATATAAACTCAGCTCTAGCAATCACAAGTTGCTTATTCCTAACTTTATCATCCTCATCCCAAGCAGCTATATCACCTTCATCCACCCCAAAGATCAAGCGATGATCGCTAATACTTAATTTTTTTCTTTCTTGTAAAGTTTTAAATTTCTCTAATGGAATTGGTTTAATATTTAACTCTGATATTTTTGTTTTTTCCAAGTCTGATTCGGTTATATCATTACTACGATTATTTTTATTTAATAATAATTGAAAAGCACCATTTTTGAGTTCTTCATTCTCCAATAATTGGAAGATAGGATGATTTGCAATAGCTTGTAGTAATAGGGCTTTAGGTTCAATATCGTCTTTTAAACCACCTTTTATTTCACTGAATGGTTTATTATCTTTGGAATCTGTAAAGTTGAAAAAGTATCCTACGTTATCTCTTAAAGGTGGCGAGTAACGTCGGTGCTCTCCAAAATTTCGGATTAGATTTAAATTACTTGTAAAAGCTACATTTTGTAATACAACAGGGCTTGGCTTCATAAAGGTAGCAAATGCATTGATTACGATGTACTTAAACCTTAAAGCTAAATCAGTCAGTGTTTCATTTTTATAATCATTTGAGGCGTTTTTTTGAATTCTATCTTTCAATAAACGTAACTGAGTGAATGACTTATTAAAAACCGAATATATAATAGGCATCAAAGAATCATTTTTATAATATTTTAAATTAGATAAGTATTTGACCTCCCATGCAGCTATATTAGATGAAAGTTCTCTGATTGTAATATTTGATACTAATTTAATTTCTTCCTCATCAGTCAGCTCTTCTTCTGGACCAATATTAAATGCTTTAGTCGGAAATAAAGCGGGAACTGTATAAAATGGCGTTCTACTAAATAAGTCTTTTAAAATTGAATTCCAATGATGTACTCTTTTATCTAAGTAATCTTTATTCTCAACTTCGAGTTTGAAATCGAAATTAAGTAATGAAATAGCCAATAGTTCATAAGCTCGACTAAAAAATATTTGCCTTTGTGTTTTTAAAGTTAAATCGTAGTAGTTGTTATATGTAAAAATATCTAGGAGCATACGTTTATCATTTCGCGAATCTTGATCTTTACCTTTAGAAGTCGTTTCTTGTATATTTTCGTCAGTTATTGATTCACTGGTTAATTTAAACTTTCCGTAAAAATGCTCAATTATAGGCATGCTCCTATATATCTTTTCATTTTTGAACTCTTCAAAATGCTGACTCATTATTTTTACAAGTTCATTATCGGCATTCAATTTATCTGAAACTTGTTCTTCAAAAAATAGCTTGCCTTGCCATTTAGGCGTCAAGTCGTTCATTTGTAATATTGGATTAAATGAATGTAGCTCATTTAAAGTTATATAAGCATTATTTTCTTTTACCTTTGAGCCTTCTATTTTCAGTGCTGTAACTGCATTAGAATAAGCTACACTATTTTGCTTTAACCTAGCCCACACAATATAACGTTGCCATAACTCAGCACGGTTTTCTTTTTTTAGTTCACTAGGAGAAAAATCTCGTACTAATTGTGTAACTTCACGAGCTGAATCAGGCTTTGGCCAATCACAGCTTTTTTCCTCACCATTCAGTGGACCAAATAAGCAAGAAATAAATTTAGTTATATAGTCTTTATAACTTAATGGTTCACGCTTTTCTGTATCGCCAAAATCATAAATAATCATACTTGATAAGAGTCTGTCTATAGGTTCTAGACTAATTCGATTATGATGAGGTATTACTTTTTTTAGATACTCTTGCGTTAACTGCTTAGCTTTTTGACTTCCAATTATTCTATTTGATTTGTTATCTTCGTCTTTTTTGAATCGGTTTTCTATTATTGGCTCATATAACTCTAGATCGCCTGTAATTATAGGAATTATTTTAGGGCAACCAAGTAATCGGCGCACAATATCCAAAACATCATATGCACGAGCTAATGCCATATCAATATCATCTATAGGTAGGACAATTGCATCAACGCCTAATATTTTTCTGCATTCATTAATATAAGTATCAAAATGTTTAACTAACTGTATTCCACTACGGTATTTAATTACGCGATCTAAACCACTCAGGCCATCTTCCAGATTCTCCTGTTTTCCAAGTGATTTAGATACGATTCTTAAGGATTGATAAAATGAATCCTCATTAACAGAATTACATTGTTTTGATTCTAAATATGTTTCCACTTCATTATATAAATGTGCAATTATGACATTAGCAAAATTATCGTGATCGACTAAAAGAGTTGGATCAATAGAGTCGCAAAAATGTGCTTTTACATCCAAATCATTTTCATCTTTATATTTTTTCCAAAAGCTTTTTATATTTTGTAAAAAAACTGTTTTTCCCGTACCTCTTTCCCCACCAATAAATATTGCATCATGAATAACCGTAGGATTATTACCTTCATTATCCTTATGCTTTTTTGCTTGTTTTATTGTTTTTTCTAACCTCTGATTAAATTCATGTACTGCATCCTGTTGCCATATTTCACCTTCTTGAATATCTCTTTCAAAATCTACTTTATTTAAATCTAATATTATTGGCGTATTATCTCGTTTTTTTATTAAATTAATCATAATTTCCCTTTCTATTTTTTTGTCCAATTAAGCAATAATTCGTTAGCAGATAAGTAATCACCAATGATGTCGCGTTGCCGCTCATTGAGCTGTAATTCTACGATTCTAGTAAATTTAGAAGTTAATTCGTCTAGCTTGATATCTTTTAGATATTTTTTTTCTTCATCTATTTGATTGACTTCCCATTCGAGATGTTTTAGCAAGTAAAAATACTTCTCACTTCTAGACCAGCTGCGAGTATACCCATACTGCTTATTCGATAAGTAACAAATAAAATAGCTTAATAAAAAACCACCAGAAAGTAATAGAATAACATTAACCGTTTTAAAGAAAATCAGAATGAAAATATAAAAAGAAAATATAAAAAATTTAAAAATCATTAAACTAAATAAGAGTTTTTTTTCGTCCTTACTTTTCACTTGGTGTATAAAAAAATAGTAGTAAAGCACGAGAAACAAAGGCATTGTAAATAGCCATAAGTAATTAAAAGCCAAAAGAGTACTTTTTAAGTTTAAGTTTAAGTTAACACCTGTTAGTTTAAAATTTATAGCAATTAAAGCACTTGCTATAAAAAGAAATAAGGTAAAGCTCCCGATCCTTCTTGCTATAAGGTGGTTAGGTTTAGCTTTTTTCATGTTTTTTTCAAAATCACTTTTTAGGGATTTAACCGCATTTATTAAAGATTCTTTTGTCATTTACATTCTCATTATTTATATTCAAAGAAAATTTCTGCAGTAAATATTGCATCAATCATTTATTTAAAGAACTATGTATAGCGTGTAGATAACTCTCATATACACTCATAAACACCAATCTACCAACACACTCCAACTCCCCGTGATCACACCCGAAAGTTATAAATTGATGAGTAATCACTTGCATGGAGGCAAGTTAAGCCGTGACTTCGCCATGGATGGCGAATACACGGCGCTTACGTTCACATCAATTTTTAACTTGAGGACACAGTGTGATCCTCGGGGCGCCGTGGGATTCCAAAGGGCGGTCGGCGGCAGCCGCCCTTTGGTTGTCATCGCCAACGCGATAAAACCTCGAATAGAGGTTTTTAATCCCTTACCCTCACTAAACCCTAAATAATTCACGGCTAAAGCCAGTTCCTACAACAAAAGTATAACCATTTGTAATTAAATACATTGTCGCGCTAAAGCACGACCTACAGTTAAACAAAGCGCGAGGTAAACTCCCGCCTACGGTAAGACCTACGCGTCATACCTTGGCTTTTCTTCTGCCACTAAATCAAGCTCGGCACTTGGCTGCTCTTTGTTATGCAGATATAACCCCATACCAGCGGCTTGTTCAAAACTGTCTTTCGCTAACCACAACTTCGCGCTGTTCGCCTCTGCTACCTGATACGCCCAATCACTCACTGAACGTGATTTGTCTGCATCACAATTAAAATAATTACTGAGTTCACGGGTTAAATGCTGGCTATTTATTACTAAGTTTTGCTCTTGCCAGCGTTCGCGGTGCAACTGCGCGGCTAAAAAGTCGCGTTTGCTGTTATTACACGTACTGTGCGCGGCCACAAAGTTGTGGCCTAAGTCGTTCGCATAGCGGGCAAACGGTATAAAATGATCAACCTCGGTTTTACTATTCAACGGCTTCTGGCAATAAAAGCAATTGCCGTGTTGTAACTCGATTAACACAGGTTTGGCTTTACTCAGTGCGTTACGATCAAAGCCAAATAAAAAGTCGTGCAGTTGGCTTTGTGGGCCTATTAATGCTTGGTTATGTTTAATACTTTGAATTTTTTGCAGCCACGCGTTTTTAGCCAAGTACACCACTAAATCGTAAAAGCGCCTAAAACAACTGGCGATGCCCGCATTTAAGGTGATGTATTGTGTGCTGTTGGTATGCGGGTATAAAAAGCACTCGGCTTGTTTTGCTAGTATTTGTAAGCGCCACAGCGGGCCACTTTTAAGTGTGGCCATTGCTGCGTTAAAGGTTGGCTTATACAAAGGGCTTTGCTTTAACGCGCGTAAATTACGAATGTTATTTTGTTGGCACTCATACAGCACCGAGATCACTTTAGATTGCGCGCCACTGTTTTGCTTTAGTAAGGCGCTTTCGCCTGTTTGATCTGACGCAAACGGTACGGCATGGTGCCAATAAAGCTCAATAAGTTTGTCGGCCAAGGTGGCTAACTCTATTTTTAGTGCTGCTTGCTCGGATTCAAGCGGCTGCTCTACACATACATCGGCCAACGCGTGCAGTAATGCAAATTTATAGGTTGCACTAAAATCACCTTCAATCAGCATGCGTTGAATATAAGCAATAAAGTCGAGTTGCTGCTGCATGGCTTTCATAAACTTTAAGGCTCTTTTCGTATTATGGCGTTAAGCCATTGTTCGTGACCGCGCTCTGTACGTTGATCGCCAGTGATCCATTGTTTACTTATACAAAGCGATGGCTGTGCGCTAATAATGTGTTGTAGGCCATGCTCAGTTAAGTCTGTAAACTCGCGGCCATTGTGTACTCGCTCTGTATCACCATATTTAAACGACACATACAAAATACCATTGGCTTTTAAGGCCGTTGCGAGCTTGGTAAATACCGTTGAAAGTTCGTTCTTTGGCACATGTAACAGGCTTGCACAACACCAAATACCATCGTAAATGTTGGTGTCATCAATTTGCATAAAGGTTTTATGAATAACAAGTTGAGCAATATGGTTAGTGGCAAATTCAACAAGCTCTTTGCTTGCGTCTATTGCGGTTACGTTAAAACCCTGCTCTATAAAATGTTTTGTATCGCGGCCAGTGCCACAGCCGGCATCTAAAATAAGCGCATGTTTGGGGAGTAAAGGTGTAAATTCATCATATAACGCAGACATATCTACATTTAACGACGAGGCTATAAAATCTTTGCTGTGCTGATTGTAATAGTCGATGCTGTTAACTGACATTGCTCTACCGCTCCATGGCAAAAATCAATACAAAAGAATGGGTTACTGAGTGTTTTTTAGTATAAAAATTAATGTACCTGAATAACCACTAAAAATATAGGCTTTTACGACTAATAGATTAATTACTTTAACCTACGAGTGAAGCCAGTTCCTACGATATGGGGTAGGTTGCTGGTAGGCGCGAGCTTTTTGGTATTTATTTTCGCGCTAAAGCACGACCTACAATTTAAAAGCGCGGGGTAAACTCCCACCTACGAATTGGGTTTGTGAGTTAACGTTATTTTTGCGAGCACAAACCATCACGGCTGAAGCCGGTTCCTACAATATGGGGGAAATTGCTGATAGGAGCGAGCTTTAGCCGCGATTGTTACTTTTGGTATTTATTGTCGCGCTAAAGCACGACCTACGGTTTAAAAGCGCGAGGTAAACTCCCGCCTATGGGTTAGGTTTGTGAGTTAACGTTATTTTTGCGAGCACAAACCATCACGGCTGAAGCCTGTTCCTACGATGTGGGGGAAATTGCAGGTAGGAGCGAGCTTTAGCCGCGATTGTTACTTTTGGTATTTATTGTCGCGCTAAAGCACGAGCTACAATTTAAAAGCGCGAGGTAAACTCCCGCCTACGGGTAAACCATCACGGCTGAAGCCTGTTCCTACGATATGGGGTAGGTTGCTGGTAGGCGCGAGCTTTTTAGTATTTATTTTCGCGCTAAAGCACGACCTACAATTTAAAAGCGCGGGGTAAATTCCCGCCTACGGGTAAACCATCACGGCTGAAGCCTGTTCCTACGATATGGGGTAGATTAATGGTAGGAGCGAGCTTTAGCCGCGATTGTTACTTTTGGTATTTATTTTCGCGCTAAAGCGTGACCTATAATTTAAAAGCGCGAGGTAAACTCCCGCCTGCCGGTAAACCATCACGGCTGAAGCTGGTTCCTACGATGCGGGGGAAATTGCTGGTAGGAGCGAGCTTTAGCCGCGATTGTTACTTTTGGTATTTATTGTCGCGCTAAAGCACGACCTACGGTTTAAAAGCGCAAGGTAAACTCCCGCCTACGGGCAAACCATTACGGCTGAAGCCTGTTCCTACGATAAGGGGTAGATTAATGGTAGGCGCGAGCTTTAGCCGCGATTGTTACTTTTGGTATTTATTGTCGCGCTAAAGCACGACCTACGATTTAAAAGCGCGAGGTTCAATTCATAGCCAGTGACTCATTGATCGTGGCTTTTTGCCTTCTCATTTGCCGTCATTCACTGCTCTTTGTGCAAATTAGTTTTAAGAAATTATTCACAACACTAATAAGATTTATAAATCTCCTTGAAAACAATATAAATACCGCTAAACTAATCATTAACAACCTAATGACTGCATAGGTAATCATTTTTTGAAATCTGAACAAGCATTAAAACTGGCACAGCGGTTGGGTGACCTAATCCGCCAGCACCGCACTTTGCATTACACGCAGAGCACTTTTGCCAAGATGATTGGTGTGTCGCGCTCTACTGTACAAAAACTGGAGCAAGGGGAAGTGGTTAAAAGTGATGTTTTATTTGAAGCTCTCGTGGTGTTGCAATTACAAGGGTCACTGCTTGATGAAATAAACGAGCTGGCCGCTGATGTGGGTGGCTATAATGCGCGGCAACGTAAAACCAATAAAACTCAGGTGATTAACGATGACTTCTGAGTGTTATGTGTTTATTGATGGGCTAGAAGATAAACCCATTATTTGTGGCTTTTTTAAATTAAATACGCAAACTGGCCGAGGTGAGTTTAACTATGGTAAAAGTTACCTATCCCGCCATGATGCCTTTGCACTCGACCCAATCCATCTGCCTTTACAACCAGGCATTGTCAGTTATACCGCTAATAAAGGTGTATTTGGGGTATTAAGTGATGCAGGTGCTGATTCGTGGGGGCGTAAGCTGATTTTATCTTTACATAATACTAAGCCACAAAACGAGCTGGAGTTTTTACTTGCAGGCTCAGGCTATGGCGTGGGCGCACTGGTATTTAGCTTATCGCGCAGTGCCTCTAAACATAAAACCAATAAAAATACTTTGGCTGATTTAGCTTTGCTGGATCAAGCAAAAGATGATCTTTTAGCTAATAAAGCTATTTCAAATGAGGCTAAAAAAGCGTTTGAGTTTGGCCAAAGTATGGGCGGCGCAAGGCCCAAAACCTCAGTGCAAATTGGCACTAAGCTTTATTTGGCTAAGTTTAATCGCCAAGATGATTTATTCAATTTAGTACGAGCTGAACACGCAGCCATGTGTATGGCGAAAGAATTAGGTATTCGGTGTGCTAATACCCAAGTTCATGAAACTGAAAACGGTGATGTGCTATTAGTCGAACGATTTGATGTGAGTAATTGTTTACCTACTAATCACTTTTTAAGTGCCAACAGCTTACTGCAAAAGCCTAAAGTGGCAATGAGTGATTTAGCAACTTACTACAGTTACGGTGAATTGGCTGAGTTTATTCGCCACCATACTGGTGAGTATGCTGATGATGCAACAGAGCTTTATAAGCGAATGGTGTTTAATGCGCTGATTGGTAACACTGACGATCACAGCCGTAACCATGCATTTTTATATCTCTTTGCAGATAAAACATGGCGCTTGAGCCCAGCTTACGACATAACCCCTATCAATAATTCAAAGCAACATGGTATAGGGCTTGGCGATGATGGTCGATATGCCAGTATCGACAATTTATTATCTCAAGCTAAACGCTTTGGTTTAACGACTGCGAAAGCAACAAAAACAATCAGCCAAATAAAAGACTACACGCAGCAATGGCCAAGCCACTTTAAGCGTTTTGCTGATATTAGCGATATAGATATAAAACGCTTAGAAAGTGTGATTCCAAATATAGAATAGAAAGGTACTAGGTGTATTCATAGCCCGTCGCCAGTTACTCGATGCCATAGTTTTTTCTTCTCGGTGTAGCCCGAAAACGCGGGGTTAACTCCCGTCTACGGGCAAACCATCACGGCTGAAGCCTGTTCCTACGATATGGGGGAAAATTGCAGGTAGGAGCGAGCTTTAGCCGCGATTGTTGTCAACAGTTGTTACTTTTGGTATTTATTGTCGCGCTAAAGCACGACCTACGGTTTCATTTAAATCACAACAGTTACCACCAAGCGCGAGGTAAACTCCCGCCTACAGGCAAACCATCACGGCTGAAACCTGTTCCTACGATGCGGGGAAATTGCAGGTAGGAGCGAGCTTTAGCCGCGATTGTTACTTTTGGTATTTATCTTCGCGCTAAAGCACGACCTACGGTTTAAAAGCGCGAGGTAAACTCCCGCCTACGAATTGGGTTTGTGAGTTAACGTTATTTTTGCGAGCACAAACCATCACGGCTGAAGCCTGTTCCTACGATATGGGGTAGATTAATGGTAGGAGCGAGCTTTAGCCGCGATTGTTACTTTTGGTATTTATTGTCGCGCTAAAGCACGACCTACGATTTAAAAGCGCGGGGTAAACTCCCGCCTACGGGCAAACCATCACGGCTGAAGCCTGTTCCTACGATATGGGGTAAATTGCTGGTAGGAGCGAGCTTTAGCCGCGATTGTTACTTTTGGTATTTATTGTCGCGCTAAAGCGTGACCTACGATTTAAAAGCGCGGGGTAAACTCCCGCCTACGAATTGGGTTTGTGAGTTAACGTTATTTTTGCGAGCACAAACCATCACGGCTGAAGCCGGTTCCTACGATATGGGGGAAATTGCAGGTAGGATCGAGCTTTAGCCGCGATTGTTGTCAACAGTTGTTACTTTTGGTATTTATTTTCGCGCTAAAGCACGACCTACGGTTTCATTGAATCACAACTATAATTAATGGCGTATATTTTAAAAGCGGGTCATACTCCGCCATCATCTTTTATTATTAACATTTATGACTAATTTACTCTTTTTGTTACTCGGTATTGCTTTACTTACACTCGGTGGTGAGGCGCTAATTCGTAGCTCTTTGGCGGCGGCGAAGCGTTTTGGGCTGTCGCCTTTGTTAAGCGGTTTAATTATTGTTGGCTTTGGTACGTCGGCACCAGAGCTTGTGGTATCGATTGATGCGGCTATGAGTCACCAAGCAGATATTGCGGTGGGTAATGTGGTGGGCAGTAATATTGGTAATATTCTGCTTATTTTAGGTTTATGTGCGGTTATAACGCCGCTAACTATTTCGGCGTTGGCGCTAAAGCGCGATGCATCGGTTATGTTGGCGTCGTCTGTTATTTTTAGTGTGTTGGCGTTTAATCACTTTATTAGTTTTTTTGATGGTTTGCTACTTCTCGCCATGCTGTTTATTTACCTTATTTACACTTACAAAACTGAAAAGCAGCAGCAATCTGCGCAGGCGTTGTTGCATGTAGATGAAGCAAACGAAGTAACTGTATTACCACAATCTTTGCTCGTTAGCAGTGCGATGCTGATTGCCGGTTTGGCGCTATTGATTGTTGGCTCTAAAGTATTGTTGATTGGTGCAATTGGTGTAGCGCAAGCATTTGGTATATCTGAGGGTGTAATTGGCTTAACCGTTGTGGCTGTTGGTACGTCGTTACCTGAGTTAACTGTGTCGGTTATTGCGGCGTTGCGTAAACATGCCGATGTGGCTGTGGGTAACATTTTAGGCAGTAACATTTTTAATATGCTAGGTATTTTAGGTGTGTCGGCGCTGTTGCAACCTTTACCATTAAGCTCGCGTATTATGCATTTTGATCAGTGGGTTTTGTTAGCTACTTCGCTACTTTTAGTGGCCTTTTTATATACTGGCCGTCGTGTTGGTCGCGGTGAAGGCGCTATATTACTGTTAGGTTATTGCGCCTATTTGGCTGTGACCGTTAACTTATAAACCACTGTGACCACAATTGTTACTACTGGTATTTATTTTCGCGCTAAAACGTGACCGACAGTTACAACAAGCACGAGATCAACTCCGGCTTAAAGTTGATCTCGTATTGTTTATATAATGAAAAAAGGCCCTTTTGGGCCTTTGATTACTGTTAGGTTATTGCGCCTATTTGGCTGTGACCGTTAACTTATAAACCACTGTGACCACAATTGTTACTACTGGTATTTATTTTCGCGCTAAAACGTGACCGACAGTTACAACAAGCACGAGATCAACTCCGGCTTAAAGTTGATCTCGTATTGTTTATATAATGAAAAAAGGCCCTTTTGGGCCTTTGGGTACATCACTACCCTTTAGGAAATTACGCTGATTTAGCGACTAATGCTTTTAAACTGTTCCCTACAACAAATAACGAAGCAGCAAATAAGCCTATGTCTTTAAGTAAAAACTCACCTACAAAACTTAGTACCGGGAAACCGGCATCGGTAGTTATACCTGGTAGAAATACCATCATGCTAATGGTGACTATAAATAGCGCCATAGACAATAAACCACCGACAACTGAAAGCGCTGGATTTACAAAACGGCCAATAAATAATAAGCCGATTATAATTTCAAGGCTGCCTAAAAAGTTCACTAAGCCTTGTTTTGAAAAAATGGCGTACATCCATGATACCAATGGGTTATTGGCAATCATGCCGTACATGCCTTCAGCTTGCCCAGCGCTAAACTTGATCCCGCCAAACCAAATATAAATAACGCCTAGGGTAATATAAATTAATGGTAGGCCTGCTTTTTCGAGCTTGTTGCCTAAAGTTGTTAATGTATTTAATTGAGTTGATGTAAAGGTCATAACTAGCTCCACTGTATTTTGTGAGTCAAACAAACCTACTAGTAGGTAGGTTTATTGGTTAAAATTTTTTGCATTACTTCAATTGCATTATGTTACTAGTGCAATTTTAGCGCCTGATAGCAAGCGCAATAACAAGGTAAAAATTCTGAAATATAACTGTTCTTGGCAATTGCTCCTGCATTGCTCTACTCTCTAAATCCATGTAGTTGTATATAAATAATTTTTAACACGGTTATTTTGGTGTTAATTGCCCATTGTAAATCAGACAATTAACATATTTATACAGGCATCACAGGTTTGCTTAAACAAATCTTGATGCTGACGTCGGTTTAACATTAGTGCGCCTTTTATAGCACAACAAATAATAACCGCCTGCTGATAAGGCGTTGCCTTAAATTTAAATTCACCTGATTGCGCACCAAGTTCTAAAATGCGCGCGAGTATTTGTAACTCTAGATCAGCGAGCTTATTCACCTGTTTTTGCAGTGGCTCACTCATTAGCTGCAAATCAGTTTGCATGGCATAAATACCGCACATTTGTTGTTGCTGTACGCAACCTTCAAATATATTAAAGTAGCCTTGCAATTGCTCTGCTGCGTGCTTTTTAGCTTTCAGTTGCAAGTCTAACTGTGCTAATGCGTCACATTTTTGTAAACAATACGCGATACCCAAATCAGCTTTAGCCGGAAAGTGATGATGAATACTGGCTTTAGTAATACCCAATGTTTTTGATAAATCTGCATAGCTGAAGCCGTTAAAGCCATTGAGTTGAATTAACTCGTCCGCATGATGCAAAATAGTTGTATATGTTGTGTTCATGCAGCAATGCTACCTACCAGTAGGTAGGTTTGCAAGCTGTTTTTTAACCATTTTATAAAATAAGATCATTATGACCCTTTAAGATCTTGTTGTTTATACTTAAATTTAAATAATATTATTAATAACACGTAAGTTTGGCGTCTTTAGTTACCCTGTCATCAGATTTTTATTACTGCAATGTGCTCATTTAATGTGAATATTTTGATTATTAATTGAGCTACACATTAGACTTATGACTTTTGTGGCATTTATTTTCGCGCTAAAGCACGACCTACGGTTTAAAAGCGCGAGGTGAACTCACGCCTACGGGCAAACCATTACGGCTGAAGCCTGTTCCTACGATGTGGGATAGATTTATGGTAGGAGCGAGCTTTTTGGTATTTATTGTCGCGCTAAAGCACGACCTACGGTTTCATTGAATCACAACAATTACCACCAAGCGCGAGGTAAACTCCCGCCTACGGTAAACCATCACGGCTGAAGCCGGTTCCTACGATATGGGGTAGATTAATGGTAGGAGTGAGCTTTAGCCGCGATTGTTACTTTTGGTATTTATTGTCGCGCTAAAGCACGACCTACGGTTTCATTGAATCACAACACTTGGGTATATAATTTAAATATGATCGTATTGGTTTGTTACCCCGTAATGGTATGTGAAGGGTTTAAAAGTGGCTATTTATATAGCGCACAATGGAGTACACCTTCACCATAACTACTATACCCAAACTACCTTAGGGTATTAGTAAAGTGCCACTAAGGTAGTTTGGGTATTGATTCAGATATTCATTAGCACAGATCAAAGCGCATTGTTAAGCCCAATGCGCTTTTTCTGTTTCTGGCACAGCAGATCGTCATTGGTAATGCTGTATTTATCAAAGGATCACATAACCCTATGAGATTATTAAGTAGTTGTTCAGATAAATTTGGTTATTATGCTCACTCACTCCTGTTAATACCCCTGACGACAATTTGTTGTTTAAGCAATTTTACCAGCTCTTTTTAGAGCTGGTTTTTTTTGCCTGTGTTTTGCCTAGTTACAACTAAGTAGTCATGGTACAGTTCGCCTTTAAGCACTTAAATTTATCTACTAGGCATTACTATGCGTCATTATTTTTTACTTGTTCCACTTTTTTTTGTTACCTTGTTGTCGTTTCAGATACATGCTGAACAATCTCGTCCAGCGCCAAGCGAGCAACAGCAAGAACAAGCCTTAGCGCAAGTACAAGAACCTATGTATAAACCACTTATGGAACGCTATATTCTTGATGAGCTTAAAGCTGTACGCCAAGATCAACAAAAACTGCGTGAAGATGTCACTAAACAAGTAACTCACGCACAGTTAGATACCGCCGATAGAGCAATAACGTACACAACTGACACCATAAATAATGTATTTTTTATTATTACTGCCACTGCATCTATTTTGGTATTAGTGGGTTGGAACTCATTACGTGATGTAAAAAACAAAGTTGAAGATATTGTAAATACGCGTGTAAGTGTGATCACTAATGAATACGAAGCACGTCTAAACACGTTTGAAGAAAAACTACGTGAACGCTCAGAAGAAATTTTAAGTAACCAAGAAAAAATATCAGTCACAAATGAAGTCCACTCATTATGGATGCGCGCAAATCTAGAAAGCGATGTAGCCAATAAAATAGAGATATTCGACGAAATTTTAAATCGTAAACCTGAAGATGTTGAAGCAATAGCCTACAAGGCCGACGCATTATTAGAGCTTAATGAAACAGCACAAGCAATTGAGTTATGCAACCAAGCGCTGGATATAGACAGTGACTACGGCTATGCCTATTGGCAACGTGCGTGTGCGTATGCGTTAACCCACAAACATGCCGATGCATTAGCAGATATTAAAATGTCGTTAGAGTACTCACCTAACTTACGTAATGAATTACTGCATGAAAGTGCATTCGCAAGTTTACATGATAACGCCAGCTTTAATGCTATTTTGGCAGGTGATGTTTAACGCTCAAAAAAGCGATCTATGGCTTGAGTGAGCAGCTCGTCGAGTTGCTCTTCAAACTCATCGATACAAGTATCAAAGCGTGCAAGATAAACTTGTGCATGCTGTTGCGATAATAAACGCCCATTAATACTGTATTGTCTTTCTGCTTTACTTTTATCTAATCGTGCAGTGAACTGATACAAAGCATAATAAGGCGAGCTAATATTCTGATTCGCATAATTGCAAAAACCTTCAATGTGATCTATTCCTTGCGGACCTAAACAACCAGGCTCAACACGATAAAGTAACTGAATTTTTTTATCATCACTAATTTGCATACCTTTCTCTCTTAAACTGCTACTTGAAAAATAACACTTTAGTTATTTTACCGTTTTCAACTTGATAACTAGAAACAAATTCAGCGCGCTTATCTACAACTTTAGGGTCGCTTGAGCAGGTTTCTGATAGCTCATGATCAATAACTATATTGCCATGAACAATACGCTTAATTGGCGATGACTGAATACATTTAAGTTTTTTAAACATAATACCGTAACGAGCAATCAGTTTTTCTTTGCCTTTAAAGAGTAGCTCATTTGGGAAAACATAAAACTCGACATTTTCATCATACAAATTTACAAATGCATCAATATTACGTGCGTTGTACGCTTTAAGTAATTGCTCAACAACTGCGAGTGACTCGCGAGACTGTTTAGCTTTTGCTTGCTGCTTTTGGGTTAATGCATCTTTTGCTTGCGCTACGACTTGCTCTGCATACGCGACTGCAGCTGCTTTTTCTTGCTTATTTTTTGGTATTTCTGCTGGCTTTGACACTTCACTACCCAGTACTTTGGTTGTATCTGCATCTTGTTCAGTGGTTGTTGCCGTTGTTTGCTCAACCTTTGTGATCTGTGAAGGGTTATTTGGCGTCAGAGTAATCACCGCTGGGCCATCTTGAGAAGCGCCATTCATTGCTTCTGTCACTGCTTTTTTAGTATCAACGTGCTTTTTTTGCTGTTGGGCTTGAGCTGCGTTTACTTCTTGGTTTGCAAATGATGACCATGAAAGTAAAAAAATTAATACAAAGAATAACGATTTCATACAGTTCCTGACTAATTTAAGAAGGTTTAAAATAACAAAGTTTATCCTTTCATGATAGTTCTTTAACACTTAAAGCCGTGAGTAGTAACACACTCTACCAGTACTGCTCCACTGTGATTTGCCCAGGTTCTCGTCGGCGATTACGAGAGTAGCCTTGCTCGATTAATAATGCGCTGGTGTCTTTCACCATTTGCGGATTTCCACAAATCATAAATTGGCTATTTTGCGGACAAGTGGTGTTTTGGCTGTGTTTAAATAAACTCCCATCAATGATTTTATCTGTAATGCGCCCATTTAAGCCGATAATTGCCTGCTCTCGACTTACCACAGGTACATAACGCAGCCGCGTATACTGTTGCTGTAGCTGATTGATCTTTTTCTGGTAACTTAAATCTGCATTCAACCGCACGCCATGCACTAACGTTATTTGCTTAAACTTCTGCCATACATCAGCTTGATCTAAAATAGATAAAAATGGCCCGATTGCTGTGCCAGTGCTAAGCATAAACAGTTGTTCACTAGCGGGGATTTCATCAATAGTAAAAAAGCCACTAGCGCGGCTTTCGATCAACACTGTATCACCTAGAGTAAGTTTAGCTAATTGTTGTGATAACAAACCATCCATCACATTAATAAGGTAAAACTCTAAGTCGTTTGAATTTGGCGCATTAACATAAGAGTAAGCTCTAGCAATACGTTTGTCGTCTATCATCATTGATAGCTTTGTAAATTGCCCCGCTTTAAATGGCTCAACATCTGCATTAACAATTAAGCTAAATAATGTGTCAGTCCACCAAACAACCTCTTTTACACTCGCCTCAATCCAATTAGACACAATGTATACTCCTTAAAAATATTTCATACCCCACTTAACAGTGGCAAAGGAACAAAGGGGTGTCAATGTTTGAGCGGTCAGCGGTCAGCGGTCAGCGGTCAGCGGTCAGCGGTCAGCGGTCAGCGGTCAGCGGTCAGCGGTCAGCGGTCAGCGGTCAGCGGTCAGCGGTCAGCGGTCAGCGGTCAGCGGTCAGCGGTCAGATCACAATAAAAGCTCATTAATTACTGTCAATAAATTAATGAGCTAGAATCTGTAAATTGTTTAAAACTGATGGCTGAAAGCTGATAGCTGACGGCTTTTTTCATAAAAAAAGCCGCCTAGGGTTGCTAGGCGGCTTTGGGAGGTTAGTCTCACTGTATTTGGGCGTGTCTCCAAACGAGTGAATACGTTACCAAGGAACTGTTATATAGCTTAGATTGACTCTAGGGCAATTTTAACCATTTCGTTGAAGGTGCTTTGACGCTCTTCACTTGGGGTTGCTTCACCTGTGATCACGTGGTCACTTACGGTAAATAATGCCATGGCTTTTGCGCCATACTCTGCTGCAACGCCATACAAACCCGCGGTTTCCATATCTACGGCTAACATACCTAATTTATCAAGCTCTTGATAAAAGGTGTTGTCAGCTTGATAGAAAGTATCGGTTGTGAATACGTTTCCTACTTTTGCTTTAATGCCTAATTCTTTTGCTGCGTTAACGCCGCTTAATAGTAAGTCAAAGTCAGCAATTGCTGAAAAATCATAACCACGAACACGGGCACGGTTTACATTTGAATCTGTGCTGGCACCTTGTGCAAATATAACGTCGCGGATTTTAATATCACTACCAATACCACCACAAGTGCCAATACGAATAAGGTTTTTAACGCCATAACTTACGATTAACTCGCGAGCATAAATCGACATCGATGGAATACCCATCCCTGAACCCATAATGCTGACAGGCTTACCTTTGTATGTGCCGGTAAAACCGTACATATTACGAACACCCGTTACTTTAACGGCATCATCAAGAAAATTTTCAGCAATATATTGCGCACGTAATGGATCGCCTGGCATTAGCACTGTTTGTGCAAAATCACCGTTATTAGCGTCGATATGTGGTGTACTCATTATTCTTTTCCTTTTACTTTTGGTGCAGTTAGCTTGTCAATAAAGCCATCACCATATTCAAGTGCAGGTAAGTTAAACCACTGGGCAAGTGTTTGACCTATGTCTGCAAAACTAGCACGTTCACCAAGAGGGGTATTTTCAAGTCCTACTTGATAAGCAAGTACAGGCACATATTCACGGGTGTGCTCAGAGCCCGGAAATGTAGGATCGCATCCATGATCTGCTGTAATAACTAATACGTCATCCGCTTTTAGCTGATTAAGTATCGTTGGTAAATAATCGTCAAATTCTTTTAATGCCTTTGCATACCCAACAGGGTTGCGGCGATGACCAAACTTTTCATCAAAATCAACAAGATTAGTAAAAATCAAACTGTGCTCAGGCGCTGTTGCCATTACTTCAGTTGTTTTTTCTAACAAGTTTTGTAAGCCTGGGGCTTTATGTTTTTGGGTAATACCTTGATGCGCATAGATATCTGAAATTTTACCTATGCTAATCACTTCACCACCGTCTTGCGCCAGTTTATCTAGCAAAGTCGGTGCTGGCGGTAATACTGAGTAGTCACGACGGTTACCTGTTCTGGCAAAGTCTTGACTATTGGAACCCAAAAATGGCCGCGCAATAACTCGTCCTATATTCATTTCATCAAGCAGCGCCCGTGTGATTTCGCAAACCTGATAAAGCTTCTCTAGTCCGAATGATTCTTCATGCGCGGCTATTTGAAACACGCTGTCAGCTGAGGTGTAACAGATTGGTTTACCTGTTTTTACGTGCTCTTCACCTAGCTGTTCTAAAATGGTTGTTCCCGATGCATGGCAATTGCCTAAAATGCCAGGAATACCGGTACGAGCAATTAGCTCGTCAATTAATTCTTGTGGAAAGCTCGGCTGCGTTTTAGGGAAATACCCCCAATCAAATAACACCGGCACACCGGCCATTTCCCAATGTCCAGATGGTGTGTCTTTGCCGCTTGAAAGCTCTTTTGCATAACCCCATGCACCAATTGGTGTTTGGCGGTCACTTATTAAGCATGGCTCGTTACCTGCCGCTTCACATGCGTCTACTAATCCTAATAACGATAAATTAGGCAGTGATAGCTTTTCGCCGGTCTCTTCAAAGTATGCTTTAAGCAAATGTGCAAATGTGTTTGCACCAATATCACCAAATTTATCTGCGTCTGGTGCTGCACCTATGCCTAGGCTATCTGCCATTAAAATAATTGCTCTTGCCATGCTTACCTCGTCTTTCCAATATGGCTACTTTATATTCTTGTGCTTTTTAACGTACAGGACATAAGTCCTGTTTCATAAAACCTAAACATTATAAATTTCACCCCCTGAGCGAAGCAAAAGAGATTATTCGTGTCTTTTTTGCTATTGTGATCTACCAACGATATATCCTTCTGTGTGGGTGAGAACTTTAGTGACACGAACAATAATAGCCATTGCTGGGGCATCTGCCTCTGGCAAATCTCTTTTTAGCCAAACAATTTATAATGAATTGGTTAATGAGCTTGAACCAGGTGCCATCGCCGTAATTGAAGAAGATGCGTATTATAAAGATCAATCACATTTACCGTTTGATCACCGTACGCAAACTAATTACGACCATCCCGAAGCGTTTGAGCATGAGCTAATGTGTAAGCATTTAACTCAGTTACGCAATGGTAAAGCTGTTGAAGTACCAACTTATGATTATGCTCAACATACGCGCAGTGATAAAACACGCACCGTAATGCCAGCACAAATATTGATAGTTGAAGGTATTTTATTGCTTAGCGATAAAGCGCTACGTAAAGAATTTGATATCAAGGTGTTTATTGATACACCCCTTGATATTTGCCTAATGCGCCGTATGCAACGTGATATGGAGCAACGAGGCAGAACATTACAGTCCGTTGTTGAACAATATCAGGCTACTGTGAGACCGATGTTTTATCAGTTTATTGAGCCCTCAAAGCACAAGGCTGATTTAGTGGTCACACGAGGTGGTATGAATCGCGTCGCCATTGATATAATTAAAAGTAAAATAAAATATTTACTGCAAGAATAACAACGGGAATAACAAAAAATGACAACATTTATGAGCTTAGTCGGCATGTGTGTGCTGCTAGGCATTGCGTTTACGGCTTCGACAAACCGCAAAGCAATTAATTTAAGAACTGTCGGTATCGCTTTTGCTATGCAATTTGTAATTGGTGGGTTTGTACTGTTTTCAGAGGCAGGCAAAAATGCACTCGTTGCCATGTCAAAAGCCGTATCATCAGTGATCGGTTTTGCTAATGATGGTATTAGTTTTTTGTTTGGACCATTAGCAAATCAAGATACTTTAGGGTTTATTTTTGCCATTCAAGTATTACCTGTGATTGTGTTTTTCTCAGCGTTAGTGGCTGTGCTATATCACTTAGGTATTATGGACTGGATTATTAGAATCCTCGGCGGTGGTTTACAAAAACTGTTAAAAACCTCCCGAACAGAATCGCTTTCAGCAACGGCAAACATTTTTGTAGGCCAAACTGAAGCACCGTTAATTGTTAAACCATTTATTGCAACCATGACTAAATCAGAGTTATTTGCAGTTATGGTGGGTGGCTTAGCCACTGTGGCAGGCTCTGTAATGGCCGGTTACGTTATTATTGGGGTTGAGCTTAAGTATTTAATTGCTGCCAGCTTTATGGCCGCACCGGGTGGTTTTTTAATGGCTAAAATGATTGTGCCAGAGACCGAAACCCCCAAAGATAACTTAGCTGACTTGGATATTGATGAAGATAAACCTGTTAACGTGATTGATGCAGCGGCATCAGGTGCTGCTAACGGAATGCATTTAGCATTAAATGTAGGCGCAATGCTGTTAGCATTTGTTGCTTTAATTGCCTTACTAAACGGTTTATTAGGTGGTATTGGCGGTTGGTTTGATTATCCAACACTGACATTACAAGAAATTTTAGGTTATATATTTGCACCGGTTGCCTGGTTATTAGGTGTGCCGTGGAGTGAAGCAATTATAGCTGGTAGCTTTATTGGTCAAAAATTAGTGGTCAACGAGTTTGTTGCTTACTTAGACTTTATGAATTATCGCGATACGTTAAGTGCGCACACACAAGCGATTGTCACATTCGCGTTATGTGGCTTTGCTAACTTATCATCGATAGCAATTTTACTAGGTGGATTGGGCGGTATGGCGCCTAGTCGGCGAAAGGATATCGCACGCTTAGGGCTCAGAGCAGTGTTAGCAGGATCTATGGCTAACCTTATGAGCGCTGCAATTGCAGGTTTTTTCCTCTCGCTAGCTTAGAAACTTTGAGATGAGCCTTGGTTGCAAAACAATAGGATGAGCCTTTAAGGGGTTAAAGACTTATCTGATTTGAACGATACTTCACAAAGGGCCGCAAGGCCCTTTTATCGTTTCGCCACAAAATTATTCCAAAAATGTACTACTCTTTTAACTTATACCGTGATCTAATATTGCACAGAGAAATTATACCAATCGTGTTAAGTTAATGACCATTTATAGCGAAAGATAAATACAGTGATAACAAGGCAGACATTTTGACATGCAGTTGTTCTTGGCAATTGCTCCTGCATTGCTCTGCATCCATGCAGTCGTACATGAAAAATTACTAACGCAGTTAGCGCTTTATTTAGTCCGCTAGAATGGTTAAATATTTAAGCCGATTGGTATTATCATAACAAAGTAACAATCGTTGCTCTGAGCAATTGCTACTATATCTATACAATCGTATATGGATAGTTTTTAACACAGCTAAATAGAGTAAATTAATGCAGATATTAATAGCGTGCTTTTTGCTTTTGGTAACTATGTCAAGTTTTGCACAACCAACGCTAGTCGTTGTTACTGAGTTCTCGCCTCCTCATCAAACACAAATTGGCAATAAGGTGGGTGGATTCAGCACTGACATTGTAACTATGATTGTTAATGAAGCGAACATGAATGCCTCCATTTCAATCTACCCTTGGGCCAGAGCTTATCAGATGGTCTCTCGACAAAAAAACACACTCATATATAGCCTTGCTAGAACGCCTGAGCGTGAATCTTTATTTCATTGGATAGCACCTATTGTTCATTTTAAGTTAGGCTTTGTAAAGCTTGCTCAGCGCGATGACGTACGAGTAAATAACATGCAGCAAGCGAAGCACTATAAAATTGCCGTACAACGGAATGATCTTGCCTATACTGTTTTAAACAACCATGGATTTGATCTGCTTTTAACTCCCGACATTCAAAATTCTTACCATTTATTACTAGCCAAAAAAGTCGATTTAATAATAGATGATGAAAATTATATTCCTGCAATGAGTAAGCACATAGGCGTTTCCCCTGATCGGTTTAGCTTCATATATGCGATTGATGAGCTCAACGTTGATGGTTACTTAGCTGCAAATTTGGATATCGATCCTGAAATTTTACATGCTTTACAGCAAGCATTTTTAAAAATAAAAGACGCCGCGAAATACAAAGCACTGTTGGAAGCCCATTAGCTGGAAGCGCTCAGCTGATAATGTTAAAAAGCATGCAAAGTGTATGCAATCACCGATGGCAAGTAATAGTGGTTCTATCATTAAAATAAATAACGCAGTATAAATCGTTTTAAACCAACCCTTTAGGTATTTCACAAGGACTTACTTCTGTATTGTTACTTCTTAAAAGGGACTGCCATTCTTACAAAGTAACGCCTTAATATTAAGCCCCTGCGAAACGCTGAATACTGTATATTGAGGTGGATTGAGGTGGATTGAGTATATAGAACAACTATAATTAAGACTGGTTCAACTTTGCAATGCATTGCGGCTAGATAACATACTACTATTCATTCGTATATCGTTGTCGGTACAGCTTCAAATTGTCAAACGCTTTTAAGGCTGCTAACTCTTGATTAAATCGTTCAATAATTTCAGGGGGGATCGCTTTATTAAAAACAAGGTAATTCCCTTGTAGTTTATCAACAGGAAGCTCCACTAATTTTACAACTTCTTTGCCTCCGTAGCCAAATTGCTGTAATTGATAATCAAGTGTCTGTTCTGATCCAAGGATTAAGTCAATTTTATTCTTAAAAAATAAATTAATATATTCATAGTGGTGAGCGAATTTAAGTAAATTTTTATCTTTTTCAAAGCCTATTTCTTGTATTAGCTCTTCGTAAACATCTCCCCTTACTAACCCTAGGGTGTAATTAGCTGTTTGTGCTAAATTTACTGGTCTTATATGATTATTTTTCGCTAAACGATAAAAATAAGTACGAGAAGATACGAGTGGTCCCACCCATTGAAATAAGCTTTCTCGCTCAGGGCTACGGGCTGTGGAGACAAGTCCAGACAACGGATTTTTTTGTACTAAACTGTATGCGCGTGTCCAGGGTAATAACTCAAACTTACACTCTAACTCTGTGCGTTCACATAGCGTGCGCACTATATCTAAATTAATACCTTGTAACTGCCCTTTATTTGAAAAATTATAAGGCGGAAACTGCTCTGTATAAATAGTTACAGTGGGCTTTTCGGCACCGACGCCGATGCAAGAAAACAAAAAACAGCAGGTTAGAGTAATAAATCGAAAGATAGTAAGCTCACTGCGAATGAAAATGTAGTTAAATAATAGGAAGGGGCTTATGCTACGTCAATTTTTAGACACAAAAAAAGCGCCTTAAGCGCTTTTTTTTATTTTCACTTTAAAAGTAAAAATTATAACGGAGTGATGTTATCCGCTTGTGGACCTTTTTGACCTTGTGAAAGAGTAAACTCTACACGTTGGCCTTCAGCTAAAGTTTTGAAACCATCGCTTTTTATTGCTGAGAAATGTGCGAAAACGTCTGGACCGCTTTCTTGCTCGATGAAACCAAAACCTTTAGACTCGTTAAACCACTTAACTGTACCTGATACGATGTTAGACATAGTAATATCCTGATATAAAAATAAAATAATTGCCCTAGTGGGCGGGTGTAGCAAAAAATGAGATGGTACTTTAAAAACTTCAGGACGGTACTACAAGTATTACTTATACAACATCGAAATGGAGATTTATAGCTTACATGCTTTCTTTCTAGCTGGCGCTTAATATATAGATTTTTCAGAGTATGTCAAACTATTTATTACCTACCTTAAGCTTAAGCTTAAGCTAATTTATTTTCTAACGTAGCCTATTAAAACTCAAATTCTAAGGCTAACCTAAAGCTGTGGTTCTTTTCGGACTGACTTATTTCGGTAATAAACCCCACTTCCCACTTAAGCTGTCGCTGACCATTAAATCGGTGCAAGCCAATGAAACCGGGGCCAACGCCAAAAAAATCTTCCCCAACAAACAGTTCTAACGCGGGTTGAAACTCAGAGCGGTAACGGTAACGGTATTGCGCTCGGTATTCGCTTTCCCATTCATTTTTAATATCCCCCCCCCATTCGTATACTAAAAACACATTCATAGTTAAACTGCTTTTGCCGAATTCTTTTTCCCATAAAAAACCTGTTGTTGCTTCGTATACATCACTATTATGGTGTTTTTCCAATTCAAACAATGCCCCCCAATCGGCCCATAGCCGTCCCTGCTCGACTAATTGCCAACGTAACTCAACTTCATAGCCCGCTAAGCCAAAGTCACCATTGTCATCACGCTCGCCAATTATATACCCTTCTAAACTCATGGTGTCATTAATTGCACTACCAAGGCCAATGCGCTGCGCTAAAATATTCCCGCTACCCGTCTGGTGGGATACAATACGCCACTCTAACTCACGCTCAAATGGGAGAACATAAGGGTGGTAAACTTTATCGACCACAGTCCCATCTGCATATGCATGTGTATTAACTAAGTTTAATAAAACGCCTAATAAAATAACGCTTATAAACCTCATAACGTCTCCTTAAATTGGCTTTTTTTGCCTATCAATAAGCATACCAATACAAACACACTGAACGCAGCTGTATATACCCACAAAGCAGTCAAGCTTGGTGTCGCTTCGTATCCCATGAGCGCTTTTAATACTCGTCCTAATTCGGAGTTCTCGGCAATAAAACCTCGCCAGTCAACATAACGAGTGGTGATATCAAGTACATCAATTTGGCTTGCAAGATCTATCACGATCAATAGTTTTGCTGTGGCATTTGAAGCTAGCAAAATATGCAGTGAGTTATCACCGAAGTGCGTTTTTAAAGTTTCTAACAAAAAATAAAATAACGTACCAAAACTAAAACAAATGCCGACACCTAATAAGGTGCCAATTAATAAGGGCTCGGCGGCTTCCTTTGCTTGCCAAAAACCCACGATATAAATGATGTAGTGACTTAAATACAATACCATGGCACTGATGATAGCCACGGATGCTGCCCACTTTTGCTGATTACATGCCAACAATGACGCGATAAAAATAATGCAACACACCATTATTTGCGTGAACTCAAGCCCTCGATGCTCAAATAATTGACTGACTATGGCGGCACTTTGCACATAAGCAAAGCTGCAAACTATCCCCGAGCCTAAAATGACAAGCAGTTGCTTTCGGGTCAAATCAACTAATCCATTGAGTAATAAGCATAATATAACAACAGGCAGTAATTGATTAATACTCATTAATAAACTAGTTATCAGCATTAGTGACCTCTGTTGCAATGACTACACCACGCGCTGTATTAGGTGAAAACTCGCCAAAAAATTCATAACGCCCGGGACTTAGAGGGCCAATATAAATCACACTTTGACGCGCGGGATAAAGCACCTTTTCACGATTTAGGTCAAAGCTATCAAATTCTTCAGGTGTTGAGTCTTGATTCTCAATGAGTAGTTTTAATTTTTTATTCGCGGGTACATAAATTTCGCTCGGATAGAAAAGATGGTCTTTTAAAATAAGTATAAATTCTTCGCTTTTTACATTTAATGGGCTTAAGAGTAATAGTAATAAGTAGCCACGAGATAGGTTTTTATACATGTGTGTATACATTCCTATGTGCTTGTTTAAACTCTATATCAACTCGTAACCCGCCCAAAGGGCTGTCTGTTAAAGTTATTTTACCATTGTAAATTGCGACTATGTGCTCAACAATCGCCATACCCAAGCCTGCACCTTGCTCCCCGGAAGGGTGTTTATCACCACCAACACGGTAAAAACGGTTAAAGATACGTGCTTTTTGCGCGTCGTTAATACCTGTACCAGAATCATCAATCTGCCAAATATAAATACCCGGTCGTTGTAATAAACGAATAATGATCTGCCCACCTGCAGGAGTGTATTTAATTGCATTACTGAGCAAATTACTAAACAAGGTCGTTAAGGTAAACCCATCACCAGCAATGATAAAATCATCGCCTTCAAGACTAATTGTGTGGCCTTTTCTTTCAATTTTTTCATATAATTGTGCCACAACTTGTTGGCTAATCTCGAGCACTGAAATAGGATTAAAATTTGCATGCCACTGCTCTGGACATGTTCGCCCTAGAATAAGCATTTGCTCAACAATGTTACTCAGTTTATCAAGCCCTTGTGACATTGCTTTTAACTCAATGCTATCGGCTATGTCGTTTTGTAAATTATGAACATTAATTTTCAAACTACTCAAAGGTGTACGTAATTCATGCGCTGCATCAGATGCAAAAAAACGCTCCCTTAAATAAGCACTTTCAACACGTTTGAACAAATCATTTAGGCGGGTAATTAACGGCTTTATTTCTTGCTCTGATACTGTCCATTCAATGGCTGTAAAGTCATTTGCTTGGCGTTTTTGTAGCTGCGAAGACAACCGTGTTAGCGGCTTTAGTCCTTGTTTAACAAAGAAACTAATCAATATAGCGAGAATCGGCACACTCCAAAGTAGTGGCGTCATAGCTGATAATATAACGGACTCGGTCAATGCTTGGCGTTTACTTAGTGGCTCAGCAACAAGCACGTGTTTATTCGCTAAATGCAATCTGTACACCCGCATACGTTGCCCCGCTAAATTTTCAACACTCAACGCTTGCTGCCATTTAGCATCTATTAGCTGCACAGTTTGTAATGCCCTCGAACTACTGACTAGCTCTCGATTACGCCAAACTTGAAAAAGTAACTCAGGGAGATCATCACTTAACACCGTTTGACTCGATGTTACAGGTTGCTCTATGAGGACATGTCCTAAGGTCTTTAATTCATTATCAAGTAGTGTTTGTGCTTGATGCATACTTTCACGATAGCCTTTACTAAATGCTAAAAAGCACGTTAGCACGACAATAGAAAGAATGATCAGCGTTAAACGCCTTCTGATCGACACTAACGTTTACCCACAACATAGCCTATACCACGAAGGGTTTTTATTAAGTCTTTGGGAACCTTTTTACGCAAATGATGTATATGCACTTCTATGGTGTTGGATCCGACTTCTTCGCCCCATTCATACAATTTACTTTCGAGTTGTTGTTTTGATTGCACTCGCCCTTGGTTTTCTAATAAAGCTTTGAGTAACATAAACTCTTTACGAGGCAAGTCAACATCTTGTTGGCCAACGCGCACTCTATGCGCAGCAGTATCCATGGTTATATCACCCACTGATAATACACTACTTTGTGTCTGCGTTAAGCGCCGACTCGCCACTCTCAATCGTGCAAATAATTCAGCCGGATCAAATGGCTTTGCTAAATAATCATCAGCTCCTAGATCAAGGCCTTGCACTTTGTCGTCAATACTCCCTCGTGCTGTTAATATCACTACAGGCAAGGTTCTTGATTGCTTTTTTATATGCTTTAGTATGTCTATCCCGTCGCCATCTGGTAATCCTAAATCAAGAATAACCATTTCAATTTCATCACTTTGCAGACATTGCAACGCTGATTTAACGCTCGCGCAATGCTCTACGCTATAGCCTTGTTGGCGCAAGGAACGGCATAACCCTTGCGCTACTAACATATCATCTTCAACGAGCATCAAATGCATAGGACGTTATTATCTCTTTAGTTTTCTTTCAACTTTAGCCAGCAAAGTGGTTATTTCTTGCTGACGGTATAAATCGGCTTTAGGTCGCAACTCGCGCGCAGGAGCCGTTTGTGCAATCAATAAATGCTTTTTAGCGTCACTGTATTTACGTTCATCATATAAAAATGCCGCGTATAAATAATTACTATCAATACCTTGGGGATTCAACTCTAAAGCCTGCCTAAAGAGTGTGTCTGCTTTTTTAGCATCACCAAACCCAATCGGCCACCCCGGTACTTTGCCATATAAAGTAGCTAAACTGGTATAAGCCGAACCTGCCAATGCGCTTGCATCTAAGCTTATTGCTTGTTCAAACTCGGCTTTTGCATCTTTTGCGAGCCCCAATGCACCTAACCCGCCTTTAGCACCCGCGTAGCTTGATAACACAATACCATGCCAAATATGACTTGCTGCTTGTTCATTATTTGCTTTAGAGAACTCACGTGTTTGCTCTACAAGTTTTTCAAATGCCTTTAATTGGCTGTCTTCAACCAACTCATAATTTACACTTGCCCATTGCGTTTGTATTGTGTGTAAATCATCAGCAAATTCGGCATAAGCACTTTGCGATAAAATTACCGCAGCCAATGCTAACGTTGTTAAAATTAGTTTAGTCATATTCGTTCACCTTTATCAATTTAGTTTGTAAAAAAACTTTTAATTTTAGGAAGTTGTTTTTCTATTGCGTTATCAACTATGGAAGGGAATACTCCGTTTATTCGGGCAAAAAAACCTTCTGGAAAACCAATAAAACGCCGTTTTTTAGTAGAATTCATTAATATAATGAGTGCTTTTGCTACTTGCTCGGGTGAGTCCATGGTGTTGCCAAGCGCTTTGTTCATGGCGCGAATTTGGGGGGAATTAATCGCGGTGTCTGTCGCGCGCGGAGCGAGATACAAAACCCGTACTTTACTGTGGCTAAGCTCTCTCGAGAGCGCTTCTGTCATTCCTCGCAGCCCAAACTTACTAGCACAGTAAAGTGTTTGATACGGGTAACCAATACTGCCAAATGACGACCCAATATTCACAATCGTGCCATTTTTTGCTGTGATTTGTGGTAGGAATAACTGGCATAGCTTAATTGGCACAGTCAAATTAATCGCTATTAACTGATCTATTTGCTGCTCAGTTATCTCGCTAAAAGCCTGCATCACATTAATGCCTGCATTATTAATGAGCAGCTGCGCACCTCCTAATTGCTGCGTAAACAATGCAAGCTCATCGCGCACATTAGCCTCACTTAAGTCACCTTGAAATATTTCAGCCTGATCATTACACTCGCCTTGAAGGCGTTTTAGGGCTGCTTCATCGCGGCCAACTAAAACTAATCGCCAGCCTTGTTGAGCAAGCTGCAACGCAATTGCATGACCAATCCCTCCTGTAGCCCCGGTCAGCACGCAAATTGATTTATTCATGCTATGCACGCCTTACTTTGTGATGTTGCTAAGGTTTGACTGAAAAATGGGTCTGTATCAAGCGCGCGGAAAATATTGCCATACAGTTTGTAAAAACATTTAGCCCCGTGGATAATGGCCTGTTGATCAGCTTCATCTGTTATTTCATTCATTAAACTTTCAAAAAACTTCACGTGTTCAATGTCTAATGCCCCATGTGATGTTAAGTAACTAAACGCATTTTTTGGTAACCCAACAGCATCACGAATTTTATTGGCGGCATTATCAGCTAACGCAATAGATGTCCCTTCAAGTACATGTACCATGCCAAAAAAACTCAGTGGGTTGCCACGATTAATACTATCGTAGGCATACGAAACCATCAGCTCTGTGGCAAATTGTGGCTTGCTTTGACGCACCGCTTCTTTATCGAAGCCGCAAGCTGCAATATCATTAAGTATCCATTCCTGATGGCCTAGCTCTTCTTCAATATATTCAGCAACCGCCTCTCGCAGCCATTCTTGTTGGTCGTTTAATTTTGCACCCAGTGACATCATTAAAGGCACGGTGTGTTTTACGTGGTGATATGCCTGAGCTAAAAAAGAGGCATATTCAGTTAAACTTACTTGGCCATTAAATACTCTCGTAATGATCGGTGCTGACAGTAAATACTCACGCTCGTTTTGAGTAGCTATTTGTAATGTATTAAAAAAGTGGCTCATAGTAAGTCCTCAGTACTTAAATTTGATTCGTATAACCTAGCTATTTGCTGATTATATTTGTTATGGATGGCTTCGCGTTTGGGTTTGTTATTACTGGTTAATAACCCTGCTTTATAACTCAATGCTACGTTTAATCGATACCAACGTTTTATTTTTGCGTAATCTGGCAGTTGTTGATTAACCGTGTCGATATGCTGTTTAAGTTGGTCATCATTCATGTCTTCATTTACATAAATTAATGCACACAAGTAAGGCTGACTTTCGCCAATAACAACGGCTTGTAAAATATCACTATGGCTTAGTAATAAAGACTCTGGCCATTCAGCACTGATGTTACGGCCAAAACTGGTGATAATTTGATTTTTTAATCGCCCTTTAATATGTAGTCGCCCTTGCTGTTTTATTACCAGATCGCCAGTTGCATACCATTGATTTTGATCGCGAGCAGACTGGCCTAAATACCCTAAAAATAAAGGGCCTTTTATGTATAATTGACCATTATCAATTCGTGTTTCTAAGTGAGGCAAAACACGTCCCGCACTGATAAGTAAATCATCATTATGCGTGTTAAGGCTCACCACAGAAGCCGCTTCTGATAAGCCATACCCTTGATAAACTGGCAAGCCAAGTTTGCGCGCTAATCTGATAACCTCACTACTTACTACTGCGCCGCCTACAGCTATAAACTTTAAACTTCTAGGCGCTTGCCAGCCTTGCTTAACAAAACTTATAAGGCAACTTAATAACTCAGGCACTAAAATTAGAGTATTAGGTTGTACTTGGTCAATCGCAGCTATTAACTGTTCAGGGTTAGCTAATTGTGAACCTGAAAAACCCAGTTTTTCCAGCGCCATTAAATGAACACACCCGCCAGCAAGTAAAGGGGCATAAACACCAGCAACATTCTCAAGTAATACAGGTAGAGGTAATAAACACAGATGCTTAGGCTGTTCTACTGCAATTTTTTGGTGTAACGATGTAGCAACTTGCAGTTGACTTGCAAGAGACAGGCAGACGCCTTTAGGGTTGCCTGTTGAACCCGATGTGAACGTTATTTTATGTGTATCATCAAAATACTTTACGCATGCTACATTTTGTAATTGGTAAATAAATAGCTCATAGCGCTGACATATTTTAATGCTGGCAATAAACTGAGCGTTATCAGCGTTATAAACTTGACTAGTGATCAATATATCCGCGCCACTACTTACAAGACTATGCTGCACTTGCTGGGTGCTAAAAAACAATGGCAAGGGGATGGCAACTTGACGCAACTCACTGATCACACTATCTATCACTAGCCAAGCTGGGTTGTTATCAACTTGATAAGCAATGCCGTGCCCTTTAAGCGTTGCTAAGAGTTCGCCCAGCTTTATCGCTTCATCATTTAACTCAGCTTTAGTGAAAGTAGTTTCCTGCTCATCATGACTGACTAATACCGTTTGCTGAGCGTGATGCGGTAACATATTTAGCCAGTTCATAAAGTTTCCAACTTATGTAAAAGTTTTGCTGTAGCTTGTATATACTGTTGTTTAATATTAAAAAGTGCAGGGGTATTCAATATACATTCATGAGCATATTTTAAGTCAACCACACAGATGGTTGGCTGGTTGTCGTAATAGCTGCCCCAATCTGCTGGATGAAGTAGTGCATGGCTATTTGCAAGTGCTATTTCCGTACAGTTTATGCCAAGCACTTTAAGCAATGCGCGTACTTTTCTAGTTGCGCAAAACACCAAATATTCAGTACCGCTGTTATATAAAGCTTCGTTTACAACAACAAAGTGCGCCAATGTAGCTCTGCGGTGGCTTGAACACAAATTACCTAACTCATAAATGTGTTGGCGGGATGCATTTACAAAGTGTTCAATAGGTGTAGGAAGGTATTGCTCAATAAACAATGGCGTTGAGGCACAGCGCAGCCCTAACGTGCATGTGTCACTGGCAACCTGTAGCTCACATAGTAGCGGCATAAACTGCTGAACCTGTGCATTAAATGCCGCAGCAAAACCTGCTTTAATGGTGCTTTCTATACGTGCACG
This sequence comes from Pseudoalteromonas sp. Ld20, assembly GCF_045064175.1. NCBI lineage: Bacteria > Pseudomonadati > Pseudomonadota > Gammaproteobacteria > Alteromonadales > Pseudoalteromonadaceae > Pseudoalteromonas > Pseudoalteromonas sp. Ld20. The sequence goes on from NZ_JBISHB010000026.1 coordinate 271,304, forward strand.
TGTCGGTGTTTGATCTGTTACACAAACAAAAGTAGGGTCGGTATGTAATTGTATTTCAGGTGGTGATTGCTCGGCTATATGCATTATATTCACTCCACTAAGACTATGAATAGAATCTAGCGAGCGAAACTTAAATAAACCTTAAGATTAGAAACTGTTTACCTTTCAGGATTTAAATTTATTCAATTACAAAGTCGAAATATGTGTTCGGGTAAGCCTGCTGTTTATAAGTAAAGTGCCACCACTCCATGCTGTAAGGTGCAAAACCCGCTGCAACCATAATATTTTTAAGTTTGTACCTGTTGGCTTTTTGCCTAGTAGTTATACGTAGGTCATCCGTATTTGAAAGCGTATCAAACATATCAAATAGTGATCCCATATTCAGCTCAGTACCTTCACTGTCAGTTAGCGTCAGGTCAAGAGTTGAGCCACGACTGTGGCCTGATTTAGCTGCAATGTACCCACCTAGTAACTCATCTTTACCAAGGTTTGGATAATAGGTAGCCTTTGTTACTAAGTCTGTTGGGTCGTTCACCCAGCGTACAAAATGATCCACCGCACGTTGCGGGCGATAACAATCAAATATTTTAAAATTTAGACCGGCGAGCTGCGCTTGTTTATGGGCTTTTTGCAATGCGTAAGCAGTGGTTTTATGTAGCAAGCATTTTGCAGACTTATAGCCATCGATCGGTTTGCCAACAAAGTTATTACTGCTGTAATAACGAATATCAAACAAAGCGGTGGGCAAGAGTGTTGCTACATCAATAAACTCTTGTTGTTTTGTATTACGCACATTGGCGTTCGCGACACTACTGAAAGTAATAATACTGAGTAATAAGCACAATTTAAACTGTTTATATAACACCATAGTGCAGGCTTTAAAGGTGGGAAAATTGTACTTTTAATATTGCATACATAAAAAATATTGCCAAGCATTTATACCCAAATCACCTCAAGGTGCGAGTTTCAGCGTTATGAGATGACTTTGGTATATATTCATGTGTATAAAGTTAGGCTGCAATTTGTAGCTTACGTAGCTTGTCACATAATGCAATCCAATCGCGGGCTTGGGTTTTACCTTCTGTACGTCTGCCAAATAGGGTCATAACGGTATTGCCGTCACAATCAAAAAACTCGATTGAGTGAACCGTCGTTTCGCCATTATCTGTTGGTTTTTTAACAACGAAGGCACGAGAAAATTGCTTATCCTGTACATGCAAATTAAACCCATCATCCAGTACATTATACCAATCACCGACTTGTTTAAGGTTAGTTAACGTCCCAGAGTATATTTGCACCGCACTGCTGTTATTAACAAAAATCATCAGCTCACTGTGTTGATCACGTACGGTTTCTAGCACTTCACTTAAACTATTAGCCGGGATCTCTTGTGCCCACTGCTTTCCGGCAATTTCTAAACCTTGAGTACGGCTAACACCAAACTCTGTTAACAATGCAGGAAAGTGATGTACGTCTTGAAGGTTTTGCCAACCTTGTCTAAACCCTTGAATATCTATTTCGGCTAATGGGCGATACTCATTAACAGCAATATCAGCCTCTGTGATGCTTAGCTGAGTGCTTTGATCTGTTGCTTTATGCGCCATTACTAACTGCTCAAATGCAGCCATATTTGTTTGCTGTGTTGTAAACACTTTATGTACAGCGATACCGTGCTTATCAAAAAATTGAACACTGCTGTGCTTTGCATTGTTGTTCACTGCAAATGCACTGTGCCACTTAGACACAAATAACCGTAAATCTATACCACCGGGGTTAATAGCGATGGCTGTTTTAATGTTATTGCGCTCAGAGCAGTAAATTTTCTCGTAACAGCCTGAAATTTCACTAACGACTTGTGCGTTACGTGTTAGTGCCATAACGTGTTGTAACTTTTTAAAACCCTTTAAAATCCCTTCAATATGGGTGATCTCAAGCTTTATAACGCCTTCGCCTACTTGTGCAGCAATTAGCTCTGCTTCAGTAATTTTTAACTGCGCCGCTGCGTCAATAGCTCTAATATTAGGGTGTTGTATTTGCAGTTGGCGGTAATCATTTAGAATATTCATTGTGCGCTCCTAATACCAATTTCATTAAAAACATGGCCATACTAGTGAGCTAAATAGCTCACTAGTTCAATGCAATTGGTTTAACTTAAAATTTAAAGCTCAGTTGTGTTTTAATGTTACGGCCAACGCCATAGTCCCCTATCGCACCACCAGTGCCTGCCATCACCTGGTATTCTTCGTCAAATAAATTGTCGACAGCCAAACGTGCACTCCAACTATCATTAATATCCCAGTTTGCATTTAAACCAACCAAAGTGTAGCCATCATGCTCAACTTGCTTGGATGCCTGAGCCGCACGGTCGTATGCAAGTACGGTACGCGCTGAAATATTTTGAATGCTAATCCCTGTACGTACTGTTGAATCAAAAAACACTAAGCCGGCATCGACTGTTAACGTATCAGCGGGTAAATACCAAAGCGGTTTATCATCTTGATCATCACCCGATATTTCGCTATACGAAAAGTTTACATACCCGGCGCGATGAGCATAATTGACTTCGAGTTCAAAACCATCGCGGTCATTTTCACCACGGTTGCTATAGCGTGGTGCCGGCATAGGGTTTGTAGTGGTGCTGGTATTTGACTGAATCTCGTCATCTACTTGAGTATTGAAGTAAATTGCTCGCGCTGTCAGTGAATCAATATCAGAGAACACATCGCTGACTTGATAACTGATACCCATTTCGCTATTACGGCTATTTTCTACTTCCAAGGCTAAGTTTATATTTCGGCCACCGTATTGATCGTATATTTCATCCAGTAAAGGTGCTCTAAAGCCCTCTTGATAACTGGCAAATACAGCAAATTCGGAGGTAAACTGATAGTTAACCGTCAATGCTGGTACAACTTGTGAGTGCTTAACTTTTAAATCTTGACCTACAAAGCCCGCTGCAAATTTACTTGTTGGCGTACTTTGGTATTCTTCATAGCGAATACCCCCCGTAATTGTAAGCGCTTGCCATGTAAACTCGTCTTGAATATATACACCTAACCGCTTTTGCGTGCCGCCTGGCTGTGATGAAATCTCATTCCTTACGGCGTCTTTACCATACTCTAAGCATTCGTAAGTTTGCCTATTAAGATTTGTGCATGGGTAGCCTAACTTTTCACCAATACGCTCTTTATCTGAGTACTGCACACCATAAGTAAGCGCATGCATACCTAGTACACTTGTGTTCATTATATCTAGTGTGTTGATGTTGTATTCGTAGTTAGTGGCAAGGCCAATGTAGTCTTTAAGCATTCCTTTACCGCCACTTTCTGTTACGTGGCTTTGGGTGTTGCCTACGCGTACAGATAAATCAAGGTAGGTATTATTTTCAGGGTTGAGTTCGTAACTGAGATTCGTGACAGATTGCTCAACCTCGCGGTAAACCGTGCCCCATGCACCGGGATCGGTGGTATTAAATTCGGTGCGTTGTGCATCTTCGCTCTCGGTATATGATAGAGCAATTAGCGCGTCTTCATTTATATAGTATTCGCCTTTAATAAGTAGTGACTCTGCCTTTATAGCTGAATTATCAAGCGTTTTTCCGTTTGATAATTCAAAGTCATCACTGCTGCGTTTTATAAATGCCGCTAGTAAATCTAACGATTCAATTGGCCGTGCATAGGTATACACACTGCCGTTAGCTTCGTTATTGTTGCTATTATGCCCCAGCTTTACTTTAGCGCCGTAAGTTTGATCAGGTGCTAAAAAGTCACTGGCGTCTTTAAGCTCCATGTCAACAACACCGCCTAATGCCCCACCGCCATGCAATACGGTACTTGGACCACGTTTAATACTGATTGTGCGATATAAATCTGCATCACTAAAAAAACTACCCATGCGGTATTTTTCAAATGTTTGAATAGCTCCATCAACACTTACCAGCACATCTTCGGCGTCATTAAAGCCACGTACACTAAACTTTTGACCACCGCTGCGCGGTCCACCGGTTGCCGTTACATTAGGCACCGAGATTAGGCTATCAAACACTGTTGTTGCTAGTACTTTTTCGATGTTTTCGCTGGTGATCACATTAACTGCTTGCGCAGAATTGAGTGCTGTTTTTTCGGTTCGCGTTGCGGTTACTGTTACGGCATCTAATGCAGTAGTTAGTTGCGATTGGTCGGCTGTAGTTGTTTCAGCCATAAGAGGCAGTGATACACTGGCAAGGCATAAAGCCAGTTTTGAAAGGCGCATGTGTCGCTCCATAAAATAAGTGAACTAAGTTAAAGTCATAAAATGACGTAATGCTTGGCTAAGCCCCTTACTCACCAAACTGTGTACTAATTCAACCTAAACAGGTACTCGGTTTTTAAATACCTAAAGCCAAGTTGAGGTTAATTAAAGTAGATGCACTATAACAAAAACACACACAAATGATAATTGTTTTTATTCGCCTTTAATGAGTATATTCGCAACATTACGATCTTCACTCGATAACGCAGCTAACAACTTAACAAGTTCGCCACTAGGAACGTGTTGATCTATTGCTAGATACAAAGGCCGTTTTTTAGTTTGTAAACGCAATGCCTGCATTACGGTATTGAGCGAGCTGTAGGGTTCTTTGGCAAGTCCGTACGTTATTTTTTGCTCGCTAAAACGTACACTTAAAACCAAAGCATCGGGTTGTTCTATCGGGGCGTGTGTATTTTTACCCGCATCGGGTAAGTTAACATCCATCATGTCTAATTTGACAGCGGCCGTTAATAACAAAAATACCAACAAAATAAATAGCACATCTATTAATGCTGTCAGATCAGGCATTAAGGTGTGGTGGCTCGATTTTTTTGGTAACTCAAGCATTGGCGGCTTCATCAAAACAAAGCTGGTAATTTAAATGATTAATTATGCGCGTCATATCTGTTTGTAATCGTTCTAATAACGCGTTAAATATCCCACTTAATAATAAACAGGGAATCGCGATAATAAGCCCTGCCATAGTTGAATACATAGCCTCCCATAAACCATCGGCAAGTAATGCGGGGGTCACTGCTTGTTGGGTTTGCGCTATTTTTCTAAACATTAGTACTAATCCCCATACCGTGCCTAATAAACCCATTAACGGACTTAACGAACCAAGGAGAGCGAGTATATTTAACCTTTTTCGCCAATTAGCAAAGCTGTCCTGTAGATACAATTGACACCACTGATGGCGTTGATCTGGTTGTAATTTTTTCTGTAATTGCTGACTAAAATCACTGTCGAGTTGATTCATTTTTTGTAAATGTGACCATCCATATATAAAAGCCGTTACACGGTCTAACACAATCGCTAAAGCCAGTATTGATACTCCAAATAAAGGCCACGCCATAATTCCTACAGCTGAAAATACATCTTGCATTGTTAGTTCTCTTTTATAAAAGCGCTATGAGCGCAGGGAAAATTCGATTGGCACACTAAAGCGTGCTTTTATACCGTGGCTGTCGCGCATTACAGGGTGAAACTGCCACTTTGATACATTACCAATTGCGGCTTTATCAAGCTCAGCAAAACCGCTACTTTTTAAAATCTTAACATTCGTTATTAAGCCTTTTTCGCTGAGCTCAATTTGCAATATTGCTACGCCCTGATACCCGCGACGCTTCGCTCTTCGTGGGTAATTTAAAGCGGGTCTGGGTGCTTTAAATAATGGCAACGTATTTACGTCAATAACTTGGTTTTTTAATGAATGCTGCTTTGCAATAACAGGTGCACTTGAAGACGGCGCGGCCATCGTTGGCTTTTTTTGTTGTATAGCAAGTTTAACTTTAGTGGGTGGCTCAACTTTCTTAGGGCTTACAGGTTTATCTGGGACTGGATTAAGTTGCTTTATGGTTGGCTCAGATAAGGCTGACTTTGTCGTTATGATTTGTTCTTGTGGTTTTGCTGCCAACTGTATTTTTTTACCGCTAAATTGGGTATTTGCCGCCTCAGTGCTCTTAACTACAGGTTGCACTTGGATCTGCGTTTCTACTGTTGGCTGCTGCATTTTTGAATTTACAATATTTATCGCAATGCGCTGCGCAGGTTGCGCTGTGCTCAATTTCAGCATTAAAGGCGTCGCAGGTTGATAAAACAACCACGTTAAATGACTACTAATAGATAAAATAAGGAAAATAATAAACTTCATAACTTTCAAATATAAATGCTAACTGTTAGTATTTGCATTAAATAATATCAATATTGGACTTTTTATGAAACCCCTCCTCACGTATTTAATTTTTATGGTATTCGCTACGGCCTTGCCTCTAAGTGCGGCCACACAACCGGATAGTCCGCACAGAGTTGTTGTCTCCGGTGGTTCTATCACCGAGATCATTTATGCTCTTCAAGAGCAACAACGTATTATTGGTGTAGATAGCACCAGCGTATTCCCAGCTTCTGCCACTCAAAAACCACAAATAGGCTATGTACGCAGAATTAGCGCTGAAGGTATTTTGTCGTTAAATCCAGATTTAGTGCTTGGCGAGTCCGATACAGGGCCTAAAAAAGTCGTTGAACAGTTAAAAAAGACAGGGGTTAATTTAGTTATTCTCAATGAGCACGATAACTTTTTAGGAATTGAAAAAAAAATAAAAAACATTGCTCAGTTACTCAATGTTCCAGCCAAAGGTGACGTATTAGTTCAATCACTACAAGCAGACCGTAATGCACTAGCGCATATTTTAAAGCAAGCTAAAACAAAACCTAATGTGCTATTTGTACTTAGCGTACGCAGTGGCCAACCTATCGTTGCGGGTGCTGGCACATCTGCGAATGAGTTAATCACGGCTGCTGGCGGTGTTAATGCTGCAGCGAGTGCGATCACCAACTGGAAACCGCTTTCTACTGAAGCTGCATTGGCTATTAATCCTGACATCATCATTACAATGGGCCGCCATGGCGATGATCCACTGCCTAAAATAGAGAAACTCGCTCATTTTAAATACACTAACGCAGTAAAAAATGGTCAAGTACACAGTTTTGATGGCAGCTATTTATTGGGAATGGGACCGCGTACGCCACAAGCTGTGGTTGAATTAGCACATACTTTTCATCCAAAAACACGCTTGCCTAGTGGCTATAACTACCAATTTTTACAAACAGCACAAAGCACCACTGATAAAGCAACAAACAAAACAAGTGACTTATAACGATGTTAGCTCTTGGTAGTACGCTCATTACCCAGCAACAGCAACGCCGTTTTGCTATTCCTGCTTTGTTTATAGCCTGTGTGCTGGTGTTTTTTATTGCACTAAGTAAAGGCGGTGTCGCCATTAGTATTAGCGAGATCATTGGCATAATTAACCACACTGCTGATGATCAGCTAAAAAATGCGATTATCTGGCAAATTCGCTTGCCTCGTTTAGTTCTTGCAATGGTTGTGGGTGCAGGTTTGGCTGCCTGTGGCGCAGCAATGCAGGCAATATTTAGAAATCCATTGGCTGACCCAGGTTTAATTGGCGTCTCTAGTGGTGCTGCCCTTGGCGCAGTCGCTACCATCGTATTAGGTACAAGCTTATTTGCAAATTTTAGTGATAGCTTTGGTATTTATGCCGTTCCTGTTGGTGCATTTTTAGGGTGCATTGGTGTATGCGTATTTATTTATCGGCTGAGTGCGCATAGTGGCCAATTTACGATTATTAGTTTGTTATTAGCAGGCATTGCTGTAAACGCGATTGTGGGTTCACTCATTGGCGTTTTAACATTAATAAGTAATGATCAGCAACTGCGTGATTTAACTTTTTGGAGTATGGGTTCCCTCGCCGGAAATCACTTTGCAATGATGACACCCACACTGTGTATTATTATAGCCAGTTGTATTGGTTTACTGCGTTTATCAAAGCCGCTTAATTTATACTTATTAGGTGAAGCACAAGCAAAGCATCTAGGTATTAATGTCACTAAACTTAAAAAGCAGGTGTTTATTTATACAGCACTATGCACCGGTGCAGCTGTTGCAATTACTGGAATTATTGGTTTTGTCGGTTTTATTGTGCCACATATTGTGCGTTTAGTTTTAGGGCCCGATCATCGCTATCTCATGCCAGCTAGCATTTTAGGCGGAGCCTTAATGCTAGGACTAGCTGACTTATTTGCACGCACGGTGGTGCTACCTGCCGAAGTGCCCATAGGCCTTATTACAAGTGCTATTGGCGGACCATTCTTTTTAATTATGTTATTAAAAACCTATCAGCAGCGAGGATAAATTATGCTTTCAGGCAGTAAATTAATGGCCAAAGTAGGTCAAAAAGTCCTCCTTAACAATGTTGATTTTACGGTAAAACCCCATGAAGTTGTGGTAATAATTGGGCCTAACGGAGCTGGTAAGTCATCGTTATTAAAAGCCTTGTGTGGTGATATTAGTTTATCCGGTGGGGTTGTTAGTATTAATCAACGCACATTGAACGAGTACACTATCGCTGAGCTGGCCAAACTTCGCGCAGTGTTAACACAAAGCTATGAATTAGATTTCCCATTTACGGTTAATGAAGTAGTTGATATGGCTCACTTTGCGCATCAAGAGCAATACAGTGCATTAGCGCTAAAGCAGTTTTCTCATGATGCAATGCTGGCTTTAGGGATAGATCATTTAGCACAACAATGCTTTACCCGTTTATCTGGGGGGGAAAAACAACGCACTCAACTTGCCCGTGTCTTGTGCCAATTACAGCCTAGCCTAGCGAATAAGCAAAATGCTTATTTACTGATTGACGAACCAACATCAAGCCTCGATTTATACCATCAATATGAAGTGATGGCTCAAGCACGCTTAATTGCAAAGCAAGGTGCTGGAGTTGTTGCCGTGGTGCATGATCTATCGTTAGCAGCGAGTTTTGCTGATCGTATTTATATGTTAAATAAGGGGGAGGTTGTTGCGCACGGCACCCCAGAAGAAGTACTTATTAATACTCGGTTAAATGAGGTATATAACATTGATGCTCGGCTGCAAGCTAATTTAGAAAATGTACTACCCCATATAGTTGTCGCTAAAACAGCGATCTATAGTTAACCTTTACAAAATATGGATCGCATTAATAGTACGCTAATGCGATTCACTCTGAGTGAGTAAGCTGTGAGTCTACAATACAGCGGTTACGACCACTTTTTTTAGCTTTGTATAAGGCTTGATCGGCTTGTTTAAGTACCTCTTCAACGTTCAGTTGGTTCTGTGGCCAACCTGAAATACCTATCGAAATATTTATGCAACCAACAGGCTCAATGATTGTTTCTGATACACGCATACGTAGTCGTTCAGCCAATAGGTATGCGGATTCTCCTGTTGTACTAGGCAGTATAATGATGAACTCCTCCCCGCCTGTACGCGCTACAAAATCACTTTCACGGGTTACGTCCAGCACAACTTTTGCTAGTGATTGCAATACTATGTCGCCAATATCATGGCCGAATTCATCGTTAACCCGTTTAAAGAAATCAATATCGACGGCAAGTACAGTAAACGAAGTGCGATTAAAAATAAGCTGATCAAGCATTCGCTCTAAACTACGGCGATTGTGTAAACCTGTTAACGGATCTGTTTGCGCCTCATGGCGCAATACACCGATTTGATTTTGTAATAAGCCAACTCCCTTTAACATTGCTAAACGCAGTTCTGAGCTTTCATAATACCATGAACGAACCAGCTTTAAGTCTTGTGATGCAGCGGGGTTATCTAGTTTTTTTGCAGTTTCTGCAAGGCGCCTTAATGGTTGAGATATTAATTGTGCAAACACCCAAATTAAAATGAAAGTTGCAAAGCCCACTGGAATTGTACGATAGAGCACGTTCAACATGAGTCCATCAAGCGGGACCAATGTTGAGCTAATAGAGCGTTGTGTCACTATTCCCCACGGGGCTGATTTTAACAACGCATAACCGGCTAAAATAGCAGTGCCTTGACTGTTTATAATTTCCTGGGTACCACTTTCGCCTTTAAGCACGGCTTCTATGACTGAATTATTATAAACTTGCTCACCAATGCGCGAAACATCGGGGTGATAAAGCAACCGCCTATTTTTATCAACAACAAAAAGATAGGAGCCGTCTTTATGAAAATGCACTTGCAGTAGGTCATGTAAAATACTGCTTTTCTTTAAATATAAAGTACCGCAGACATAGCCTATATAATTACTGTTGCGATCGAATAGTGGATGAGAAATAGAAATAATTAAATTACCTGCAGCCGACATATAAGGCTCACTTATCATCGCCTTTTTATTTGATAAAGCCTGTTTTGCCCCATAACTTTGCAATGTTTCCCCTTCGAGCTGTAAACTCATCGGCGATAAACCTAAAACTAACCCCTGATTATCCACAATTACAATTGAATTAAAGCTATCTGTTTGTAAACGAAGACGATCAGCTTCTTGTGCTAAAATATTGCGGTCATTAAAGTGACTTTCTATTATTTTTGCAGAATAAGCTAGTTGCTGCTGGGCTGATAGCAAGAAACGGTCCGTAACAGACACTAATTTGGCAGCATAAGCATTATGATTTATTAACGTTTGAGATTGTAATTGTTGTTTTTGAACTTGATAACTGGAGTAAAAACTATTTAAAAACGTGATAATCGTAACTGAAATAGCTAAAAATAATATTAATTTTTTTAAATCTAGATTGATGTTGATTAGGCTTCGCAAAATAATATGTCTCTTTATATTAGCCTTACAACTCCCTGGCCATTATTTACGCGGTGAATACTAACAAGTTGTGTGTCTTTATTCTAGGAGCAAAAACTCTAAATATGATTTAGTACAAATTTAGAGTTTATCTGCGCCTTTAGTTATTCGTACTACACGCTAATTTAGATTGCGCAATGCACTGTTGTTGCGCTTACTCTACACTTTCACCACCCATGCAATAATCTATACGGGTTGTTCTTTTTTCAACCCCTGCATTTTGGCCATCAGCGATTTTCCACTCACTATTTATTAAAAGTTTTTTAGCTTCTTTTGGTAAGACTCTAGTAGGAATCGCAGATACTAGGGCGTGTTTGAAATTTATACTGCGTTATTGATTTTAACAAGGGAACAACCATTATTTGCAATCAATGCCTTGCCTGAATCGCTTTTAACTCCAACTGAAACTGCATCTTGAGGTGGCTTGGGTATATTACTACCGCCCTCATAAATTCCATACATACTACAGGTTGGAATATATTATTACGGAAAATTTAAAATTCGAGTCCTTTCAGCCCCCTCTAAGATTTAATCTACATGCTTTATTTAAAGAAAAATAGCGTTTAACGATACATTTTGAATTTATATTTAAAATATGAGTGTGCTAGAATCAGTTTGCCTTTTAATCTTTTTTAGCGTTATTATTAGGAATAAATTATTCAAAGCAACAATAAGCAATTTAGCTTAGGAGCCTTCTGTGTTAAATAAGTTTGCCATATCATCAATTATCTTTGGACTAGGGTGTTTATTACCAATGAAATCGACCTTTGCAGCGACCACATTAACTCTTGAGCAACAGCTTGGCCAAAAGCTAATGCTTGATTTTCGTTATTATTGTGAACAAGACAGCGAACATTCTATTAAGAAAAAGTGCCGTACCCCTGTCACTCACTTACCTGCAGACTTAGCTAAAGTAATCACCAAACATAATATTGGTGGAGTTATTTTGTTTGCTGAAAATATTGAGAATATCTCACAAATCGTTAAATTAAATAACGCCATGCAACAAGCGGCTGCAAAGTCTAGCTTAGGTGCCCCATTATTTATTTCTATTGACCAAGAAGGCGGACGTGTTGCCCGCATTCCTCGAGATATTGCCACCTCATTTACCGGTAATATGTCAATTGGTGCAAGCTATGCAGTTCACGGAACTAAGTTTGCAACACAATCTGCGCAAGTGATCGCAGATGAGCTAAAAGCGGTGGGGGTTAATGTTAATTACGCACCAACAGTTGATGTAAACATGAACCCTGATAACCCGGTGATCAATGTACGCTCATACGGTGAAGACCCTGCATTAGTGAGTATTTTAGGTGCTGCCCAAGTAGCAGGTTTTGAAGGTAATGGCGTTATTACTTCACTAAAACATTTTCCGGGGCATGGCGATACCAGTGTTGATAGCCACACAGGTTTACCAAAAGTAATGCATGATAAAGAAACGATTTGGCAGCAAGATTTACCGCCATTTCAACAAATTATTAAAGATCAGAACCCCGGTATGATCATGACAGCGCATATCCAGTACCCAGCGCTTGATAGCAGTACATTTGTTAGTAAAGATGGCAAAACCATGATCAAACCAGCCACTATGTCGCGTAAAATAATCACCAAATTATTACGTGATGAGTTAGGTTATCAAGGTGTTGTGATCACTGATGCGCTTGATATGGCAGGTATTAGCCACTTTTTTGAGCCTATAGAAGCCGTTGTAAACACCTTTGCAGCCGGTGTTGATATTGCTTTAATGCCGATTGAAATCCGTAGCCCAAAGGATTTAGTCGTACTTGATACGTTAATAACGCGATTAGTCAGCGAGGTTGAAAAAGGTAACTTAAATGCCAAAGAGATAGATATATCTGCTCAACGTATCATTAATTTAAAAAATAAATTTAAACTTACTACCGAGCTGAATGAATCACTCGCAACACAAAAAGCACACCATATTTTAGGTAATGCTAGTCATCGAAAGGTCGAAGCCGAGCTTGCGCTTGCGGCAATTACTGAAGTTAAAAATGATAAAAACACTTTACCGATTAAGCTTACGGCTAATAGCAAAGTACATATCATAATGCCCGATACGCGTAAGTGCATTGCACTTCAACAAGCAATTGCTGCGCAGACCCAACATATTGTTTCGTTCAGCTGTACCAGCTTGCAAGGGTATGAGCCAGCAACTACATTAAAAGCCATTACTGAAGCTGATATTATTATTGCTGGTAATGCGTTTCCAAATCAAAGCGCGGTAGAAATTGGCGGTATGGATGACCTTGCTGATAACCCAGCATTTGCAATTGCTAAGTCAGCGCAAAGCGCGGCGCTTGAGAGCCTTCTTAAGCAAGCGCAACAGGCTAATAAAAAGACCATTTTTATTAGCCTTAGAGCGCCTTATGATATTGCGAAGTTTGGCCAATTTAGTGATGCAATTTTAGCTACTTATGCGTATAACATAGATGTAGATAATAACATTAAAGTATCAGGCCCTGCTTTCACTGCGCTTGCAAAAGTGCTTGTAGGCAAAGCACCTGCGCAAGGTGTGCTACCTGTGACAATTAGTGAAAATAACCACTAAATTTACGCTTAAGAGGATACTATGCAACATAATGCTTCGCTCACTACGCCTTACGCTATCAGGAATATGATCCGTAATGAAGATTACACAGGCCACACATCAGGCTTTGTACCAGGCTTTGTACAAGCTAACTTAGTGATCTTGCCCAAGCAGTATGCTTTTGATTTTTTACAATTTTGCCAAGCAAACAAAAAAGCTTGCCCGATTGTTGCTAGTAGTAGCGCTCCTGGTGCTATCACGATCCCAAATGTTGCGCATGATTTAGATATTCGCACAGACTTACCACGTTATCGGATTTTTAAACAAGGCCAATTGATTGAAGAAGTCACTAATATAAAAGAGCACTGGCGCGATGATTTAGTAACTTTTTTAATTGGCTGCTCGTTCTCTTTTGAAGAGTCGCTGCAAGCAGCTGGTATTGAAATTCGTAATATTACAGAACACAAAAATGTGCCTATGTATATGACTAATATTCCCTGTGAAAGTGCAGGTATTTTTCAAGCAAATATGGTTGTGAGCATGCGACCAATGAAGCCTGCTGATGCCATACGCGCGATTCAAATTTGTAGTCGTTTTCCGGATGTGCATGGTGCTCCTGTGCATTTTGGCGATCCGACGACTATCGGTATAAAAGATATTAACCGCCCAAACTTTGGTGAATCGGTAACAATAAAAGACGGTGAAGTACCTGTATTTTGGGCCTGTGGTGTTACACCTCAAGTTGCAATTGCCAATGCCGCACCTGATTTTTGCATAACGCATAGTCCTGGTCATATGCTGATCACTGATATTCAAAACGCTCATATATCTGCATTTTAAACGGAAACAAACATGAAGCTTAATTGTGATTTAGGTGAAAGCTATGGAGCATGGAAGATGGGCCTCGATGAAGCTGTTATGCCGCATATAGATATGGCAAACATTGCTTGTGGCTTTCATGGCGGTGACAGCGATGTTTTGGCGTATACTTTAGCGCTTGCTAAACAGCACACTGTAACTATTGGTGCCCACCCTAGTTACCCTGATAAGCAAGGGTTTGGTCGGCGTTCAATGGCATTAACACCGCAAGAGCTGACTAATTGCCTACACTACCAAATTGCCGCAATTGAAGGTATGGCTAAAGTGCAAGGGCTAGCACTTAGCTATGTGAAGCCACATGGTGCGCTTTATAATGACATGATGACTGATGAAACAATATTAACCACCGTCATGCAAGCCATTGCCAGCTATCCAAGTCCATTAAAGCTGATGCTACTTGCCACTGCGAATGCAAAAAGCCATCAGCAACTGGCAAAAAAGTACCACTTAACATTAATTTTAGAAGCCTTTGCTGATCGCCAATACACCGACGATGGACTTCTCGTTTCACGAAAAGTTGCCGGCAGCGTGCATGATAAACCGGCATTAATTTCGCAGGTCAAACAACTGCTCGCTACAGGTTGTGTAACAACACAGTCTGGTAAAAAACTCCCTTTACATGCTGATAGTCTATGTGTGCATGGCGATAACGCAGCTGGCATAATTCTTATTCAAGAGATCAAAGCACTATGCCAAACTTAGTAAGTGATGAGCAGCTAAGTCATACCATTGAGAACATGATGATTGAACAGAATTTGCGTGGTATGCAAAGCCTATATGCGCACCAACTTACCGGCACTTATTTACGCGCTGCAAAGTCATTATTTAACGCAAAACAAACGGTGCTAATTGGCACAGGCTTTGCTGTTAAGCAAACCTTTGAAACTGATGGCCCTGTGGGGGCAATTGCTTTATATAACGCATTAATAGCACTTGGTAAACAGCCGATTCTAGTATGTGGAAACCCCCTTTACACCGCCTTAAAAAATGACTTTAATTGTTTTGAACTCCCCCTTAATAACTTTGTTGATGCTATGGCCTTTAGCAAAACGGCACTGGCTGATTTAAAACCAGATTGTGTATTGTCAATAGAGCGACCAGGGCTATGCCATGGTAATAAGTATTACAATATGCGCGGCATTGATATATCTGCAGATTGTGGTTGTTTTGATTTTTTTGTGAGCCAAGCCCCCTGCCCAACTGTAGCCATTGGCGATGGTGGCAACGAAATAGGTATGGGCAACTTATCACAATATATGTCTGAGCTAAGTATTACGCCTAGCCTTACTTGCTGCGATGAACTGCTGCTAGCCGATGTATCTAATTGGGCTGCTTATGGCCTGATCGCTTTTTTAAGTCGTTGGCACAACCAAGACTTACTCGCCAATATTAATACGCTGGGTATTTTACAGTACTTAAGTGAGCGTGGCAGTGTAGATGGTGTTACCCAGCAAAATGAATTAACCGAAGATGGCTTACATGCCACGCATGGCCAACAACTCATCGCAAGACTACGTCAGCTTAGCGGTGTTGCCAATCAGAATGAGGATTTACAATGAGTACGGTGTATTTAAACGGCGATTATATGGATGCTGAGCACGCCAAAATCTCGCCTATGGATAGAGGCTTTTTATTTGGTGATGGTATTTACGAAGTGATCCCAGCTTACAATGGTGACATGCTTGGCTTTACCGCACACATAGAGCGTATGAACAATGGTTTAAATGAACTGGAAATTGTGCTTAATTATACGCCAGATACATGGCGTATAATTTGCGATCAGCTATGTAACAAAAACCAAGGTAAAAACTTTGGTATTTACCTGCATGTTAGTCGCGGTGCTGATACAAAACGAGCTCATGCATACCCTACTGGTATTACACCCACTGTATTCGCTTATGCGTTTGAGATACCCGAACAACCTGTAAGCATTATAGAGTCAGCCACAACATACACGGTTTCACTTGAGCAAGACAAGCGATGGCAACGATGCCATATAAAATCAACCGCATTATTGGGTAACGTAATACATTACCAACATGGCGCGGCGGCCGGCAATAAAGAAACTATTTTATATAATGGTCTTGGTGAACTTACCGAAGCCAGCTCAAGTAATGTGTTTATTGTTAAAGATGGCGTAATAAGTACGCCACCGTTAGATAATCAGATTTTGCCAGGGATCACCCGCTGGTTGATTATCAATATTCTTCACTCACACAGTGAGCTTAAAGTACACGAGCGCAGGATCAGCAAAGAAGAACTTCTTGATGCTGATGAAGTATGGATCACCAGTGCAACTAAAGAGGTCGGGCCTGTAATAAAAATTAATGACACACTTATTGGCACCGGTAAACCTGGTAAAACTTGGCAACGAGTGCAAAGTCTTTTTACCTTACATAAGTTTGATTATTAACAGCGGTAAGCGGTAAGCGGTAAGCGGTAAGCGGTAAGCGGTAAGCGGTAAGCGGTAAGCGGTAAGCGGTAATTATAAAAGCCATGTTTGTTTAGTCAAACATGGCTTTTTAAGTCCTAGAATTAACCAGTTGCCTAGAGCACGTTGACCTTTGTGGATTGAAATTTGTTCAACCTAGGGGCGATTTAATCGCGGCGCGAGGTTTGTAACCTAGCGGGCTAAGTAAAAACCGAGTAACAAAGAGTCAATCGCCCCTAGGAAGAACCCTTTGGGCAGCGCATGTTTGGTATTTATACTGCGTTATCACCTATTTATGGGGAACAACCACACGACATAGGCTCTGCTTTGCCTAAATACCAAATAGACTGCTGCAAAATCAATCACGAAAGGTCAACACGCCCTAGTAGTTTTATTTTCTTGCCAGTTTTGCGGCTTGGTTTAACCACTCAACCCGCAGCTCTGGCGTTGAACTGATAATTGGACCGAAATATGCAGTTGAGATAACTTTAATGCCAGAAAAGCCTAAAATAGTGTGTTTTAGCTGCTTAGTCACTGGATCACCTTGGACGAAACGATAATACCAAGCGGGAGTGTCAAGGGTTAACACAACTTCAGCTGTGCGGCCTTTTAATAGTTTATCGGGAATGGTTTTATTAGGCTGATATTTAAATGCAAAACCAGGTAGGAAAGTACGGTCAATCAACCCTTTAAATTTTGCAGGTAAACCGCCCCACCAAACAGGGATAAACAATACAATATGCTCAGCCCATTGTAACTTTGCTTGAAATTCGACTAAATCAGGCTCTAATGGCTGTTCGCTGTCATAACCATTGCTTAAGTCAGGGTTAAATTGCATAGTACTGAGAGACAGGTATTGTACTTCACTATGACTTGCCGCTACATATGCTTTTGCCAATGCATCACAAAAACTGCTACTTTTTGGATTTGCATCAATCACTAATATATTTCTTTTCATACTAACTACTCCTTTAAAAGCAGCAGCATACACCCTCCCCTAAAGGGCAGAGTCAAGCTTATCTAAGCATATTTTTATGTCTTGATGATAATAATCTAGCAATTTTTTTTGTTGCTCAAGTGCAGCTATATCATCCAATACTTGCTGCTTTTTTGCTTCGAGTAATTCCACAACAGCTGGCCAATCTAAGTCATGACGAGTGACTTTTAAACTTTTTAGTTGCGCTAAACTTAAACCCAATAACTGCGCGCGCTTAATAAGGGTGACAAACTCGACATCAGCGTTATCATAAATACGGTAGCTGCCTTGGCGTGTTATATCTGTTAGCAGTCCAATGTTTTCATAGTGCCTAATCGCTTTGACCGAAACACCTGAGCGCTTTGCCATTTCACCTATAAACACAGCTTATTCCTTCGCCTGCTTTTGCATAATATTAATGTATGAGTCAACGTCATACTTATTTGTATTAGCTGCTAAATAATCCAGTAACTGTGCATGCGCATCAACCGATACACTTAAATGATCCCCACCAACACCATGAAAAATAATGTTTATAAGTTGCACTTGGCTTGAGACATTGCGTACATAATCAATGAGCTGTTGCCCTGTAACATTCGATGGAGCCCATAAAACTGAGCGGCCATTATCATCAACCCCTTTAATTGCGATAAAATGCGCCTTAAGCGGCCCTATAAAGTCTTCACCTGCTGCTTGTGTATCAAAGCAAGGCGGTGTGAATGTACGCTGCGTTTTACCATCTATTGCATGTAAAAATACATTCGCGCTAAGCACCTCACGTATTGCACGTGCACGGGTGTAGCGATCTAAATCATGTTCATCACTGACCCATTCACGGTAAGGTTTTGAGCCACTGCATGGATGATATAGGCTATGATTACCTAGCTCATGGCCTTGTTTGGCAACAGCTTTCCACTCATTCATGCGTAATTGCATCGTTTGCGCATCGGGCAAGATATAAAACGACGCCTTAAAACCAAGCTTATTAAGCGCAGGTATTGCGTTATCAAGTTGGCTCGCTAAGGCATCATCATACGATAAGCTCACCGCAATCTTATCATCCTTGTTAGAACCGTGTGTTTGCGCGCCAGCAGGCATAGCAAAAACTAATGCTAACCACAGCGCTGCTGATCTTCTCATCTTCAATCCTTGAGTATAAAAATTTAAGCTGTTTGAATAAAACAAAATACATTGAGTTTATTGCCGTCTAAATCACGGAAATAGCCCGCATAAAATCCAGGCATTTCACGCGGACCAGGTGCGCCTTCATCTGTTGCACCTAATGCAATTGCTTTGGCATAAAATGCGTCAACCTGATCTGGGTTCTCTACAGCTAACGCGATCATCGTACCATTGCCCACTGTTGCAGACTGTCCATCATAAGGTTTTGTTATTGAAAAACCAGCCTTATCTGCACCACTGCTCCACGCGACAAAATTATCGGTCTCTAAAAAACGTGTCGCTCCTAATAAAGCGAGTAACTCATCATAAAACACCACCGCTTTGGCAAAATTATTCGTGCCAAACATTGTATAACCAATCATATATATTCCTTTTTCTTTACGATTAAAAATGCATCTCCAAGTTAACGTTAAGAGTGATGCTCGTCTACTGCTAATATGCTAAAAGGTAACAATTAAGTCGTGGCGTTTACTGTATTTATTATATTTTTAACGTATTATCAAGGTGTTAATTTTACTCTAAGAAGAAGTGTAAATCACTCATGGAATTTTCCCTTTATACTCAGCTTCCCCCCCAACTTCCCTACAACGCTTTTTGCTATGAGTTTGATAATAATTTTCTTGTTGAAAATGACTTTTTTCGTTATCAGATTTTTTCACCGCCACAACTACAAAAAGCAGTAGCAAAACGAAAGGCTGAATATTTGGCAGGCCGTTTTTGTGCAAAACAGGTACTTAGTTCACTCAATATTCACCCTTGCGATATTCTTTCAGGTAATGATCGCGCGCCAATATGGCCAGATAATATTATTGGCAGCATTACTCACACGCAAGGAATCGCCATGGCGATGGCATGCCACCGTGCGGATATTGCTGGAATAGGCATTGATATAGAGCAATTGATGAGTGACAAACAAGAACAAGAACTACAAAAGCAAATTTTGCATCCAGAGGAATACTCACAGTTTAAGCAACTGGCTGAGCAAATATCGCACCCACTAACGATTGTTTTTTCAGCTAAAGAAAGTATTTTTAAAGCGTTATATCCAAGCGTAAAGCAGTTTTTTGGTTTTGAAGCCGCCAAGCTTATTGCTTTTAATGAGCAACAGCTACAATTTAAAATAACGAAAACACTCTCAGAGCAAGTGCCTCAAGGCACTTGCGTAACCGTATTTTATCAATGTAATAATACTGTTGTACTCACGGAGTGCGAATTTAAAACGCCCTTGTGAACTCAGCCATCCAGCACTTTTTCTACCTCAACAATTAAAGCTATATAGTGAATATAGTTACACTATTAATACGCACTTAGTGCAAATGCGTATTTAACTTGCCTTTTCAAGTTCAAGCTAGCCAATTTATCACCAACAACCAGCAGAATAAAATGTAACAGTATAGTTGTTGCACAAAACAAGTAACAAAAGTACAATTGATAATAATTACCATTACGACTACGGAGAGAAAGTGAAAATTAAGGACGTTTTAATCCCTGTTGCAGCATTAGTATCAACTACAGCATTAGCAAATACTGAAGAAACTAAGACTGCAAATCAAATGACTGTCATAGAAGTTACCGGTGAATTGTTATCAAGAAGCTTGCTACAAAGTGGCAATAGTGTTGTTGTTTTTGATGCCAAAACACTCGAAAACCGCCCTGAGCTTAGAACCGTAAGAGATGTTTTAAGTGAAATCCCTAATATTACTATGGTCACAGGCACTGGCAAAGCCCCCACAGTTCGAGGGATTGATGGTACTGGCGCCGCTGAAAATGCCAACGCATTTTTTGCTGGCAGCAGAGCACGACTAAACTGGCAAATTGACGGTAGATCAGCTACTTATAACGAAATAGTATTTGGCGATTTAGGTATTTGGGATCTCAATCAGATTGAGGTACTTAGAGGGCCACAAAGTACGCTCGCTGGACGTAATGCTATCGCAGGTACAATCCGCGTTGAAACGCAAGATCCAACGTTCGAACAACAGTTTACAATTCGCGCCGAAGGAGGAAATTTAGACCAAAGACGCCTATCAGCCACTTATAATCAGCCGCTTACAGAGCAATTTTCTTTGCGTATTGCAGCTGACCAATTTGAACGTCGCTCTTCTGTTGATTATGACCCCTATGTTGGCGTTGAAGACCCTGCAGACATGGAAGGTCGTGCTATCAGAGGCAAGTTACTCTATGAAGGCGATGACGAATATAATACACGTATTGTAATCACACTAAACGACAACAAGTACAGTGGCCCAAATGGTGAAATTATTGATTACCCGTTTGGTGAAAGACGCTCTAATTTTCCACAACAGCCTGTGCATGTTACACATACAAAAAGCTTAGGCATTGAATACAGCGCTTCAATAAATGAGCAACTAGAGCTGGAAGTAACGGCATCAGCAACAGACTTTAATTTTGAGCGTAAATCAACACCTGACGGCTCTAAAGCTAATGTTGATACTAAGGAGTTTGTGGTAGAGCCGCGCTTACGTTATCAAGGTGATAATGGCGCACAATGGGTTATTGGTAGTCGTTACTATAGCTCTAAACAAGATGATTGGATTCAGTTTATTGTAAAACAGAGTTTTACTGATGATTCCAATAATTTTGCAATCTACTCAGAGGGCGCATTTCCATTTAGTGAAAACTTTGAGCTAACCGCGGGTTTACGCTACGAAAAAGAAAACCGTAAACGTGAAGGTGGCGATCCAGATAGGGCAATAGCGAAAATTGAATCAGATAATGATTACAGCGCCCTCTTACCAAAGCTTGGCTTTAGTTATCAAGTCAACGATGGACATACAATTGGTTTGCAATTATCTCGTGGCTATAACGCAGGAGGTGGAGGTATTTCTTTTGGTGCACCTATTGTGAACTATGAATACGACGAAGAATACGTAAACTCATTGGAATTATATGGTCGTCAACAATGGGCTGACAATAGCGTTAGTACATCGCAAAATTTATTTTACTCGCAATATAAAGATATGCAATTGCCCTTTGATTTAACACCCGAAAATACGCGTGATGAAGCTTATGTGGTAAGAAACGCAGACGAAGTTACCACTGTTGGTTTTGAATTTAGCGCAGATTGGCGTATTGATGAGCAATTTAACCTCTACGGTAGCTTCGCACTATTAGACTCCGAAATCACTGATTATCCAGGCTCAGGCTTAGAAGGTAACTCATTGTTTATGGTTCCTTCTGCTTCGATGAAGTTTGGCGGTACATGGCAGTCAAATAACTGGATTGTTAATATGAGCGGTCAGTACACTGATGGTTGGTATACCAATATTTCAAACGATGAAGGCAGTAAAACAGGCGCATTTGCCACCTTCAATACCAGCTTAAGTTACTCAATATCAGAGCAAGCTAAATTGTACCTTACAGTACGTAATATTTTTGATGAAGATGCGCCTGTTGCGCTATACCCAGGTACAGCACCTGCTGACAGTAATGAGCCAGACAGCCATTTTGATAAAGCAGTTTTAACTCAACCAAGAACCATTAGCGCAGGTTTACAGTATACATTTTGATCTAGCACGGCAGGCTCGCTTGCTGTATACCCAAACCATCTCAAGATGGGTGTTTCAGTTGGAATTAAAAGCGATTTAGGCAAGGCATTGATTGCAAGTAATAGTGGTTCTATTATTAAAATCAATAACCAAATATAAATCGCTTTTAAACCAACCCTTTGGGCGTTTCACAGGCACTTACTCTCAGCGTTGTTATTTCTTAAAAGGGACTGCCATTGTTGCAAGTAACGCCTTGATATTAAGCCTCTGTGAAACGCTGAATTCTGCATCTTGAGGTGGCTTGGGTATATAAACCCTTTATAAAACAATAACGAGGATTCATACAATATGGCAATTCTAAAGCACGATAATAGCCTCTGGCCATTAGCCGTCACCGTTGCGCAAGGTGAATGCACACTCGAGATGCATTTAAACTCTTTGCAAGCATGGGATGATTGGTTTAATAAAGCTGAACCCTTCGTAGTTATTCGTGTTTACAACGATGAGGCATCTTTACAGCACCCAAAAGGAGCAGGCCCAGCTACGCAAAAATGGTTAAAAGAGGGAGCAGCAGAGCAAATGCAGCAGCATGTTCAAGCAATGCTTATTGTGGTTCCCGAGCAACAATTTGAACGAATGCAAAAAATGAGTGTACAAAAAGCCTTTGGTATACCCGGTGCAGTCGTTGCATCACTTGATGATGCCCATGCTTGGCTAATGAAAACATCAAACCACAATAAGACACTTGAGAAAACAAGGTTTATGCAAATAGAGAGGCTTGTTCACACATTGATTCTTTAACCTGATGAACTCAGGTTATTTAGCGCTATTAGCTGCTGATTTTAAAAATCTATATTGATATCCATCAGGTAATTGCGCTTGAGGATAAAAAGCATGTGCTAATTCAACGAGAGCTTGCGGCGTTCGAGGGCCCATACTTAGCAAATAAGCAACATCAAAATTATGCACGCGTTTATTTTTAACTGCATTGGAAAACTTAAACGCGTTTAAAAGCTCTGAATTTGATTGCTGATCATGCACACCAATACTCATGGTAATAATCACATCGGGGTTTAAGACTAACGCAGCTTCACTAGATATTGTCTGCCAGTTAGTTACGCTAGACGCCATCACATTCTTACCGCCAGCAATACTAACGAGCTCATTTACCGTAGTATCAGCTCCTGCGACCATTAGTTGATTACTGCGAATAACCAAGACTTTAGGTTTAGTCGTTGCTTGTTCTAAAATATGCGTTAAGGCATCACGATCTACTTTTAGCGCTTGCGCTAACTCCGCTCCTTTGCTCTGGACTTGCAACAGGCTGGCTATTTGTTCTATTTTATTTTCAATACGCCAAAAGCTATCATTTTCATGCAAAATAACCAAATTAGCAGCGGTACGTTTTAATTGCTCTACTACTTTTTTAGGGCCTATATCGGCTTCCGCAAGGATAATATCAGGGTTTAATGACAATATCCCTTCAACACTTATTTTACGCACATAGCCAATTTGAGGTTGTGTAGTGGCGACAGCAGGAAAAATACTACTGCTATCAACCCCAACAATGCGCTGTTGTTCACCAAGCGCATAAATAACCTCCGTTATTGAACCCCCTGCAACCACAATTTTTTGTGGGTTAAAAGGTTTCGGGCTTGCATGGACGTAGCTATTAGCAAGTAAAGTAACAAACAAAATAAGGAAAAACACAAAGGGTTTCATTATCATCAAATCCAATTTGAAAACAAAAATAATAACAGTTTCTATTTTCAACTTATAGTTTTTGATTATAATTTTTTAAAGCACCATCAGGTTTGATATATATTTGGAAGCACAAAGTTCATGCTAGATCATTGCTTACAAAGCAACTTTTTAAATAACGCAAAATAAATATTCGTTAAGTTGCTAAGCTCACTAAGATGAATACGTTCATTTTCTTGATGGATGGTCCCATTAGTTAAACCTAACTCAATTACTTGCGGACAAATGTCGCTGAAAAACCGGCCATCGGAAGTTCCCCCTGACGTTGAAGTTTTCGCAAATAATCCTGTGCATCGATTAATTACTGTTTGGCATTCTTTTATTAGCGAAAGTTTATTTTTACTAATCTCTGCAGAGTAATAAGGGTTGCAAGCATGCGATGTCGTTAGTAAGAAATCGTTAGTCGTTCGCGTTACAATATGAGTAACTAAATGAATTAGATCATCCTCACTGTAAGCCGTGGTATAACGAATATTTAAATTAATTATTACACTATCAGGAATGACATTATCGCTGTACAGGCCTGAATCTATATGAGTAACTTGCATTGTTGTACCTAGCTGATTACTATCTCTATTATCCCAATCAAATTTCATTAAATCTTTTACAATGCTACAGGCATGATGGATAGCATTAATACCTTGAGTCGGATAAGCAACATGCGCACTTTTACCATTAATTTGAATGGCAAAACTCAACGCCCCTCTGCGTCCAATCTTTAGCATGTCACCGCACTGCTTTATTGATGTCGGTTCTCCAACAATACAATAATCCAAGTCCTGCTTTACATCTTTAAAGTGTTTTACAATTTCACATGAGCCGAATAAGGCATCGCCCTCTTCATCGCTGGTTATTAAAAACCATAGTCGCCCAACAAAGCTCCCTTCGAGTACTAGCATCTCAGCTGCAACTAAGGCTGCGGCAATACCGCCTTTCATATCTGCGATGCCTCGACCGATCAGGTAATCATTTTTAATTTCACCTGCAAAAGGTGGTGCTTGCCATTTATTAAGATTACCTACGGGCACAACATCCGTGTGCCCACAAAAACCTAAATTGGGTCCGTCACCATTAGATATAACAGCAATTAGGTTACTCACCCCATGACTTTCAAATGTATCGATTTTTGCACCCAGCATTGATAACTTTTTTGCAATCCATGCTTGGCAACCTGCGTCATCCGGTGTTACCGATTCAAATTGCAGTAATTCACGTGCATACTCAATGACTCGACTTTGGTATTCGCTCTTTAACTCAGCCGTTAAAGTAAATTGTTCATCGATGATAAGGCTCACCTCATAATTAAATAAAGGGTATTGAGGGAGTTTGTTGCAAAAAAAAGTTAAACAACAAACTCCCAGTAATAACTAATACTTTAAACGCACTATCAATCCACTGTTAGCCAACAATCAATATCATTACCTTGCCCATATTCAGCAGCCAGACATTGCGGTGCATCCTCTGATGATAATTGCGTATTATTAGTTTGATTCATACTGTTTGTATTTCTTGGCGTTGCTTATTAAGCTCAAGGTGAATTTGTGCAGATAGTTTTTTACGCGCAATTTTACCTATAACAGTTAATGGAATATATTCAACGTACGTCACTGTATCTGGCAGCATATAGCGTGCAACCCCCTGCGCTGCTAAGTATTGCCTTATGTCTTTGAGTGTTAATTTTGGCAAGTTTTGGTCTTGTGAAACAATAACTGCGCATGTTCGCTCCCCGAGTTGTTCGCAAGGTAGTCCCACAACAGCAACATCTTTTATGCCATGATGACAGGCTAAATGAGCTTCTAATGTTTCAACCGAAATTGTCTCTCCACCACGACGAAGAACCTCTTGGATTCGACCTTCAACAATAAGATGACCACTGCTTAGCCGCCTGACCTGATCCCCAGTACGATAATAACCATCTGTAGTAAATGATTTTTGATTGGCCGACTCCTCTTTATAGTAACCACGAATTGTATATGGGCCTCTAGTCAACAGCTCGCCACACTTTCCTTGCGCAACATCCAACCCTTGCTCATCCACCACCCTAACCTCATCCAAGTCAGATAATGGCCGCCCTTGAGTCTTGAACTTTAAAACGTTGGGATCTGAATCTCGAGTAAAATTAAGAAGTCCCTCAGCCATACCAAACACCTGTTGTAAATTACAATTAAGTTCATTACCGATTCTGCGTGCTGTCGCTTCATCAAGTTTAGCACCGCCAACTTGTAATAAATTAAGGCACGCCGCTGGAGGTGTTACTAATGCTGCATAATTAAGCCAAGTTTTCACTAAAGTCGGCACTAACGCCGTCATCGTAACTCCTGCGTTTTCAATATATTCAAATGCAATTTCAGGACTCGGCACTGGACACATAACTACACCAGCTCCCACCTCAATTGCGCCTAAAATACCCGGGCAGGCTAATGGAAAATTATGCGCTGCTGGTAATGCAACAAGATAGCGGTCTTGTGAACTCAACTCACAAAGCTTAGCACTGGCTTTTATATTATAGAGGTAATCTCTATGTGTTCTTGGAATTAACTTCGGTATTCCTGTTGTACCGCCTGAGCATAACAATAAAGCCATTTCAGCAGGATCCGCTGCGAGACCAGGAAACTCAAGTGCTGTAATTTGAGCTTCAGTTGCCTTAGTAAACCCTAATAAAGATAATATCGACGGATGCGGCTTTAAGTCTAGGCCATCCACAACAACATGTTTAAGTGTTGGAACTGTATTAAGTAGCTCATTAGCAAATACATGACAATCGAAACTAGTCGATTGTGCACTAACAAACCAAGCACGTGCTTGTGTTAATTTCACAAAATGCAAAATTTCACGTTGTCCATGTCCAGGTAACGCCATGACAGGAATAACGCCTAGCTGGAGTAAAGCGAAAAAGGTTAATACGAATGCATTATTATTACCCATTTGCATCACTACTTTATCTCCTCGCCCAAGACCAATACTGTGGCAATGCTCTACTATATTATTCACGACAGCGCTTATTTCTTGGCCTGTCATCTGTTGCCATTCACCAGATTGAAGGTCGGGGCCGCTGAGCAAAATAACATCAGCATATTGCTTAAGTTTTGCAGTTAACCAATTTGCAAAGTTTTCATTTCCCCACACCCCCTGCTCTTTGTACTTTCTGCTTATTTCTTCTGGCCAAGCATATAATCCGGCTTCGGTAGGCACAAACTCAGTCATAGTGATCCCTCCATTTCCAATTCAGCACTGAGTGCGTCATCATCTAAATCTAAGATTTCACAATACACTTGAGCAATTTGTAATACTTCTTCAACATCGGTCGAGTCAGTAATTGAAGCGGCAATGCCTGCAATAGAAGGTGAACTAAATAAGCTTTTCATGTCTATCGAATTGGATCCGAAGATTTCCCTAATTTGCGCGATTAACGAACTTGCTAAAACAGAATCCCCACCCGCAGCAAATAAGTTTTGATGAATATTACTACCATCCCCTCCGATCACTTCATGCCAAATAGAAGCTACCACACGAACTACTGGCATACTTAACGAGGTTTCATCATGTTTCACATTTTTAGTAATTACTGGCTCTTGGAGCTCAGCAACTGCTCTATTTTTGGGTAACGTATCACCAATATAGGTATTCCAATAATCCGGCTCAGTGACGAGGTTTACCACGGTATTACTGAAAAAATTAAACATTGCATCGAGCACACCATCAACAAAAGCATCCTCTCGACAATCCCAGTTAATTAAAATACCACCATCAAGTTCAGTTACTTGCGCATCAAGTAATACCTGTGGCCCTTGAGAAATAATCCAAATAGGATCCCCAAATACTCGGCGCACATTTGCATCAAATAACTCACCTAAATTTAATGCGCTTGTAAATACAACAGGCGCTGTTACTTGCTGCCCACGAGCACGCCCTAAATCTCTTAAAACATGAACTCCACCGTAGTCTGCGCGCGCTGCTCCCTCGTGCATACTAGATTGAACATCACGCGCTCGTGTTACAAAAGTTGCAGTCGGGCCAGTATCAACATCGAGGAGTATTGAACTACTAAAGTCGCCTACCACCTCTTTAATATTAGGGCCTGCGAGTGGACGTTGAAATAAAGGAACATTAAGAATAAAACGTGGATCTTTGCTCCATCCAGCCAGGGTTTCTGCCAGCACGGTTGCTAACACCACTGATGGGGTTAATCCATACTGACGACATTGCGCATATAATTGTGCTTTACGCTGCGGATCAATATTAAAATGGCGTCGTGTTGTAATAGGATGCTGCGATGAAGCTGCTTTTAAAGGTAGTAATGGGCCATTGGGTAAAGAAGCTAGCTGTGTTTGCCACCACATTCCCGAGCTTTCTTTTATTGACTCCCAATTATGCTCAATGGCCATTCGGCAATCTTTATAACTTATTGCTAAATCAGCAAGTTCTACATCAGGGTCATCGTATAACAGTGCAAGATCACGCAGTAGCGTGCGATAACTAACGGCGTCTGCGGCTATCATATCAATGTCTAAATGCAGGCGACTGTTACCATTTTCTAATAAGCTTAAAGCAACCGCAAATACTTCTCCTGACTCAATATCTAACATTTGTGATGAATAGGTCGAGCGATACTGCTCCAGTAACTGCTGCGCAACATCTGTAGGTTTATCCCGCAAATCATTAAAGATGACATGCACTGTATTATTACTTGGATTATGTATTTGCTGTCCGCTGGAACACACTTGTAAACGCAACGAGCTATGACGTTGAACAAGTTTCTCTATTGCTAGCGTCAAACGGGCTAAATCTAATGGCTGTGACTTATCATTGATTGCTGACAACTCAAATTCACAATACAGATGCGCTGATACACCGCCAAGCGGTTGATTAACATCACGTCCTAACCAATAAGCGTACTGCATAGGCGCAAGTGAAAAAGGCGCATGAGGAAGTTTCCCGATTTTTATTTTTGGGATCCCAAATATAGTGTCTTGTGTATTATCAGCAAGGCTGGTAGCCGATACCCTAAGATACTCAACCCATGCCCCCACAAATGGTTTTTTAGCTAAACCTGCAAAGTTAATATCATAACCAGCCGCTCGCCAAGTTGACACTAAGTTCATTAATGTGATCGAATCAAGCCCTGCTTCAATTAGGTTACATTCTGCTGATACAGCTTCAGGCTGTAAATTTAACGTATTACTAACGACAGCAAGTACATCTTCTAATAGCGAGGCTGAATTACTATTTTTATTCATTTGGGTAGTTTCCATTCTTAATGTTTGTCTTTACCAAATCATGTCGCTGACTTGGCGAGGATGTCTTGTTGCTTCAAACGCAGCAGCTCTAGCCGCTGTTGATGCAAAGAAGAAGTGCTTTTTTGATTTGCTTGCCACTGCATAAGTAACGCTTTTTCATCCAGTTTTCCGTTTACTGTTAGCGGGAATTTTTTAACAAATAGAAAGTCTGAAGGTAAATAGTGAACAGGGAGATGCTGAGATAGATAGTTTCTCAATGTTGCTATTGGTTGTGCGGTAAATGATTCCTCTGTCGCGATTAAAATAGCAATTAAGCCATCTGATAAACCACTGTCGAGGCATGGTTTTGCTATCACGGCTGCTCTTTGTATCTTTGCATGAGATTCTAAAGCAACTTCTATTTCACTCGGCTCAATACGAAACCCCCTTACTTTCAATTGCCTGTCTGCGCGACCAAAATAAAAGAGTTGACCATCAAGTTGCTTCGCTAAGTCACCCGAACGATACATCCGCTTCCCAGTGTGAAAAGGACTGGCAACAAATCGCATTGCGGTTAGATCAGGACGATTGATGTAACCGAATGCCACTTGATCTCCTGCTACATAAATTTCACCAATTTCACCATCAGCCACTTTTTCTAGATTTTCATCAAGTAAAAGCACCTCCAAACTAGCTAGCCCTTCACCTATTGGACTATTTTCAGTGCCACAAAGTGAATCACTTAGTGTTAGCCATGTTACGTGCACCGTTGTCTCTGTGATCCCGTACATGTTTATCAATTGCAATGTTTCGCAAGGGTAAAGCTGCCACCATTTTTTTACTTTATCCAAATTAAGTGCTTCACCACCAAAGACCACTTTGCGCAAGCATAGTGGTTGCTCACTCATTTTTAGAGCCTTACTTTCTGCGTCAATTAAGGCATAAAATGCTGAAGGCGTTTGATTAAGAATAGTGACCTTTTCTGCTCTCAAATATTGCACTAAGGCGTCTGGTGACCAAATTACACTTTTTGGAATAATCGTTAGCTTGGCTCCTGTGGTCAAGGCTCCCCACACTTCCCACACTGAAAAATCAAAAGCCAGTGAATGAAACAAAGCCCAAACATCAGTATGTGTTGCATCTAATAAAGGCATTGCCGCATTAATTAAAGCCAGAACTTGCTGATGCCCTACAACAACTCCTTTAGGGTTTCCCGTCGACCCTGAAGTAAAAATAATATAAGCGAAAGCACCTGCGGCTCTGTAAATAGGTTTCTCGTGCTCATCTGGAACAAAGTTAAATTGGTCCTCGACAAACAACAAATGACTCATAGCTTTAGTAAGTGAATCGTTCCCCCAAAGCGTCATGCTCAACTCTCGCTGAGTAACAATTACACTAGGCTGACTACAAGCAATTATCCAATCGATCCTTTCTTTGGGGTAGTCGGGATCAATCGGCACATAGCACGCTCCAAGTTGCAATATTGCTAACACGTGAATGATTTGCTCACAGTTTCTAGGCAATATTAAAGCCACGCAGTTTCCTGTACGAACACCACTTGCATAAAGTCGATGTGATGCCAAGTCAGCTTTTTGTTTAAGCACTTTATATGTCAAGGAGCTATGTTCATCACTAACTGCGATGCGATTAGGGTG
The DNA here is from genome assembly GCF_045064175.1 of Pseudoalteromonas sp. Ld20. NCBI lineage: Bacteria > Pseudomonadati > Pseudomonadota > Gammaproteobacteria > Alteromonadales > Pseudoalteromonadaceae > Pseudoalteromonas > Pseudoalteromonas sp. Ld20. The sequence goes on from NZ_JBISHB010000026.1 coordinate 302,152, forward strand.
CATAACGGCTTGTTCAGCAAAGGATTGATACAGGCATGCTGTCCCTGCTGGCATCCCCTTATTAATCTGCTCCATATTAATTCCCATCCATCTCTATGAGTGATTTAGGACGTAAATCTGTCCAATTAGCATTTAGCCAACTCAAACAAGTATCACGTGTTTGAGGGCCAAAAACCTGATCCCAACCAGAGGGAATAGTTAATACTTCAGGCCATAACGAATACTGTTTTTCATGATTGATAAGGACTACAAATGCCATTGATTCATCATCGAAAATATTTTCACTCATGATTTAACTCCAAAGAGACTGTTGATGGGGGGTTTAATTCGCTGTTATTAAGTTGCGCAGAATTTTCGGCTTCATGACTTAATTTGTCACAACTATCGACAAGTGCTTGCAAATAGAACTCAAAATCAGTTAATAGCTGAGCGCTACGTTTTTTGCCCACTGCATGCGGGTCAAAGCTCAAACGGATCTTGGTTGTTGCACCAGGGTAGATAAATAAAGCAGCGGTTTGGCCAACCGAATCTTGCCACTTAACATCCTTCAACCCTGCCAATGCAACTGGTAATGTAAGTCCTTGAGATGAATTAACTTGTTTAATTGGCTCTGCGGTTTGTGTATCCGCATCAAGGGCATTTTCAATAACTAATAAAGTATCAAAAAATTCACCAAAACGATGAGTCGCCTCCAAATTATCCAACCTAACCGGAGCTAACGCTTGCCATTCAAATTGTTCAGTTTGCAACTGCTGCAACAAGTTAATTGGACTACTCAAAGGATCAGTCTTAATCCGTATTGGTACTAACTGAGTAACCAATCCAACAAGTGTTTCAATACCTGCTAACGACGCTGCACGACCAGAATCAAATAAACCAAATACAACATCGTCCTGATTAAGTGCATTACCCACTGTTTTAGCCCATGCCAATTGAAATAGCATGGCCGTAGATACATTAATCTTTGCAGCTAATGCTTTAACGTCTGCATTTACAGCAGCACAAAGCACACTAGATAATTCTTGTGAAGGAAATCGTTGTTGTCTTGTCGGGCATAATAATGAAGGGGCTTTTAAGCCATTTAGCGCTTTATTCCAATATTGACAAGCTATTGTAGGATCTTGTTTTTGTAACCAATCAAGATATTGACCCCAATGTAAATTTGGATAAGCTAAAGTGGCTTCAGCACTCATTCCTCCAAGCCACTCTTGCAAAATTCGAGGGGCTGACCAACCATCTAGCAGTAAGTGATGACAATGAATCAAAATTAGCCATTGAGTATCACTTATACGTATAGATAAAAATCGCATGAGTGGCGGAGCATCAAATTCAAAGCGATATTGGTACCATGCTGTGCGATGCTGCGCTAACAATGCTTCATATTGATCACTTGGTTCACCACGTAAATCTAAAGTTTCCCATACAGGATCGAGTATATCGGCAGTGAAAGTAGAAAATGTTTTCACAAAAAAGCCTGATCTTAGCGCGTCATGACGACGCAGGAGATCCGCGGCCCCAGCTTTTAAAGCACTTTCAGATATGCCTGGGGTGTGTTGATTAGAAAGAGTTATTTCCATTTGTGTTGTCCATGGATCTTCTAGTCCATGACAGTGGCGAAGCATTTCAACTTGTAGTGGCGTAGCTGGTTTAATTGTCAAATTATTACTATCAATAAGACCTTGCGCTTGTAGCCGTTGTTGTTCTTCAATAAAACAGTCGTGTAGTTGATGAAAAAGCTTATTTAACTCAGCTTTAAATCGTAGTAGATCACTATGGTGCAATTCGCTACTAGGTGCTATCGCATTAAAGTGAAGAGTTTTTATCCCTTTTTGTTGACAGTAGTAGGCTGTTAAATCTAAAGAATTTAGTAACGGCCAGTGATCGGAGCAAGCTTCAGTGAGCTGCTCAAGAAGCGGAGTTACTGACCATAAATCTGAATTGGAGGATAAATTTAAATCACCAAGAAAATTAAAACCGACTAACCATCCATTTACACCTTGTTGAGCAGGCGCGACACCTCTTGATGATACAAAAGGAGAGTCTTGCTGAATAATTTGACCACACCATTTGCGCAACACTGTTTCTATCAACTGGCTCGACATTTCATCCGATTTAGTCTTTAAAACATCACTATTGAGAGCCACATAAACTTCACGGGCAAACCAGCCAATAGTCCTGCTTAAATCTTGTGTTGGTTCCTGTACTTCTCGACCATGCCGCTCTAGTACCAAGGTAGGACAGCGATTATCTAGCGCTGGTTTTAATTTTGATGTAATAGCAGCTAAGCAACTTATAGCAGGTAATAGACTAGCCAGTGGAAGCGCTAACCTACGAGCGACAGTTAATGCAGGACATGTTTTATTATACGGTTCCAAGCTCCAAGTTAATGTGTGAGCGCTTGCTAACGTTCCAAAATTAGTTAAATTTGGCGCAGGTATATACTGCTGGCTTAATTTATTTATGTGATTGGACCAACTACGCCATGATGTTGGTACGGGAGGTAATTCAAGTTTTTCATTACTCACTTGCTGATTTCGGACAATCGCAAGGTCTTCAGCCAAAATATGCCATGATGAGGCATCTATGACTAAATGGTTTATGGCAAACCAAGCCCTTTGGTTATTATTTTCATTTTCTTTAACTAACAATACGGCAACCATAACACCGTTTTTAGGACTTAAATTACTACATAGTTGTTTTGCCAACTCTGCTGCTGATAATGCACCTGATTTTTCTAAAGTGGGTAAATCAGCATTTTCAGAATACACTCTATACTTATCATCACACTGTTGATAAGTTTGCTCACAATAAATAGTTTGGGTATTTTCAATCGGAACATTTAGGGATAACCCCCCCGTATCCGATTGCACCAATTGAGCTCGCAACAACCCATGGCGATTAAGTAAAGCATACACAAGCTCTTTTAGTTCACCAGCCGTCATACTTTCAGGCACTACTACACTTGCTAGTTGTGCAAATCGATCAAGCGGCGTCGCTGCATTAAGGTAGCGCTGCATTAATAAAGTTGAAGTAAGCTGGCCTTTATCATTACTATCGTGGCTAACCGCTTTACTATTTTGACTGTCTCCTAGGGGATCAACTTCGTGTAATTCTTTAACCAAATTCGCAATGCATTTTGCATTAAATACTTGACGAGGAGTTAGGTGGATCCCTTCTCGACGAGCGCGGCTGACTAATTTTACAACTGAAATACTATCGCCACCCACTGCAAAAAATCCATCGTCAATGCCTATTGTCTCAATCCCTAAAACGTCACACACTAAACTACATAGCTTTTTTTCCAGTTCATTGCGAGGGGCTCTTTTGGCAATAACACCTAAATCATCAGGTATCGACAGCGCTTTACGATTAATTTTTCCATTAGGTAATTTAGGTAGTTTTTTATTAATTACAAAATACTTGGGGACTAAGTGAGGAGGTAGAGCTTGCTCACATATATAGCGAAAGCGAGCTATTAAGTTTAAATTAGCCTCTTGATTGTCGCTGAGTTGCTCCATTTCATTTTCAATATAACAAATTAACTCCATCGCACTTTGAGTAACCGCTCTGGCAATTACAGCGCAAGGACATTTAATTAACAGCTCAATGGTTGACTCAACTTCGAGCGGCTCAACACGAAAACCTCTAATTTTTACTTGCTCGTCTATACGGCCAATGTATTCAATATTTCCTTGAGTTGTCCATTTTACTCTATCACCACTTAGATAAAGCCTTTCACCTTGTGCAGCAAAAGGATTAGCAATAAACTTGCTTGCTGTTAAATCACTACGATCAAGGTATCCTCTTGCTAATCCAGCACCAGCAATTGCAAGCTCACCAGGCACCCCTAAAGGCGCTAATTGCAAGCAACTATCTAAAACATATACTTGCCCTCCTGCAACCGGCCCACCTATTACCGGCTTTTCAGCTGCATTGGTTTTAGCAATCATTGCATCCACTGTTGCCTCTGTCGGGCCATATAAATTAAAGCCCAACGTACTAGGAAGGCTCTTTATACGTTGCCAAAGCTCTTGTTTTACCGATTCACCACCAAAACCCAATATTGCAGGTATGTGAGGTTCAATAAATTGCCCATTTGTATCTGTAAGTCCTGACTGTAACCACGGTAATACTTCATCTAGCATACTGGGCGTTAACTCGATAAAATCCATTTTTTTAAGCATTATCTCTTTGGCAAGAGTGACCGCGTCTTGCATCGTATTTGCATCAAATAAATAGACTTTATGGCCTTCAAACATCCACAGTGTAGGTTGCCATGAGGCATCAAAAGCCAAAGACCAAGCATGGCCAACTTTTAGCTGATTATGTTCTACAAGCGCAGAAGCTTCGCTATAGAGATCGTGTTTATGACTAGCAATAAGGTTAACCAGAGATGCATGTTTTACAACAACACCTTTTGGCTGCCCTGTTGAGCCTGATGTAAACGTAATACAGGCTGGATGAGATGGGCGCAATGGCCTGCATCTCTCTTCATTTGTAAGATTAAGATCACTATTTTTTAAACTTAATGCCTTATTCTCAATAACTAACAGACTGATTGTTTTAGTTTGTAATTCAGTCGCTTTAGCTGATTCAAATAAATGTGTATCACCGTTATTAATTACTATATTTGGCGCAGCCAATGTAAGTACTCGGTTAATGTAATCCTCTGGATAATTTGGAGCTATAGGTACAATAGCGGCACCCGCCTTGAGTGTACCAAGCATCACAACGAACCATTCCAACTGGCGAGGCATTATTATGGCAACCCGATCTTCTGGCCCAATCCCTTGCGATACTAGCCACCTTGCGACTCTATTTGCTCTTGCATTGAGCGTTAAAAAACTGAGGTCATGCAGCACGTTTTGTTTTTGCAAAACACTTTTTATCGTTTCACTGCCAACTAACTCAACGGCAGTTCGATTTGGATATTTACTCACGGTACTCTCAAACCAAGCAACGAGCGTTGTTACTGGGCTTACAAAAGCATCGCGTTGACCCCATTTTATTAATTGATTTTCATCGGGTAATACAGTGGTAATGTTAGCTAGTGCAACATCTGGTTCTTGAACACAATGTTTAAGTAACTGTAGCAGCCGTTTTAAATGATTTGGTATGGTTTTTGGTCGATATAATGAAGCACGCCAAGTGGCTTGAAACTGAAGGCAGTTATCTTTTAATAATGCGTCAAAAGAGAGATCTGTTTGCGTTGTACCATTAAAATACTTTTCCCAATGTACATCTAAGTCATCGATTACGGGTGGAGCCATCCCATGGCTTAAGAAAGTCACCATAGTGTCTAATAATGGGTTTTGCGATTCCCCTCGTTTTATTTGTAATTTTTCAAGTAATAATTCAAAGGGTAAATCTGCATGTGAAAAAGCAGCACGACATTGTGTCGCACAATCACGGATCAGTTCACGAAAACAAAGTTTATTATCAACCTTAATCCGTAGTGGAATAACATTACCAAAATTACCTATCAGGTCACTCAGCTCAGGTAAATTACGATGCGAGGCCACTGTCCCTATCGTCACTTCTGATGCCCTAGAAAGCCGAGTCATTAATAAAGCAACCACCGCAATAATAGCTTCAAAAGTTGTAACTCGCTCTTCTCGTGCTAACGTAAGTAGCGTTTGTGTTGTTGCTTGATCAAGATTATCACTGTGCCAGCCACCATTTTCATTTTGCCTCACTCCCCGAGGGAAATCAGTTGGAAAATCAATAGGCTCAGGTAGCGGTGTAAGCTGTTTTTGCCAGAACGTAACCTGCTCTTTGCTTTGTTCGGAATCTTGTTGCCATTTTTCACGATGCCATTGAGCAAAATCTAAATACTGGATGGGTAACGGAGCGCGTTGTTTAGGTTGGCCGCTCTTAATTAGCGTATAGTATGTTGATAATTCGTTAGAAAAAATACCAAATGACGCCCCGTCCCAGACAATATGTTGCCCTACCATAACTAAAGTGTGATGACTGTCGGTCATTTTTACGAGAGCAAGTCGAAGTGTACTCTTAGTTGCAAGATCGAAAGGTTCTGTACTTGCATGTTGTGCTATTTCTTTAAGACGTACTTCTCGCGTCTGCTGATCTAAATCTTGTAAATCATATTCACACCACTGCAAAGGAAACTCATCAAGCACTTTTTGTCGAGCACCAACAATAGGGTCTGCATAATAGGAAGTTCGAAAAATACTGTGCCTCTTCACTAATTCAAAACAACTTTGCTGTAAAACACGCGCATCTAAACAACCCTTAAATTGCCACAAGACACAAACATTGTAAGCAGACGAAAGTGGGTCTAGTTGATTAAGTAACCACATCCTTTCTTGCGCATTAGAAAGCACATAACTGGTCTCATTTTTTGCTTTTGAAACTGTAAGACTTTGATTCAATGTCGATAAAGAGCCCGCATTATTATTCGGCATGATTATTTTTCGAGTTGCCGCCAATTTTCTCGCAAGCTTTAGCCTAAGTGCATTATCCATAAAACAGACCCTAAAATATAAACAATAATAATTTGCATTATTATTTACTGTAGTTATTATTGCAACACATTGATTGAAAATTAATCCCGTGTGTATGCAAAATGTATTTTGAAAAGGAGCATAAGATATTATGAAAACTAATTTTTCCAATGAAGGCACAACCCAAAGCGATGAGCAAAATTTAATCTTCGCACGAGCAGCCGCTCTAGCCGACAGTGGTATATTTAAAGAGTATTTAATTTACGAAGATAACGGTGAATGTTGGTTTGCAGGGGGTATTGTTCGTTCTATAACAGTATTTGCAACTCACATTGAATCTAATACCTCTGCAGGAAAGACTCAGCGCCAAGTTAACAGTGAAAACCTCTGCCAAGTCCTACAGCAAGAATTAAATACTTGGGATGGTGAATGGCAAGCATGCGGATGGTCTAGTTTTGAATTCGCATATGCCCTCAAATCACCAGAGCTATTAACCGAAGAAGAAAAAGCAGGCCAAGAAGCGTTATTATTTATTTGTGAGCCAAAAATAACGGTATCCCTAGGGAAAAAACCAACACTCATTAAATCTAAATCCAGTGAACTTGAGCAGCAAGTACGCTTAATACTAGAAAATGCAGTTGTACGAGCACACGTTCCTTACAAAAATGTCGAAATACCAGACAATATTAATTATAAAAATGCAGTTAAAAAGTCTGTCTCCAATATCCAAAATGGTTTACTAGAAAAAGTCATACTCTCGCGTAAGGTTCCCCTACATTTTTCGCCCGACTACACTGCTACATGGCTTCAGGGGCGTTCTATGAATACACCTGCTCGTTCATTTACAATGAATTTAGCTGGTTGGAAAATCACCGGGTTTAGTCCTGAAATTGTACTTTCAGTTAATGAAAACCGTAAAGTTACAACAGAGCCGTTAGCGGGCACTCGACGATTAGAAGGTAATCCAGACACAGATCAAAAAATATTTGATGAGTTACTAAGAGATCCAAAAGAAACCCACGAACACGCAATATCTGTGAGACTTTCAGTTGACGAAATGACTGAAGTTTGTGAACCAGAATCTGTACATGTACCACAGTTCATGGTTCAAAAAAAGCGAGGTTCTGTACAACATTTAGCTTCGAGAGTCTGTGGCACTCTAAAAACAGAATATAACGCTTGGCATGCATTCGAAAGCCTATTCCCTGCTGTTACAGCGTCTGGTATTCAAAAGCTGGCTGCTTTTTCAGAAATACGACGACACGAAGGCAGTAGCAGAGGGCTTTATGCAGGCGCAATTTTAAAACTAGATCACACAGGCGTTATTGACGCAGCATTAGTTTTACGCAGTGTGATGAGTAAAGGCGATCAGCACTGGTTACAGGCTGGAGCCGGAATTGTACTTGATTCAACACCAGAAAGAGAACTCACCGAAACCAGTGAAAAACTAGCAAGCATTTCACCTTGGGTTGTTGAAAAAACAAGCTAAATTAACGTAATTCATTAAATAAGGATACTTAATGAATCCTTATTCAGCTAATACCCACTGCTACACATTTTTATAAACAAAAGTAAATTTATGTAGCTGCTAAAAGTTGTTTTAAACGAGGAGTTCAAGCATGGCACAGCCACTAATACCTACATACGATATCATTGGTGTCGGATTTGGCCCATCAAATATAGCTTTGGCGATTGCCTTAGAGGAAATTAACAATAATTCCACCACACTAAATGCCTTATTTATTGATAAACAGCCAGAATATCAATGGCATGGTGATACTATTACGAGTCAAAGTGGGCTACAAGTCTCATTTTTGAAAGATCTTGTCACATTGAGAAATCCAACCAGCCCTTACTCATTCTTAAATTATTTACATTCTCATAATCGTTTAGTGGACTTTATAAATTTAAGTACTTTCTACCCAAGCAGGTTAGAATTTAATGACTATCTGCGCTGGGTTGCGGGTCATTTTTCAGCCCAATGTCAATACGGCGAAAAGGTCACCTCTATTGAGCCGGTTATGGATAATCAAAAAGTAAAATTGCTCAAAGTGATAACAACAGACATAGGTGGTACAAGTAAAGCTCGTTTTACTAAATCACTTGTTATGGGGACTGGAGGAACCCCTTTAATACCGAAGGTTTTCCAACCACTAAAACAAACCCCACTTGTATTTCATCATACTCACTACCTATCAAAAATGACTAAACTTATTCCAGTAAAAACAAAAGACTTACGCATTGCTATAATTGGTGGCGGGCAAAGTGCTGCGGAAGCTTTTATTGATATTGATGATAATTATCCAAACGCAAAAGTTGATTTAATTATGCGTGGCAATTCGATGAAGCCAGCAGACTCAAGCCCCTATGTGAATGAAATTTTTAACCCATCATCAACAGATTCTATATTCAGTAAAACACTACAAGAAAGAGAAGAACTATTAAAAGAATATAAATACGCTAATTATTCAGCTGTTGATTCAGCGATGATTGAGCAAATATATAATATTTTTTATCAACAAAAAGTAGCTATGGTGGAGCAACATAAGTATTGCCCTAATAATGAAGTAACTCAAGCATCTGAAAAAAGTGGACAAATAACACTATCTATACTTGATAAAAAATCAAATAAGCATGCCACGAATAATTACGATTTAGTGATTTTAGCTACAGGATATGAACGACCTAAAATGGCACCTATGTTAGAACCCATTAAAGACTATTTAGGAAACATTGATATTGACAGAAATTATCAAGTTAAAGCGGATGATCGTTTTCTTCCTTCGTTATTTTTACAAGGGCGCTCAGAATCAACACATGGCTTAAGCGACACATTGCTATCAGTACTTTCTATGAGATCAGCAGAAATTGCATTCTCATTGCAAGCCGAGTTGCGAGAAAAGGTTCAACAAGTTGCCACAACTGCTTTAGCTTGATCTCCAAAATGCACATTACCCTAATAGCGTTGTTATTTAAGTAATGTGCATCCATTACAATCGAGCTTATTTTTCAATGAGCTATAACCTTGAACAGATGGCACTGCTTAATACTAAGGAACTAAAACATAGCTCACCTTGCTCAATTTCAACCATCACCACACACCAATCATTATCATAACGGAGTTTTAATGTTAACCCTTTCACCGATTTCAAAAGCCATTGCAACTACTTTATTATTCAGCAATTATGCCCTCGCTGAACAAGCAGCGTCTGAAATCCCCCACAATAATACTCAACCTATTGAAGTGATTGATGTAGTTGGCTCTTACACGACTAAATCAATGGACTACTCAACGGGGTTAGACCTTTCAATACGTGAAATACCACAATCAATCAGTGTTATCACGCGTCAGCAAATTGACGACAAAGGTATTACTGAAATAGCACAAGCATTGCGCCAAACTACGGGGATTTCTATGAATCAGGCTGAAACAGACCGCGTATTCCCTTCTGCACGCGGTTTTTCGATTGATAATATACAATTTGATGGTTCACCAGTTCGCGGAGCTAATGGCGGGGTTGAAGGAGACTTTTTATCTGATATGGCGATATATCAGCGAGTTGAAATTATACGTGGCGCCGCTGGTTTATTAATGGGTGCTGGTAACCCATCAGCAGCTATAAACCTAATTCGCAAAAAGCCAATGACTGAACAACATGCGAAAGTAACTGTAAAAACAGGGAGTTGGGGATTAACTAGAACTGATGCAGATGCGTCAACTCCACTTGGGTTTGACGATAAGCTAAGTGGTCGTGTAGTTGCTGCATACGAAGACAGTGACTCTTACATTAGCTCATTAGAACGTGATAAAACTGTGCTATACGGCATTGTGCAAGCTGACTTTACTGCATATACCAGGCTAAACATTGGTATTGATTATCAAAAGCATCATGTCAATGGGGTAAGTTTTGGTGAAACTGTTCCTATGTACTACAGCGACGGCACACGTACAGACTTACCAAGATCAAGTAATACAGGAACTGATTGGACCTATCGCAACAGAGATCGCACAGTGACTTTCGCATCTTTAAAACATCAGTTTGCAAATAGCTGGGAGCTTAATATTTACGGCAGTTATATGGATGGTCAATATGACGATGAACGCGTGTATGTGGTCGGCTATTTAGAGCCAGAGACACACTTAGGCTTAACACCATACCCAAGCGCAACGGCGGGTGAATGGCAGCAAGATAGTTTTGATATCCGTACAAGTGGACCTTTTGAGTTATTTGGCCGTGACCACCAAGTTGTTGTGGGTTATAACAGCAGTTTTGAAAAAAACTCACGCAGTCGTAGAGCAACATTAAATACAACGCCCGATTGGTCATTTGATGATTGGCAACATTTACCTTACCCAGTGTTTGCAGATCAAGCAGACCAGTTTTGGGGCTGGGAAACCAAACAAAGCGGCGCATACATTAGCGGCCAGTTTAGCTTAATAGATCCTTTATCTATCATCGTAGGCTTACGCACTAGCACTTGGGAGCATAGCATATGGGGAAACACGATCGTTGATGTTAATGCGTCTGGCAGTGGTATTTTAACGCCTTACCTTGGCCTAGTTTACGATATAAATAGCCAGTTCTCAGGGTATGCTAGCTTAACCGAAATTTATAATTTTCAAACTCAAATAGACCGCACTGGTAACTTACTCGAACCACTTGAAGGCGCGAACTACGAAGCAGGAGTAAAAGCTGAACTTTTTGATAGCAGTCTTAATTTTTCCAGCGCTATTTTTCTTGTCGCGCAAAGCAACCTCGCGACTCCAGATATTAAAGTTATCGTCGACGGTGTACCAGAACAGCGCTACAAAGCAGAGCAAGGTGTTACCACTAAAGGCTTTGAAATTGAACTTTCCGGTGAGTTAATACCTAATTTAGAGGTATATGCTGGGTACACATACCGTAAAGCCCGTAATGCTGATGATGAAGACGTTGTTCGTATTGCACCTGAAAATATGCTCAGGTTAAGTTCTTCCTACGACTTAGAGCAAACAATTAGTGGATTAACTGTCGGCGGTGGTTTACGTTGGCAGAGTGAAATATTCACTAATCGCCCAACAGGACCAAATGGCGAAACACCAGAACAAAAAGCTTACGCCGTTGCTGACTTATTCATGCGTTATAAAATAACAGCGGACGTATCGGCTTCAATAAATATAGATAACTTATTTGATAAACGTTACTTTGAAAGTGTCGGTGTATACTCTTTTGGCGCCTACGGACAACCTCGCAGTTACAGTGCGCAAATAACTTATCAGTTTTGATGTAATACCCTATTACCTAAAAAGCTCAGTTATATAACTGAGCTTATATTTTTTAAAACCGATAATTTAACTGTACTGAGTAATTACGAGGCGTGCCCGGTCTACTACTAAACCATGCCACTTTACCTTCATACTCTTTATCAAACGCATTATTAATATTCGCTTTGACATTTAAGTTATCCGTCACGTCATAGCTCGCCACTAAACCAATGACAGTATAAGCACTTAACTGTGGGTACTCAAAGCCTTTACCTGGGGCAAGAATAAAGCCATGCCTCTCACCCGTCCAATTAATAAAGCCACCGACCGTTAGCCCTGCTAGCGAGCCATCAAACTCATAGTCAGTATTAAACTTAGCCACTTTATCAGGCACAATTTTAGAAATACGGCCTTCATTGTTATCTGCTAGGCTCAGATTGCTATACGCGATTGATGCACGCCATTGGTCATTGATATAGCCACTGATTTCAATTTCATAGCCTTTGGACTCAACACCATCAACCGTTTTATAGATACGGGCTGCCGCTGCACTTGTATCATTAATAGCGTAATTTTCTTGGTTAATCTTAAACAAAGCGAGATCAATATTTAAATTGCCATCGAGCGATGAATAACGTGCCCCTATCTCTTTATTTTTACCGACTGTTGGATCGAGTAAGTTCCCGTTTTTGTCGAATACCATTTGGAGTTCAAAAATGTCGGTGTAACTACTATAAACAGAAACCGCTTCTGTAACATCATAAGTTGCGCCAATGTATAGGCTAGTATCGCTGTTGTTGACCCAATCACTCAATACATGGCCAGCGCCAGCGCGTGAATCAATGTCTTTATAGTTTGCACCTAATAAAATATTAATAGGTTCAGCCACATTTAAATTAGCAGCAATACGGTAGTTCTTAGACTCTTGCTCTGAATTAGTGATTGAAGGTTCAGAAAATACAGGCATTGGAATACTTACGCTACTGCTAGGGTCATTCGCATTAATATCAGGAGAGTTTTTTGGAAATGCACGCTTTTCAAGTTCTGAAAAGCTGGCATCTGCAACACTAAACGTGACATTGTGTTCACGTGCTAACAACGTAAAGTTACCTGTTAGATTAAGTTCAGCACGCTCACTTTCATTCTCGCGATCAGAGTGGTTTATGAAAGAACGATATAACCCAGACTCAACATCTGGTAATGAATCGCCACTAAAAAATATCCCATCTGACTCAACATCTGAGCGATGGTAACGACCCTGAATGGACCAATCATCATTCAAAGTATATTGTAGCTCAACCATTACGTTATCTTGATTGACATCTTCATACACCCAGCTCGGGGTATCATTGTGACTGGCATCACCATTAAATGCAGAGCCATCGCTATAGCTAAATGGTAAACCACTTGAAAACTCGTCTAATTCATCTTCTTGTTGCGACCAGAATAGTGAAGCCGAAAGGTCATCAGTTAGCTCAGCGCTGATTGTCCCATAAATCACTTTACGTGCACTATTAACACGGTCTTGAAAAGAATCTGCGGTTTCATAAACCGCAACCGCACGTGCTTTTACTGAACCATCATTGGTCAGCGCACCTGTCACATCACCTTCTACTCGACGCTTCCCCCAAGAACCTAGCTCAGCATTTACGTAACCTGAAAAGCTCTCTTGTGCACGTTTTTGGATAAGATTAACAGTCCCAGATGGCTGCCCGACTTCTTGTAGCATACCCGTTGAGCCTCGGATCACTTCAACCGTCTCAAACATACTGGCATCAAGCAATGAACTTTGAAAGGTACGACCCGCCGATACCATACCGTCAACTAAATAACGGTTCATAGCAAAACCTCTTGAATACGCAAAACGATCACGTCCAGAAGGTGAAGGATCAGTATGAATTGCCGCACTGTGCTCAAGCGCATCACCCACAGAGTTTAAGTCATACAATGCGATATACTCAGCATCAATTAAAGAAATAGCTTGTGGTGTATCACCAATGGCAAGTGGTAATCCCGTTGCACCAATATTACGGTAGTGTTTGCCCAACACTTCTATTTTTTCAAGTTCCTTCGCATCGATTTTGGTTACATCATCCGCGTATGCAAACCCCGTTGTCCCAACCAAAATACCTAAACCTACCGCCTGTGCAACTTTAGAAAACTGCTTCATTTATTCCTCTCAATATTTATAAAATAATAATTAACACTGCGACAGGACGAATGTAGGCTATAAAAATTTAGTAAAAATATCGTAAAACACTTATTATTGAAGGCATTATACGCATTGCACCAAAAAATATGTTCAGGTTTTGTTCTTCCTATAACTTAGAGCAAGCAGTCAGTGGATTAACTATCGGTGGTGGTTTACGCTGGAGAAAGCTCAGTTATATAACTGAGCTTATATTTTTTAGAAACTATAAGTTAACTGTAACGAATAGTTACGTGGTTCGCCTGTACGTACCGTTGAGAAAGCAATTTTTGACTCATATTCTTTGTCCAGTAAGGAACAAAAATTTAAGTAAAAACTAGGGCGTATTGACCTTTCGTGATTGATTTTGCAGCTGTATGTTTGGTATTTAGGCAAGGCAGCGCCTATGCAGTGTGGTTGTTCCTCATAAATGGGCGATAACGCAGTATAAATGCCAAACATGCGCTGCCCAAAGGGTTCTTCCTAGGGGCGATTGACTCTTTGTTGCTCGGTTTTTACTTAGCCCGCTAGGTTACAAACCTCGCGCCGCGATTAAATCGCCCCTAGATTGAACTAATTTCAATCCACAAAGGTCAACACGCCCTAATAACCTTATTTATCTTCGCTATTACTTAGCCTCTTCGTAGTTGCTAATTAATAACAGTAAAAAGCACGAGTCTTAAACCTTCAGCCAGAATCACAAATGCGTAATAAACAACCATTGACAGTTATAGCCATCTAAATGCATAATGCGCATGAAAATAAATCTCATTAACATCTGAGACCCTAAAATAAAACCAAAAGGAATTGGCAGTGTCGGTATCTGCAGTAAAGTGGTCAGATATTATTTATCAGAATAAGACCAAACTATTAGCATTTTTAAACTCCATTCTACACTGCCCTTATTTAGCTGAAGATGCCTTGCAAGATACCTTTATTCGCTTAGCGGCCATGAGCCAACAACAAAACCATGATGTAAAAAACCCCACAAGTTTTAGCTATCAAGTAGCCAGAAATATTGCTATTGATATGCTCAGAAAAAATAAACGCGATGCGTTAATTGATATGGATGGCATAGTATTAGATGGATTACATGACAGCAGCTCTGATATAGAAGCACATTTTTCACAGCAGCAGTTATCTGAATCCATTAACAAAACAATGAACAAATTATCAACTCGCCATAAAAATATAATCAGCTTTTATCGCCATGGTCGTTTGAAACAAAAAGAGATAGCCTCTGTGTATAAAATCTCACCTACGCTTGTTAACTTTATGATTAAAGAAGTGATCCATTCTTGCAAGGTTGAACTGACTCATTAAGGTGGGAGTGGTTACCCTTACCTGAAACAGCTTTACGCGGCGCAAGCAAGGGCTATACATTTCGAGGAAAGATAACTATTTTAGTGGTCGCCAGCATATCGCTAACAATAACATCACTGCAATTAGCCCATAAGGCAAGCCAATATCGATACTATAAACACCAGTACCAACAATAGGCCCGACTACAACACCCAATCCTTGCGCTGCTGAGATTGTACCAGCAGCTGCGCCTTGTTCATGGGCTTCAACTGAATTAGCAGCCAATGCAGAAACAGATGGAAAAACCCATCCCATGCCAAAACCCGCCACGCCATAGCTAAACCAAAGCACAAGTGGTGTCGAGGCAAAGATCGTACAGCTAAATCCGGCTGCGGCAATGATCCCCCCACATTTAATTAATCGTCGCGGCTGCCAGTCAAGCTTTCGTAATATTATTTGTGCAACTATCAATGTTACACCAACAATAGCCAGTGCAACCCCTGCTGTGCGCGCCGTATTTGCAGGCTCTAGCAATAATCGATCGAGGGCAAAAAAACCAACCGTGATCTGCGCAACCGCAACACTAAATGTAGCAACAAAGGCCACTATTACTGGCCAGCGTAAGCGCATATCGTTTAATTTTAGTGAGTTACCGTCCGGCTTTACGTGATGTTCTCGCTTTGGCAATACACGCCAAATTACAATCAATGCAATGGCGGGTAAAACAGCCGTGATGTATAAAGGAATACTTAAACTATAAGGGCCAATGAGACCTACAAAACTTGGGCCTATAACCATACCTGCGGCACTTGAGGCCCCGATCCCAGCCATCGCTGCTGCTCGCTGTTTAGGTGATATATGATCTGCCACTAATGCAGCACTTGTTGCGGGCACCGCAGCATAGAATACCCCTGCTATACCCCGCCCTATCACAATGCCGACAAATGCGAGTCCCTGCACCATTGCCGTTTGCATAGCAAAATCAATAAACAATGCCAATAACGCATAGCTAATAACAAAGCCAGCAAGCCCAAAAAGCATCACTGGCCGACGGCCGTTACGGTCGCTTAGTTTCCCCCAAAACCGAGCCATAACAACCCAAGCAACACCGGCCACAGTCATTGCAGTACCAAGCTGCCATGCTTCAAGCCCGATAACGCGTGCAATAGGTGCAGCCAAAGCTGCAAATGCCATCAGCGCCATAGTACACACAAAGGTTTCGAACATAAGCGGTTTCAGGCTAAATGGAGCATCCGTTTGTGGCACGGTTTCATTATTTACTAGGTTACTCATTCTCTGTCCTTATGATTGAGGGTATTGCACAGTTTTTATGCCGCTCCCCACCTTCAGGGCATATCGCTTTAAAGTGGTTATCGTCTATTCCTCTGGTGAAATTTTCGGCATGAAGCTGTAAGGATTTTTTATTTTTACCGACAAATACATGCTAAATTCTTAATAAAAGGTTGTTGAACAAAATACTTATGAATAAAACGATAAAAACAAATAATGCTCAACGTTTCCCAAAACACTACCACGAATAAAAACTATTCTCAACAAAGCCAATGCTATCATTATATATAATGAAAATATTACTTGGTGGCTACATTCAAGATTGAATTGTAAAACCCTTGTTTTACAAAGATGACTGTAAAGCCCCTTTACGCAGTTACATAGCCTATGCATTCCAGAGCTGTGTATAGTATCCACCACGTGATAACAAGCAATGATGACCCCCCGACTCCACTACTTTTCCATCTTTAAGTACAATAATTTTATCAGCGTTTACAGTGCTTGAAAGTCGATGGGCTACTGTGATCACGGTCCGGTTTTGTAAAAGATTACTCATTGCTTGGACGATGTCTGTTTGGGTGATGGGATCTAACGAAGCTGTGGCTTCATCTAATAACACAATAGGCGCATCTTTTAAGAGCGCTCTGGCAATTGCAATGCGCTGTCTTTGACCACCCGATGATAATAAGCCACTATCACAACGAACCATTGGTTTAACGGTTGGTACTAATTTCTAAACTATATGCAAAGGTGGCGTTAACTTATTGTTCGCCACTTTTATTTTTAGTAACACGCTTAATTACTCACAAAGGTGGGCGCTAAATTAAGCCGAGCTTCTTTTGGCAGCACGTCAAACTGTTTTCTAAAGGCTACACTAAAATGACTAATATTGCTGTAACCCAATGAAATTGCCGTTTCGGTAACATTATGGTCTTTGAGTAGACTCATAGCTTTGTTCATTCTTGCTTCTTGGAAGCAGCCGTATACTGTGTTATCAAACAATGCTTTAAAACCTTGCTTAAGCTTACATTGATTTAAACCTACCTCTTTAGCCACGTTTGAAATCGTCGGAGGGTTACTCAGATCAGAGAGCAAAAAATCTCTTGCAGCAATAAGTTGCTTCTTTTCTCGAAATGAAACTTGGTTGCCGCTATCAACTGATTTTAGTGCGCTCAGGTGCCAATATAGATAATCTAGCGTCGCAGAATGTAATAACAAAGGACTTGCTTGTGGCTCTTTAATAAGTTGGTGAATACGGTTTGCACATGCATTAACTTTACCATTCGATCCACTTTGTTTTACAAAGAATGAGTGACGATTACTCAACTCTATGCAACAGAGTTCTTCACCAGCAAGCTCAGTAAGTAGTTCTGGCTTTATCATGATATCTAAATTGCAAAAATCATGGCTGTGATATGAACAAAATTTTTCACCTGCTGAAAAGCCAATATTGAAGTCTCCGCAGCTACATTGCAAAAAATGATTGCCTACAGTAGCTTCGAATTTTCCCGCAAGAATGCTGTTTAAATGAATATGTTGCGCATCACTAGGAAACACATGTTTAGTATCAGCAGGACCCATATCATCTGCTGTAGATAAGCTTACTGATAAGCCGGGTAACAACTGGACAAAGTTATGTGCACTTACAATTTGTTGCGATTTATTCGTCATATCTATTTCAATGTCACTGCACAAAGTCATTTTAAACCTTATCAATCCTAACTGGGCTGGCTGCACTCATTGCAAAGAGCTTTGAGAATGCATTTTTAAAACTATATCACAACACCCTGCAGTTGATAATAATTTTCATTTGCAAATAAAGTTAAATTAACTCCTTTATTAATTCATCAAAAAATCGACTTAACTAAAAACATCTAGGGGCTTTAACTCTGCTTTTCATCGCAATCAGCTGTATTTTTAACCTTTGTTACTTTATAACAGTAATAATGCTGTTTAATAACAAGGAATAAAAATGAAATTACTCTCCCCTCTTGCACTGCTGGCTGCGATGAGCTTTTGCGGCATCGCGGCTCAAGCTGACAATACCTTACAACTTGAAAACGTATTCGATCTTGAATACGCCAATCAACTTGAAATGACGCACGACGCTAAAACCGTGTATTTTGTGCGTAATCGTATGGATATAAAGTCAGATCGTAAAGTCAGTAATATTTGGTCTGTCGATAGTAATTCAAAACAATTGCAACCGCTTACTTCTGGCGTGCATATGGATTATTCGCCGGTGTTATCTCCAGATGAAGCGCGGTTAGCATTTATTTCAACGCGTGATGGTAGCAGTCAGATTTATGTGAAATGGTTAAAAACAGGCGCTGTTGCAAAAATAAGTAATTTAACCAAAAGCCCTGGCAGTTTACATTGGGCGCCCGATGGTAAAAAACTTGTATTCAGCCAGTTTGTATCAAGTAAAGTATCATCTCCTGTAAATCTTCCTGGAAAACCTGAGGGAGCTGATTGGGCAAAACCTGCGATGTTTATCGACGATGTTTATTATCGTGCCGATGGCGGTGGCTACACTAAACCGGGCTTTAATCACTTTTTTGCTATTGATGCCAATGGCGGTAATGCACAGCAGTTAACCTCTGGCGACTTCAATCATGGTGGCTCGATAAGCTTTACAGATGATGGTAAAAGTCTATATTTTTCAGCAAATCGTCACAATGAATATAAACTCAAACCAACTAACTCAGAAGTTTATAAGCTCAACTTAACCAACCTAGAAATAACCCAAATAACCGACAGAGTCGGCCCTGATAACCAACCTCTCGTTTCGCCTAATGGCCGTTACCTTGCCTATACTGGGTATGATGATAAACGCACTAATTATGAAAACACTCAGCTGTATATTCGTGATTTAAAATCAGGTGATACCAGCAGTCTAACGGCAGATTTTGACAGAAGTGTTGGGGAAATTAAATGGGCAGATAACTCAAAAGGTGTGTACTTTAGTTACGCCAATGAGGGACAAACCGTGCTCGCTTATCAACCACGAAACGGTAAGCGTAAAATAGTGACTGAAAATATTGGTAGTGTGTCATTTGGTCGTCCATATTCTGGCGGCGATTTTGATATTAGTGATGATGGCGAAGTGGCAATTACTCTTGCCGATACACAGCGCCCGTCTGATGTCGCAATAATTAAACGAGGGAAAACTCAACGTTTAACAAAGCTAAATGACGATGCCCTTGGCAATAAAAAGCTGGCAAAGGTAGAAGAAATTTGGCTTAAATCAAACCACGATAGTTTACCTATTCAAGGTTGGATTGCCTATCCACCGGGTTTTGATAGCAGTAAAAAATACCCGCTTATTCTAGAAATTCACGGCGGACCCGTAGCTAACTATGGCCCTCACTTTAGTGCTGAAGTTCAGCTTTTTGCTGCCAAAGGGAGTGTCGTTTTATACATGAACCCACGTGGTAGTGATTCATACGGAAAAGAGTTTGCACAAACCATCCATCATAATTACCCAAGTAATGACTTTGATGACTTAATGACAGGCGTAGATGCATTAATTGCTAAAGGTTTTATTGATGAATCTAAACTGTTTGTAACTGGTGGTTCAGGTGGCGGTGTATTAACTGCATGGATTGTTGGCCATACTGACCGCTTTGCTGCGGCTGTAGTTGCAAAGCCGGTGATCAACTGGATCAGTTTTGTACTCACTGCTGACTTCTACCCGTTTTTTGCCGATTACTGGTTCCCAGGTAAACCATGGGATCATATTGAACATTACATGAAGCGTTCGCCCATCACTTATGTTGGTAATGTTAAAACTCCAACGATGCTACTAACGGGTGAAGCTGACTACCGCACACCGATTTCAGAGACAGAGCAATTCTATCAGGCACTTAAGCTGCAAGGCGTTGATACCGCAATGGTGCGCATTCCTGATGCCTCACATGGAATTACAAAACGCCCATCAAACTTGATGGCTAAAGTGGCCTATATTCAATGGTGGTTTGATAAGCACAGTAAATAAAAAGCTTCTAAAGACTAGGGCGTGTTGACCTTTCGTGATTGATTTTGCAGCAGTATGTTTGGTATTTAGGCAAGGCAGAGCCTATGTAGTGTGGTTGTTCCCCATAAATAGGCGATAACGCAGTATAAATGCCAAACATGCGCTGCCCAAAGGGTTCTTCCTAGGGGCGATTGACTCTTTGTTGCTCGGTTTTTACTTAGCCCGCTAGGTTACAAACCTCGCGCCGCGATTAAATCGCCCCTAGGTTGAACAAATTTCAATCCACAAAGGTCAACGCGCCCTAGGTTTTAGGGAAAACCTAGCGCCATCATTTAGTAATTACAATTTATCTTTTACTAACTCGCACTCATTACTTTTTGTAAACCCCCTTTACAAAAAGTGAGTGCTCATTTACATATCATCAAGTTTATACAAATATCGGACTTTGTGTATAAATCGAGTTAGTAAAATTTCGGTTTATGACATTTTTTGGTCGTTGAGTTGGTAAAAAATCGGTTTGAGTCACTGTTTATGGCGTTTAAGTTGGTAAAAAAGTGGTTTGTAATCAGTTAGAGTTAGTAAAAAATCGGTTTATATCTTTATTTTTATGCTCAAAAGCGCAGCTAAACATCGCATTTTGTACCTGTGATACTAAAAAACAGCCATATTTTCCTCTTAAATATGCCATCAGCACTCAGCTGATAAAAATCTGATCCATAATCATTATAAAAATAGCAGCTAGTTAAATACTGATCTGTGCTTGGTTAAATACTGATCTGTACTTAGTTACATACTGAACTGTGCTTAGTTAAATACTAAGCGGTGTATAAAGCGCATTAAAAAAGGGCCTAAGGCCCTTTGCAACATTGTTGGATTGGATTTTTATTGGTTATTAAACCTATTAGAATTGATTCATAGTGTTTGCTTCGCCACCGGCTTTAAGCGCATTCTCACCTGAAAAGTATTCTTTATGTGTATCACCCATGTTAGAGCCCGCTAAGTCCTGATGTTTAACGGACGCTTGTTCACGGCGAATTTCTTGGCGTTGAACATCACGTACATAAGCCAGCATACCTAAATCACCAAAATAACCTTCAGATAGAATATCAGTGCTTAGTGCCGCTGTATGGTATGTTGGCAATGTGATTAGGTGATGGAAAATACCTGCTTCACGTGCGCCATCACGTTGGAAGTTCTGTACTAACACATCAGCAGCGACTGCAAGTTCAGTGGCATCCATCTCTGGCGCCATCAGTGCTTTATTATCATCAATATTTGGGTACGCTGATAGGTCACGACCTGCTTCCTGCCATTCTTGGTACACTTGCTCACGGAACTTAAGTGTCCAGTTGAATGATGGTGAATTGTTATAAACTAATTTAGCATCTGGCACTTGCTCCTTAACACGGTTAACAAGTTCAGCAATCTGTTTTACATGCGGTTTTTCAGTTTCAATCCACAGTAAATCAGCGCCTGACTGTAAGCTGGTAATACAATCAAGTACAACACGGTCTTTTTCTGTGCCTTCACGGAACTGGAATAAACCATTATCAAGACGAGTTGGTTTGCACAACTGACCGTTCAGTTTCATGGCGGTATCACCTTCTTTTAAGTCTTCTACACCATTAATTGGCGTTGTTTCTAAAAAGGCATTGTATTGACTCGCCAAATCACCTGGGATTTGTGATACCGGTACTTTTTGGGTAAGGCTTGCACCCAATGAGTCTGTGCGCGCTACGATAATGCCGTTATCAATTCCTAGTTCTAAAAACGCATAACGAACGGCGTTAATTTTTGCTAAAAAGTCTTCGTGCGGCACGGTTACTTTACCTGCTTGATGGCCACATTGTTTAGCATCTGATACTTGGTTTTCAATTTGAATCGCACAAGCGCCTGCTTCAATCATTTTTTTAGCGAGTAAGTAGGTCGCTTCTTCATTACCAAAACCAGCATCAATATCAGCAATAATTGGCACTACGTGGCTTTCAAAATTATCGATTTTATCAAGTACCGTTTGTACATCGCCGCCTGTTGCTTTGGCGTTATCAAGATCTTTAAATAAATGGTCAAGTTCGCGGGCATCAGCTTGCTTTAAGAACGTATAAATCTCTTCGATTAGGGCCGGTACTGAGGTTTTTTCATGCATACTTTGATCAGGCAGTGGACCAAACTCAGAGCGAAGAGCTGCAACCATCCAACCACTTAAGTATACATAACTGCGCTTAGTGGTTTTTTGGTGACGCTTAATTGCCATCATCATTTGTTGGGCAGTAAAACCGTGCCAGCAACCTAGTGATTGTGTGTATTGGCTAGTATCAGCATCATAAGCGGCCATGTCTTCACGCATAATGTCGGCAGTGAATTGTGCAATTTCTAACCCTGTACGAAAGCGATTTTGTAAACGCATACGACTTGCGTATTCAGGGTTAATTGCTTGCCACGTTTTACCTTGTGCTTGGCAAAGTGTTGCTAATGTATCTGTTTCACGTTGATAAGTAGTCATAATAAAAATCCTTTGAACGGGTTAAAACTAAAGTTTATATATGTGAGAGAGGCCCAAGAGCTCATGCTCCGTAGCGCTTACATAAACATTAGGCCGATTTATAAAATTTAGTAAATTTATAGTTATTATGCTGGCTATACATTTTATGAATGGCCAAAAAGCATCCATGGCAATGTTTTTACGTTATGGTTAGCACATAAGAAATTTATGCATCGCGACCGTTTAAAGGATAGCAATTATGACAACCTCCTCTCACAACCAGTTTGGGTTAACTGTAAATAACCAATTAGCCGACTTTATTAATAATCAACTATTACCTGGTACAGGTATTACTGAACAACTTTTTTGGCAAGGGTTTACTGACATTATTAATGACCTTAGCCCTATCAATCGTGCATTATTAGTTAAGCGTGAAGACTTACAACATCAAATTGATTGCTATCATTTAACCAATAAACACTGGGATGCTGCGCAATATCAACAATTTTTGACTGACATTGGCTATTTAGTTCCTGAACCTAATGATTTTTGTATTGAGACTGAAAATGCCGAGCCTGAGATAGCCCTTACCGCAGGCCCTCAGCTCGTTGTGCCAGTAAGCAACGCACGCTTTGCACTTAATGCAGCAAACGCGCGTTGGGGCTCGTTATACGATGCGCTCTATGGCACTGATGTACTAAGTGAAGAAGATGGCGCAGAGAAAGGCAATACCTATAATTCGGTGCGCGGCTTTAAAGTAATGGCCTACGCGAGACAGTTTTTAGACAAAGCCTTACCGCTTGAGAATGGATCTCATATTGAAAGCACTAACTATTCAGTAGTAAACGGCCAACTCATTATCACCTTACGAGATAGCTCTCAAACAGGCCTAAAACAGCCAGAACAACTCACAGGCTTTCAAGGTGAAGCACAAAACCCTAGCGCCATTTTACTAATAAACCATGGTTTACATATAGAGCTGCAAATAGATCATCAACACACTATTGGTCAAGCTGATAAGGCGGGTTTAAAAGACGTTGTACTAGAGGCGGCACTCACCACTATTATGGATTGTGAAGACTCAGTTGCCGCAGTAGATGGTGAAGATAAAGTGCAAGTTTATCAAAACTGGCTCGGCTTAATGAAAGGCACACTGATTGAATCATTTACAAAAGAGGGAAAAACCATTGAGCGTACCCTTGCCACAGATCGTCATTATAATGGTGTAAATGGCAAACCTCTGAGCCTAAAAGGCCGTAGCATGATGTTTGTGCGTAATGTGGGCCATTTGATGACAAACCCAGCAATACAAGATAGCCAAGGCAATGATGTATTTGAAGGTATAATGGATGCAATGATCACGGTAACCGCCGCACTGCATGACTTAAACGGGAATAGCCCTGTAAAAAACTCCACCGCAGCCAGTATTAATATCGTCAAACCCAAAATGCATGGCCCTGAAGAAGTTGCATTTACTAATACTTTATTTAGCCGAATCGAACAGGTTCTACAACTACCAACAAACACTATTAAGATGGGTATAATGGATGAAGAACGCCGTACCTCAGTCAACTTAAAAGCCTGTATAGAAGCTGCAAAACAACGCGTGGTATTTATCAATACCGGATTTTTAGATCGCACAGGTGATGAAATCCATACCTCAATGCAAGCTGGCGTCGTCCTACCAAAAGCAGCCATTAAGCAACAACCTTGGATCAGCGCTTATGAAGACAGAAATGTCGATATTGGCTTACAAACAGGATTAAGTGGCCGCGCTCAAATAGGTAAAGGGATGTGGCCAATGCCTGATAAAATGGCACTGATGATGGAGCAAAAAATTGCTCATCCACAATCAGGTGCCAATACAGCATGGGTGCCCTCCCCTACGGCAGCCACCTTACATGCTATGCATTATCATGATGTGGATGTATTTACCTGTCAAAAATCGATTTCGCAACGCCAACAGGCAAGCTTAAGCCAATTACTAACTCCTCCTTTGATGGTAGATGCAAACACGCTAAGCAAAGAAGATATTCAAGCTGAACTCGATAACAACGCGCAAGGAATATTAGGCTACGTAGTACGTTGGATTGACCAAGGTGTCGGTTGCTCTAAAGTACCTGATATTAACCACATAGGCTTAATGGAAGACCGTGCTACATTACGTATTTCGAGTCAGCATATGGCTAACTGGCTACAGCATGGGGTATGTACGCAAGCACAAATTGAGAATACGATGGCAAAAATGGCAAAAGTCGTTGATGGGCAAAATGAAGGTGATCCGGCTTATATCAATATGGCGGACTCAACCCAAAGCCTAGCAAACAGTATTGCCTATCAAGCAGCCCTAGCCCTTATATTAGAAGGCGTTAAACAACCCAGTGGCTATACTGAACCATTGTTACATTCCTTTCGTATAAAATACAAAGCAATGCAACAATAACTCCCCTTCGAGTTTATACCCAAACCACCTCAAGATGCGAGTTTCAGTTGGAATTTAAAGCGATTTAGGCAAGGCATTGATTGCAAGTAATAGTGGTTCTATTGTTAAAATCAATAACGCAGTATAAATCGCTTTAAAACCAACCCGTTGGGCGTTTCACAGGCACTTACTCTCATCGTTGTTACTTCTTAAAAGGGACTGCCATTGTTGCAAAGTAACGCCTTGATATTAAGCCCCTGTAAAACGCTGAATTCTGCATCTTGAGGTGGCTTGGGTATATTTGTGTCATATAGCCAACCTTCGGGTTGGCTTTTTTTTGCTTATTCATAACTACAATGAATGGCTAACATTCAGCAATGATTACCAACCAACAAAAAGCGCATTAAAAGTACGGCGCTTTATAAATCATCGCGATACTTCAATGAGTAAGCTCGTACTGGCAGTATGATATGAAATACCTTGAGCGCGGTGTTTCCGTTCCCATAGGTACAGGTTTATAAAATTCTTTAAGTGATTTGTCCACCACTGAGAATACACAGTTCACAGAGAGGAAATTAATGAC
The DNA here is from genome assembly GCF_045064175.1 of Pseudoalteromonas sp. Ld20. Lineage (NCBI taxonomy): Bacteria > Pseudomonadati > Pseudomonadota > Gammaproteobacteria > Alteromonadales > Pseudoalteromonadaceae > Pseudoalteromonas > Pseudoalteromonas sp. Ld20. The sequence goes on from NZ_JBISHB010000026.1 coordinate 328,104, forward strand.
TTTTTACTTAAGCTTTCTCGGTGTAGCGCGCAGTGCACCCTGCCCTCGCTGGTAAAATAGACTTGTCGTGTATAAATGACTACAGGAGCGCGGTGGATATTACTTTTAAGAGAGTATATTGCCACCGCGAATCTCATTGTCGCGAGATAAACTCGCTGCTACCTTTAACTAACAACCGTAGCGTTGTGATAAATGTTTTGTACGTCGTCGCAATCTTCAAGCATGGTAATAAACTTATCAAAATTAGCAATGTCATCTACATCTGTAATATCTATGTGTACTTGTGGTACAAACGTAATTTCGTCAACTTCGAAATTAATGCCTTCAAATGCTTCCTCAAGAGCTGTTTTTGCCTTAAAATATTCTGTATGCGGGGCAAAAACAGATACTTTACCGTCTTCCACTTCTACATCGGTTACATCAACATCAGCCATCATCAGCGCTTCAAGTACGACCTCATCGTCATCACCACTAAAACCTAATACAGCAAAGTGGTCAAACATATGGGCAACACAGCCTGGAGTGCCTATTTTTGAATCGGTTTTAGTAAACGGTAAGCGCACATCTTTAATGGTGCGATTAGGGTTATCTGTTAAGCAGTCAACAATTACCATGCAGTTACCAGGGCCATAACCTTCATAACGGGCTGTTGAATAATCTTCCCCTGCTCCGCCCGCTGCTTTTTCAATTGCTTTTTCGATTACATGTGCAGGAACTTGGTCACGTTTCGCACGCTCAATTAAACGCTTAAGCGATTGGTTTACTTCTGGGTCAGGCTCACCGTTTTTTGCAGCAACGTAAATTTCTTTACCGTATTTAGAATTAACTTTGGTTTTAGCATTGGCTGTTTTAGCCATTGAACTTTTGCGGACTTCAAATGCTCTGCCCATCTTACGCCTCTATTGTAAACTCGATATATTGAAAACATTTTAACAATTCACGCTGTGTTGGGCTAGTAGTTAAATGAGTGTCAAATAACAATTATAATGTTTCATTTCACATGGCTAATATTTAAAAACATTAAACAACACTCTATTTAACATAATAATAAATTATTGAACGCTGGAGTGTAAAAAAAGTAACTCTTGTTGATCTTCTCTCAACTGATTTATTAACTTAGGCAGTTCACTAAAGTGACGAAGAATGTAATCTGCTTGATTGGCATATAAAGGCATTTCATCAGGTGCGTATAAGCACGCTCTCATATTTGCATTATGTGCAGCTTGAATATCATAAAGATAGTCTCCAACATACAAGAGATTTTTCTGGTCTATATTCCACAGCGTGGCAATTGCATTTAACGCACTCGGATCGGGTTTCGGAGGGGCATCACTTCGCGTAAGTACCGTTTGTATTGGCAGCGGATTATTTTTTAATTTAATCGCCACAGCGCGGTCATAATTGCGTGTCACAATTGCCATTGGTATAGCAAGCTCTTTAAGCTGTGTTATAGCTTTCGCAACACCGGGTAGTAAATAGGCATGCTGGGCATCCATAAGCTCATGCTGGTGAACAATGTTCATTGCTTCTTCGCGCATATATGGTGACGGTAAAGTGGCTATATAACTGAGTAAGTCAACCTCCTCAGGGCAGCCTATTTGAGCTCTAATTAATGTAAAATCAAGATCAGATGACACTAAAGTCCCATCTAAATCAAAAATAACCCCTTCAACAGAATGATGATGATATGTGTTCATACATTTCCTTGTATCTGATGTTCAGCGTTGTGTTCGCATCTTAGTAACTTACTTTAAGATAGTGTACGTGCTCAAATATGAAAAGGAACAAATCTAAATAATTTAGGATAAAAAAACGCGCACAGAAGAAATGTGCGCGTTGGTTGGGGGAACAGTCACTAATTAATTAGTCAGAATCTTTCTCTTTCTTTGGAAGTGGCTCAAAGCGCGCTTCTAGCCACGTGTCGTCTTGGGTAAAATGCAAGGTCTTGACCTTACCTTTACCTTCAACATTTACCATATTTACTTGTGCAGGCCATAACTCTCTCAAAGCCCCATGGCTCATGCGTATTCCTTCAATCCCTTGCGGAATAGGTGCTTCTTGATAAACCCAAAAGAATTTACCATCAATTTGTGCACCTACTTTACGTAACTTTAAAGGAACGCCTGCTAAGGTTTTCAAAGCAACATGCGATTCAATATATTCAGCAAAGCGTTGTTGATCTTTTTTGTTACTAATAATGTCTGCATTGCCCGCAAATAAATGCTCTACTGCATGTTCGGTATCATGTAAATAAAAACGATGCATTAATTCAATATTATTAGTGCGTTTATTGAATAAAACAGTTGTTACAGACGCTTTTAATTGATGTGCAAAACTGGGCGCTGCAATTAAAAAACATAAGGCAACAAGCAAGAATCGCATTATTGTTGCTCCTCATTAGCGTCTTTCGGCTCATCTTTTTTTAGCTCAGTTTTAATATCCTGCATGATATCGCGGCTAACTTTGGCTTTACTTTTATCACGCTTATACACTTCGATTCGTGATGGAATAATGCGACGAGGGTAATTGTTGTTCTCAACATCAACGTCCGCAGTTTCCCAGCGAGGGTCAACCGTTACAGATACCAAAGGCTTGTTTTTATCGGTAATAATAAGCTTTTGTACGTGCTTGTGATTACGACGCCAAATTTCCGCCGGGATTGCACGCTCTTCTTTGCTACCATCTTCATACGTTAACTCAAGTAAGATCGGCATAACTAAGCCACCTAAGTTTGAAAATTCAAGTACATAATAGTTTTTATCTTCTGCAACAGCGCGATCTAGAACTTTGCGTTCCCACGGCTTCAAGCCTTTTAAAAATTTGTTGTACGAGTTACGCTCTTTGTTGGTCACTGTAAAACGATCGTTTTCATCATAAAAATCGGTCACATCTGTGTTTTCATCAACCCACAATTTTTTACCTTCCGCTTTATTTCGTTCAATAAATAGTGGTGTAGGCTTAGCCGCTTCAATATCACGCAAGCGATTAAAATCGATATCTGGGTTCTTCGTGTCTAAACGCAGCTGATATACTTTATCTAACGAAATATCAACATGATCAGTCGTAAAGAACCAACCACGCCAAAACCAATCTAAATCAACACCTGACGCTTCTTCCATAGTCCGGAAAAAATCAGCTGGGGTAGGGCGCTTATACTTCCAGCGCTGGGCATATTCTTTAAAGGCAAAATCAAATAACTCGCGGCCTAAAATCACTTCGCGCAGAATGTTCAGTGCAGCAGCAGGTTTGGTATAAGCGTTAGGGCCTAAACGTAATACACTATCTGACTGAGTCATTACAGGAACTTGGTTTTCAGATTTCATATACGCGACGATATCACGCGGTTCAACACCCCATGGAATTGTTGGATCCCACTCACGACCTGCAACACCATCTAAAAAGCTGTTTAACCCTTCATCCATCCACGTCCATTGACGCTCATCTGAGTTAACAATCATTGGGAAATAAATATGACCCACTTCATGGATAACCACGCCGATTAAAAAGCGCTTTTCGGCTTGAGAATAAGTACGCGTACCATCATCTTGTAACTTTGTACGCGGGCCATTAAACGTGATCATTGGGTATTCCATACCGCCAACAGGGCCATTGACTGACTGCGCTACAGGATATGGATAATCAAATGAATAACGGGAGTACACATCCATCGTATGGATCACTGATTCTGTTGAATATTTTTTCCATAAATCGCCCCCTTCTTTAGGGAAGAATGACATCGCCATTACTAATGGCTGCTCTTTGCCTCCTTGTTGGTAACCTTTGGCATCCCACATAAATTTACGCGAAGAAGCCCATGCAAAATCACGCACGTTTTCAGCTTTAAAGTGCCATGTTTTGGTTTTGTCTGAGCCTTCTTTTTCGTTCTCTAGTGCTTCTTCTTCAGTGACGATAAAAACTGGCCGTTTTGCTTTTTCAGCTTCTTTTAAACGGTTACGTTGAGTGCGGGTTAACACACTGCTGGCGTTATCAAGCTTACCCGTTGCCGAGACGATGTGATCAGCAGGAACAGTGATCTCAACATCATAATCACCAAACTCTAAGGTAAACTCACCACTGCCTAAGAAAGCTTTATTAGTCCATGCTTCATAATCAGTGTAAGCAGCTAAACGCGGAAACCACTGCGCAAGTAAAAATATATCATTGCCATCTTTTTCAAAGTGCTCGTAACCAGAGCGTGCACCTACGGCATCTTCTTCCACAATGTTGAAAGCAAAGTTCATACTAAATTCAACATCTTTACCCGGCTTAAGTGGCTCATTTAAGTCAATACGCATAAGGGTATCAACAACCGTTACTTTTAGTGCTTTACCGTTATCGTCTTTTACATCAGCAACGGTAAAACCTAATTCGTTATCACCCATAAATTGTTGACGACGCAATTGGCCTAAGCTCAACTTTGCTGGTTTTTGATCTGGGCGACCTTGTAATTTATTTGTATTAAAAGTTGATGTGCGCTCTGCAATTGAATCGCTTTTAAAAATATTTTGATCCAGTTGTAACCATAAATACTTTAAAGTGTGTGGTGAGTTATTTTTATATTCAATCGTTTGGCTAGCCGTTAAACGGCGCTTTTTTTCATCTAACTTTACATCAATATCGTAGTTAACTTCTTGTTGCCAATAATTTTCAGCAGGAGCACCGGCTGCATTGCGATATACATTTGGCGTAGGCAATGCCTCATCAAGTTGGCGAAACTTATCAACAAACGAACCCTTAGTTTGCTCAACTGACGACGCCATTACAGTACTTGAAAGTGCCAGAGGTACTAAGAGTGCACCCAAGGTCATCACTGCTTTTTTCATAATTGTTCCTGTTAATTTTGTGTAATGTTACTGTGTCAAAATTGCATACACTATTCAATCTATTAGCGATAAACCCACGCATTTATAGGGTAAAAAATAATGTATTCCTAAATCTCTTACTTTTACAATAATATTGGTATCGTAAAGGGGGTTTACAGTCATAGATTCATGCAAATGTTTTACTGTTAGTACAGAAGCAAACTTGAAATCAGAGCAACTTGAACACGTTTTTGTAAAAGGGAAAGTATGAGATTTTACATCGTAACAAATGATCGTATTGCTACAATTCCAGCGCAAAACGCTCAACTGAATAAATACAAAAAACAGGCTTTAAATTCATCGATATTGCCGATGAATACGATGAAAATGATGCATTAAATCGTATACCTAAATATAAGAAAGTAGATACAATGTGGCTTGTTTTATGCAGTATTTTAGTGCTTTTAAGCCTAATTTCGGCTATTTATACGTTAATTACAAAATAGTGAAGTTTTTAGTTGATCTTTATAGTCATTTGTATTTAAAATCGCCCACTTTTTTGATTTGAGGGGTAAAAGAGCACAGCTTTTTCCTTCAAAAGTGTTTCGAAATAATGCAGAAAATGCGGTGGTCATATGGATTTTTATATCCTAAAAAAACAACAAGAACTAATTGCAATACCAGCCGACGAACAAAGCTGTAAACAATACTTAGACTCTGGGTATTTTTATATTGATAAAGTAGCGGCCTGCAACGAAACAAATGCATTAAAAGTGTTGCAGTCAAAACAAACTAAAGCACTCAAGGTGCCATTAATTATGGCTTTATTTGCTTTACCTCTTGTTCTTTTTGCTTGGTACAGCCTAAGTAATTAAAGATTAAGCTTTTCACCCTTGCATCTTAATATAGCTTGGGTATATTGACGCTCTTAACCGTTTTTAAGAGCGTGACATGAAAGTTTTACATACCTCAGATTGGCATTTAGGCCAGCATTTCTATGAACACAGCCGTAGCCAAGAACATCAACAATTTTTTAATTGGCTGATTGATACGCTCGCTAACGAAAACGTCGATTTATTACTCGTTTCAGGTGATATTTATCACACAGCAACGCCTGCAGCGAGTGCTGAGAATCAGCTTTATCAATTTGTAAAAGACGTAAAAAAACGCTGCCCTAATTTACATATTGTTATTATTGCTGGAAATCATGACTCAGCAAACAGAATTATGACCGCACAGCCGTTACTTGCCCAATTTGATACCCATGTAGTAGGGCGCTTTGATGTGAATAACCCAGATGGGGTGGTCATTCGTTTGAACACTGATTTTATCAACACCCATATCGTTGCTATGCCCTTTTTACGCGCAAGTGATGTTAGCCTCCTCAGCAACAATGAAAACGGCCACGATTACGCTCAAGGCATTGCTAAGGCCTATCAGCTTAGCACTGAATGCGCATTACAAGATAAACCCGCTATCACACCTTTAATCGTGATGGGGCACTTACATGCCAAAGGCGGGGATATCTCCAGCGACTCAGAACGCAATTTAGTCATTGGCGGTGAAGACGCTGTCACTGCACAGGTATTTAGTACCAATGCAGACTACGTCGCACTTGGGCATCTACATAAAGCACAGAAAGTGGCTAAATCAGATTTTATTCGTTACAGTGGCACACCAATGCCTATGTCGTTCTCAGAGCGTCACTATCAACATCAAGTCTGTCTTATTGAATTTAAAACCAGCGAAAAAGGGACTATCGAAACCACTGTAAACCCCCTTTACATTCCACGTACAAATGACGTTATTTTACTGCCCGAAGGTGATTGCGTGCCCCTTGCGCAATTATGTGAGCAAATAACCGAGCTGGACTTAAGTAATCATGCTCATGCCCCCTATTTACGAGTGAAACTCAGCGCAGGTGACACCGATACCACCTTTAGAGAGCAAATTGAGAATGCTCTAGAGAATAAAGATATACACTTTTGTGGCATAGAGCGTGTTCGTCAAACAAATAAAGAGCACAACACACCGGTATTTGAAGACTTAACGCAAGTAGAAATGCTCAACCCGCACACACTATTAGAACAAGCCTTTGCAGCAAATAAAGATTTAGCGGGTGAAGAAGTATCAAACGAACTTAAAAGTCTACTAACTAATGTAATTGCTGAGCTTGAGGAGCAAGAACAACAATGAAAATCCTCGCGGTACGAATTAATAATTTAGCATCAATCGTCGATGCACAAATAGACTTTGAAAGCGCGCCTTTGAAAGACGCGGGCTTATTCGCAATCACAGGGGATACCGGCGCAGGTAAAAGTACAATTTTAGATGCTATTTGTTTATCTTTATATGCTAAAACCGCACGTTTAGGTGGCGACCATGGTAATAAAGTCGAGTTTCAAGGTGACAATATTAGACTCAATGACGCCCGTAATTTATTGCGCCGTGGAGCAGGGCAGGGCTTTGTAGAAGTTGACTTTATAGGCCAAGATAAACAACGTTACCGTGCTCGATATGAAATAGCCAGAGCAAGAGGCAAAGCAAACGGTAATTTAAAAAGCGCAGAACACACGCTATTTAGCCTGCCAGATGAGTCTTTACTTGTCAGTAATAAAAGCGCTACCAGTAAAGAAATTGAGCGCATTATAGGTTTAAGTTTTGAGCAGTTTTCGCGTGCGGTATTATTGGCACAACATGAGTTTGCCGCTTTTTTAAAAGCCAGCGCAGATGAACGCGCACAGCTCTTAGAGTGCCTAACGGGTACCGATAAATTTAGTTTAATTGGTAAACGTATTTATGAGCGCCATAAAGAGCAACTCAGTAAATTAGAAATACTAAAAGCAAGCGTAGCTAGTTATACACTATTAACAGATGAAGAATTGGCAACAAAAACAACCGTTCTTGCTGATTTGAAAAAACAAATTGAATTAGCGAAACAAGACTTAGCCAACACCGAACAAGGGCTTAATTGGCATAAACAAGCCAATACATTAGATAAAGCCCTACAGGCTGCATTACAAAACCAACAACAAGCAAACAACGCGCTTGAACTTATTGCTCAAAAAAGTGAGCAAGCAAAACAGGCACAAAGTACACTTGAAATTAAAGATAATCGCCGTCGTTTTAAAGATTTAACAGTTCAAAATACAGAGCTAACAGCTAAAATCAGTGATTTAAAAAAAATTGACCACGCAGCATTAATCACGGATCTTGCTAGTACATTAGAAACACACAGCGATACGCTAAAAACGGCGAAACAACAAAAGCAAAGTGCTGAACCTGTTATAGCTAAAGCACGCGAGCTCGACAACAACATTGCGATACAAGCACAAGCAATTACAACCATCACTCAGCAAACCGAAAAAGAACAAAAACAACTAACTCACTTACAACAGCAACATAAAAAAAACCACACAGATCATAATGAGGCTGTAAAACTCACAGAAAAACACCAGCAATGGCTAGAGCAGCACAACCAACTCAAGCAATTAGCCAGTGATTGGAATTACTATAAACACAGTTTTAATCAGTTTTTAAGTGCTAAGCAGCAATTAAGTATAACAACAGAGCAAAGCCAAAAATTAAAAAACGAGCAAATAGAGCAAACCGAGTTACTCGCCAAACATAATGAAAAAGTTACGTTTAATGAGCAAGCGCTTATACACGAGCAACAAAAACTAAATCAATTAAATACGCAACAAAATGAATTTAATATTGAGCATTACGACGCCCAACTTAAAGCGATTGATTATTTAAAAGAGCAGCGTGAACGTTATAAACAATTTAACCTTGAGCTTAAGCAAAGTACGCAGCAACAAAGTTCGACTGCAGCAAAGCTTGCCCAAAGCCAACAAACACAAACATCGCTTAAACAAAAACTAATTCAATGCGAGCAAGCGCTTAAACACAGTGAATACGCACTGAATCAAGCACGCCTACGTGCCAGCGAAAATGTTGAGCATTTACGCACGCAACTAGCACCCAATGAGCCATGTGTAGTCTGTGGTGCAACCGAACATCCATTTGCCAATAACCAAAACCAGCAATTTGATAATTTAATAACTGATTTTGAAAACAACTTTAACAACGTTAAGCAACACTATGATCATGCTTTAACTGAGCTTCACCAACATCAAACACAGCATGCCGTCTTAGTTGCCGAGCATACTCAGCATAGTCAAGCGATACACACTGCACAAAACAAGCAACTTGAAATTAAAAACACCATGCAAGCGGCCCGCAGTGAGTTGAATGAGCTTACCCCTGAGCAACTTAATACCACATACACACAACTTAGTGAGCAAAAAGCACACTATTTTGAAACTCAAAAAACACAGCGCAGCTTACAAGAGATAGTAAATCAGCTGCAAAGTACATTAAAAACAGAGCAACAAACTCAACAAGTTTTACACACTAAGCATGTTGATTTAACCAACCAACAAAACCAACTTAGCAACAAGTTGGACGAACTAAATACACAAATTAATGAGCTGAGCACAGCGCTTAATTCGCAGTTTGAAAAGGCCGAGTTTTGGCAGCAATTGCAAAATAACACATTAAATCTAACTGACTTAAATCAGCAAGTAGAGCAATTTCAGCACGCCCAAGAACAGCTAGAGCAAAGTCAAAAACGCCGTGATGCTGCGGATCAACAAATACAACAATTAACCCCACTTATAACCGATGCTGAGCTAATACTAAAAACACTCAATGACGACTCAAGCACAGCTCAGCAACTGCAAAGCACAACGCAAAGCGAACGTTTAGCGCTATTTAATGGGGAACACATTAGTGCAGACGACTATCTGGCAAAACTAACAGCTCAACAAGAACAATGCCAAACACAGCTTAATGAGAGTCAAAAAGCCCACGATAACGCAATTAAAAAGCGTGACGAACACGCTATAAGCCTTAAGAACGATGAACAACGCCTACTTGAAAATACTCAAGATCAAGTTTCACTTAGTGATCGTTATAATGAATGGTTTGCTGAATTTAAAACCCTGTACGTTGATGCTAGCCATGCACAGGTCGAAATTTTACTAACTCTAAGCGGTGAGGATATTAAAGCGCAATTAACACAACACGCGCAATTAACCCACGCTTTAGTTGATGCCAACGCCGCATTAAAGCAGCAGCAAAATGCACATGCGCAGCATCAAAATAACGATAAACCAAAGCATGATCATAGCGAGCTTGTTGAGCAATTAAATAGTATAAACGAGCAATTAACAGCGCTACACAAGTCACAACTTGAAACCAATACGGCGCTTGAACAACACAATCAAAATAGTCATCTACTGCAGAGCAAACAAGCTGAATTGATCACATTACAAGCGCAGGCACAGCAGTGGCATTTACTAAACAAAGTACTCGGTGATGCAACAGGTAAAACCATGCGTAATTTAGCGCAAACACAAACACTAAAAATACTGCTTCATTATGCAAATAGCCACTTACGCACTTTGAACAAGCGCTATGAGCTCACTGCAATTGATCAAACTTTAGATATCGCTATTGTTGATAAAGATATGGCAGATGAAAAACGTTCGGTAAATACTTTATCAGGCGGGGAGTCATTTTTAGTTTCCTTGGCATTAGCGCTTGGCCTTGCATCGCTGTCATCAAACAAAGTTAGCATTAACTCTTTGTTTATTGATGAAGGCTTTGGTACGTTAGACAGTGAGACTCTTAGTATTGCCATGGATGCACTCGATTCATTACAAGCACAAGGTCGCAAGGTGGGAGTTATTTCTCATGTAACACAAATGACTGAACGAGTTGCCACACAAGTACACGTCGCTAAAAAGCCTGGTGGTTATTCAACTATTTCGATTATTTAAAGGATTGATACTATGCCAACATTTACCAATGACGAAGCAACTGAGTATGACTCACGCATAACCCGACTCGTCCCAGGTTATGATTTACTCCATAGCACCACCGCGGCACAGCTAAAAGCAACGCTGGGCGATCACGCGCATATTTTAATCGTAGGTTCTGGCACAGGCAAAGAAATCGCACAGCTTGCTACACTTAACCCAACATGGCGTTTTACCGCGCAAGATATCTCAATTGATATGCTTAACATTGGCCAACAGCGCTTCGCAGATATGGGCATTAGTGAACGCGTGACAATTCATGTAGGGGATGTGGCAACGTTAACAGACCCTGTAGATGCAGCGATATGTTTGTTAGTACTGCACTTTTTAGCTGACAATGGCGATAAGAAAACCATGCTAAAAGCAATTTCTAAACTGCTAAAACCACAAGGGCAACTATATCTAGGTGACCTAATGCGCCCAGAGACGACCTTTGAACGTGATGCTCAGTTTATATTATGTCAACAGTTGGGCTTAACTGAAGTGGGTATCGAGCGAATGAAACATAATTTTGAGCATGAGTTTTTTGCTCTAGATAGAATGCGTTTAGCCGATCTACTTAATGAGTCTGGTTTCAACACTGCAAAGCTATACTTTAAAGCGTTAAGCTTTAGCGGTCATGTTATACAAAAACGCTAATAATGGCACTGGGTTAGTCCATGTTTAATAATGTCGGCTAACCCCTGTTATCATATAGGTTACAGTTAACGCATTGTTCAGCAGGAAATAAGAGATTGATTTTTAAGTGTAATTTATTGTTATTAATCTTTGTACCCAATAAACTTGCAACCTAGAAAAATACTGTTACGCTATATATTCATCTTTTACAGGACGTAAACCAATGAATAAATGGATTTTTTTAATCATCCTAGGTTTTAGTAGCCAAGTAAATGCAACAACGCATACTGAATGTAAACTACTAAAAAAAGAACGTACATCCATATATCAGCAGCTAAACCAAAGTGCGTTACTCGTTAACGTCCAGCAATTAAAAAAACGTCACGCGATCCTTACAGCCAGTTTGTCCCAGCATTGTAATAAAACGACACCAAGTAACGCACGCATGACTTTGCCTTTAGTAGATAGCGTTAATACGTATGAAAAAAAACAAACAACCTTACAAGAAGCATTTCATTTATTACCCTCTAGCTGCGATTCTGCCACACTTATAAGGAATGCCCATTGGTGTGATACACAAAAAAAACCTCTATCGACAGCAAAAGTAAGCACAATGATAAAGCAGATTGAAATAGAATCAGATGACCACATTTTTAATATTTCACACTCATTTGAAAGCGCAACAATAACGACTATTTCACCATCTAAAGTTAAGCAACTAAGCCAAAATAACTTATTTCATAACGCAATTATTGTTGTCGCCGGGCTGTTTTTTCTAAGTGTGGCCATATTACTAGGATTGTGTTGGCGACAAACACGTTCAAATAACAATACCTACTTTATATTTAGACCTTAACAGATAATTCTGTAGCGGCAGATAGTTGCCGCACTCATGCTTAATAAAGATTAACCGCTTTGCAAGCAACCTTACTGATACCCTCCTACTGTCCAATACTAAGTAACTTTGCCCACGGACTCGACCTATCCTCTAAGTTTTTTCCCAATTCATCTGGAGCAATGCCTCCTAATAAAGCATTTTTTTGATCTTCCAACTGCGCTGTAAACCCTTTAATTGCATCAATAAAATCTTCTTTATCTGTTGCTAATAATGACTGAGATTCTTTTATATCATTTTCAGCCAGGCTTAGCATTTCTTGGCGAAGCCCCAGTTCTTTATAGGCTAAAAAATCAATCCCTAAGGAATTAAACAAAGCAGCTTCGCGCATTTCATCTCGTTCAATCACCACTTTTATAGGGACTTCCATTATTTCTTGAATCGACAGCTTATAAAAATCTTGCTCGTAAGTCCGTGTATCGGGGTTTTTCTGTAACTGAGCACGAACTTCATATTTAATATCTTGATAAAGCGCCTTGGCTTGTTCAGATACGTTCTCATGGTTATTGGCAACATTAACAGCCATGTCGATTGTAACTGGCTTAGGTGCTTGTGCGTGCTGTAGTTTTTGAGAAAACTCTGTGTGCTTATTGATGCTACTTGTATGAGAGTAATCCGCTGTTGGGTTAATAGTTGCATACCCAGCTATCGCCTTGATCATTGAAATTGAAGACATAATAAATCCTTGTTGTGTGTTCCCCCTCTGATACAGCAATTTCAATACCAGTTTTAAAAAAAGGCTAATATCTTAAACGACCAATCTATTTTAATTCCTACCCAAAGGTGCTAATTCTGCAGTTTACGTATAAAGTGATATTTAGCATTAAATAGATCCGCGTTAATAAAGGGTATTTATATGGAAAACTTAGGTTTTATTTTCGGAATTATAGGGATGTCGATGGGCCTTGCTGGCTTTATATTTAGCATTGTAGCAATGTCAAAAATAGATAAACTTGAAAGTAAACTCAAGCAACTTGATGTCTTGAATCAAGATTTTAAGTTGGACTAGCGCGGGTATTCATGATGTTTAATAAAGATAAACAGGCCTTAATAGTTACAATTAAGGCCTGAATCTAACCAGCATAATGCAGAGAAAATGCTTAATACTTCCTCCGTTGCATTTTTACAAGTAATTAAAAATTAGTCATCCGTTTTTAATTGCTTAGCGCGCTCCTCTGCGGCAATTAATTCAGGTGACTTTGGTACAATTTTTTTAGGCTCAATTGTTGGCTTTTCATTTGAATCAGGTGCCCAAGTAGGATCTAAAGATAAGTTGGCAAATGGGTTCGCTTTTTTAGCTTGTGGATCAGCCGATGTTGAAGCCTTTGTTTCAACTGCTTTTTGTTGCTCTGCTACTAATTCATTGTTTAATGCGGTAAGTGCTTGCGCAACTTCATCATTTTCAGCCATATTTTCGGTCTCAGCATTTAATGCAGTAACAGCTTCAACGGATACCAATGGCTCATTTTTAATCGGCTCAACAACGGTTGTCGCAACAGGCACCTCATGTGAGCTTGAAACTTCAGGGTGAATGTTTTGCGGCTGGGTAGGCTGGGTATCTTCAGGACGCTCACTAGGCGTGTCACTTGGCTTCGCCTCATCGGACTCAATAGGCTCTTTAGTTGGTTCACTCTTTATAGGTTTAGTCCCAGGTAAAGGCGCATTAGGATCAAATATGCGAATTTCTGGCTCTTCAAAATCATGTTCATTTTTAAAAATACGTTGGGTTAGATCAATACGGTTAACTGTAGGTTTTTCTACCGGTTCATTAGGCGTAATTGCAGGCTCACAGTTACTGACTTCTTGTGTGTCTGTAACAGGCTCGACTGATATTGGTTTAATAGTAGATTGAGGCGCTTTTACTGGTGTAGTTAATTCAGGCGCTGGCGTTATTGGCTCAACCGCCGCTTTATTTTTTTCTCGTATACGAAAAACGATAAATGCAGCTAATAACAATACACCTAAAAGCAACATCGTAGGAATTAATAATGATGCTGATTCTGTTTGTTGACTTTCAACAACGGGGGGGACATATTTCACAACAGCTTGTGTCGGTTCAGTTTGAACGGTTAGCGGTTCAACTGTTTCTGCATTGTTTGTTTCTGCATTGTTTGTCTCTTCACTTATGTCAATAATTGCGGGGGTGCTATCTTTTACTTGTTCTAATGTATCATTGCTATTTACTGACTCCGCTTGTGCACTATTAGCTGCACCCGCTTGAGTGTCAAGGGGGTTTACAGTAACTGTTTGTGTTACTTCTTCTGTTAAAACTTCTATTGGTTCAACAGTCGCTGAAGTATCAGCATGAAAAGTCGGTTCATCTATTACAATCGACTTTGCCGATTCTTGTTTTTCAACTTGGATAGGCGGCGCTTTGCTGCAATTTTTTTTGTAGTCTCTGGCAGCATTGCGGTAACTTTGGCTACTTGTATTATCTTTATGTTGCTGCATTTGCTGCTTATACAAAATACATAAAGCTTCACTGTATTTAGCAAAACTATTAAAACTACAAGTGAGTAAAAAAAATAAGCTAAGTCGTATAAATAAGGTCATCATTAATCTATTAAAGCAAAATAACACAATGACCCCAGTTTAATAGCACTGAAGAAATTAATCTAGCCACGTATTGCTTATTCTATCACCATCAACGCGCGATACTCATCGTAAGCAAATTGATCAGTCATACCACTAATATAGTCTTGGATAAGCCTACACCTGTAATAAAACTCGTAAGCCAATACATGATCAGGCTCTGCTTGCATTGCGTCAATGGCTTGTGAATAGCTGTTCAAATGCTTTTTAGATAGCTTTTTAAGTAATCTAGTTTCAATTAAAAAGCGTTGGTCGCCTTTAGTAACCCGTTTAAAATCGTCATGGCTTAATTGTAATAACGGCTTATAACAATCAAGTAAGCCATTAATAATGCGATAACCTTGTAACTCAAGTTTTTCAACTTCTTTATGAGAAAAAACATGTTCTAAAGCAACCTGTTTTAGCGTTTTAGTTACCGCATGTAAATGACTTCTATCTTCTAATAGTGCTTGATTGAAATCGCCATGAAATACCGCTTCAATATTGTTTATAAAGCGCTTAGCTGCATAATTTACAAGTGGATGTAACAATGAAACGCGTAAATATATAAAAAACTCACTATTAAAATTATAGGGTTGTTGCGCCGCCTTCTCTAACGCATAATTTGCTGCTTTTTCAACCATCAGCTGATGTTCACCATCATTAATAGCAAAGTTTATTAGCGCTTTTTTATAATGCAGCTTGAGTTTTTCGCATAATAACTCAACGCTTATAATGTCTTTCTCAACGGCATCTTCAATATCTGCCAGACAATATGAAATATCATCTGCCGCTTCCATTATGTAACTCGCTGGGTGGCGACACTGTGGGTCTATTTCAAGTTCCTTTTGCAATGATTCTACAAAGTTTTTTTCGCTAAAGTAAAAACCCACTTTTTTCATTAAATAATTTTTGCTCTGAGGAATATCTGCTTTTTGCATTGTGGCGGGACGAGTGTATTTTAATATTCCTGCCGTTTGGCTGTACGTTAAGTTTAGACCAAGCAGTGAATGAACAATACGAATACCTTGTGCATTGCCTTCAAAATTACATACATCTTGCGCTAAGTGCTTAAATATAACACCAATACCTGTGTGCGGATCTGCACAGCGCTGTGGTATCAATGCAGTGAGGTTCTTGTCAAACCAATGATTAATTGCTGCTTCACCAAAATGTCCAAATGGAGGGTTACCAATATCGTGCATCAGGCAAGCCATTTCGACCAAACTTTCCAAGGGGCGCTCTAAATCTATTAAACCAAACTCACGCTGCTGCTGATCGCTTAAGTAATTAAAAATACGCTGCACGATAAAGCGGCCAACTTGTTGTACTTCAAGCGAGTGGGTAAGTCGAGAGCGCACCGCAGCATTGCGCTCTAATGGAAAAACCTGCGTTTTTTGCTGCAACCGACGAATAGCAGCGCTGTTAATGATACGGCCACGGTCGCTTTCAAGCGCAGTTTGTAAATTAGGTGTGGAGCGAACTTCTCGAGCGGGGGTTATTTTTTTAGTAAAATCGATCATAGTAGTTCCTTCTTAAAGTCTTTTTAAATTAACAGCTTTATCCAACAATTCTAAATTAATACGTTATATTTATAAAAAAATATCGTTAAACTCAGCAATTATAAATTTTTTATTACCGAACGGAAAAATTATGAAGTGGCTCATCCATCTCTTGCTATTAACTTTTTTAGCTTTTAGCTCCTTAACTATAAGTGCTAAAACCGACAATACTGTCGTACTTATCTCCCTTGATGGCTTTCGCTGGGATTATATTGAAAAACACAGCGCACCCAATCTAGCAAAAATGGCGGGATCTGGTGTACGTGCGAAAAAAATGCGCCCTGTGTACCCAACTAAAACATTTCCAAATCACTTGTCGATCATAACCGGTTTACTTCCGATTAATCATGGTATTGTTGATAATCGTTTTTGCGATAGTGACCGTAATGACTGCTACAGCATGGGCAAAGGATTAAAAGATAGCACATGGCTCAAAGGCATCCCTCTTTGGAATTTAGCCTCTATGCAAGGGCTAAAATCTGCCACCTATTTTTGGCCAGAGTCGGATGCGCGCTTTAACGGTATGACCCCTGATTACTTCTACCATTATTCAAAACATAGCGATTACCAACAACGTATTGATCAAGTGATTCAGTGGCTAGAGCTACCTAAAGCACAGCGCCCACGCCTTATTGTTAGTTATTTTTCATTGGTCGATAGCATGGGTCACGAATATGGCCCTGATGCAACACAAACCCGAGATGCTGTTCATCAGTTAGATGAGTTAATGGGTCAGCTACAGTCACGTATTGCACAGCTGTCGCTTAATATTAATTTAGTGATTGTTTCTGATCATGGTATGAGTGCGGTTGAACCACAGCAAAGTATTGCCCTAAGCAGCCTACCTAAAGATGAAAACTTTATGGTTAAAAATACTGGCCCACGCGTGCTCTTCTATGCAAATAAAGACAGTAAAGCCGATATTCCAGCTTATAAAGAACGTTTAATGAATGCCGCAAAGGGCCGCTATATTGTGCTAACCGATGCACAGCGTAAGGGATATCATTATCAAAATAATGGCCGTACTGGCGATATTATTTTGCAAACTACCGCTCCACGAGTATTTTCAAATAAAGGTAAAGTAGATTACCTTGGCACCCATGGCTATGCCTACACTGATGATATGGCTGCAACTTTTATTGCTAATGGCCCAGCATTTAAACAAGGCTTATTATTAGATGAAGTCAATAATCTTGATATTTACCCGCTGATAGCCAAAGTCCTCGGAATTAAAATACTCAATAAAATCGATAGTGATGGGACAACCTTGTGGCCTGCGTTAGTAGAGTAAGCCGCTTATTGTTACGTTAAAGCTCTGATAGCGATTTAATCGCGAGAGCTTAGCCCAATGAGAATTGAGTCAAGCCCTCGCGTCCTTAGAAAACCCTTTAGACAGGACATGTTTTATCTTTGTGCTCCCATTGTCGTCTGTTTATGAAATAACCCTGTCTGATTTTCTTAGTTTGCTGCCACCACCATATTTGAATAATACTTGCTGATAACATTACACGGTGGTTAATTCCTACGTTATAAACTCTTTATAATCCGACAATAAAATAAATTGTAAACTAGGTTAATTGATTGTTACCAGATATTGTGCCTATAATAGCACATAGCTAGGTGATGTATCGTTTAACCCCATTAAGGATTGACCAATGAATATTAAAAAATCTATAACATTGGCTGTGATGACAGCGCTGTCTACTATACCGTGGCAGAGCACCGCAAACGATGTATGGCAACAGTCAATTTCATATACCGCTGGCAGTGAAGTATGCTTTGCAAGCACGCTATACAAAGCACGTTGGTGGGCCAATCCAGGTGAAGAACCAGGCTCATCACAATGGGGGGCATGGGTTGCGAAAGCTGACTCAACTGTATGCGATAATACTGTTTCCCCGCCTGTTGAGCCACCGGTCGATCCCGTAGACCCACCAGTTGAACCAATTGATCCTCCAGTAGAGCCCATAGATCCACCGATTCAGCCACCGGCAGAACCGCCAGTGACACCGCCATCAGGTGACCCATACGAAACAGGCGTTACAAAAAATCCCGCTGGCGGTTATTTTATTAACCCTGCATTAGTGGCAAACACCGAGCTTGAAAAAACATCTTCGCCATTATTTAGCAAAGTAAAAAATACGATTCGTAAGCTTGATAATGCAAGTGTTGAATCTGTAACCCCACTAAGAGCAGCTAACCCTCGCAATGTTAAGCGCTTAGAAGCGATATTAGATCAAGCCAGTTTTGAGTTTTTATTTGCTCAACGTGCACCTGAATATACCTATCGTAAGTTTTTACAAGCGGTGGCAAAGTTTCCTGCTTTTTGTGATGATTATGATTCAGAGCAACAAGCCGAGGCAGTGTGCCGTAAAGCACTGGCAACTATGTTTGCTCATTTTACCCAAGAAACAGGTGGCCACGATCCGCATTCGGCCATTCCACAATGGCGCCAAGGCTTATACTTTATACGTGAAGCTGGCTGTAGCGAAACC
Source organism: Pseudoalteromonas sp. Ld20 (assembly GCF_045064175.1). Lineage (NCBI taxonomy): Bacteria > Pseudomonadati > Pseudomonadota > Gammaproteobacteria > Alteromonadales > Pseudoalteromonadaceae > Pseudoalteromonas > Pseudoalteromonas sp. Ld20. The sequence continues at coordinate 346,932 of NZ_JBISHB010000026.1, forward strand.
AGCGCAGGTTGTGGTTATAACAACTCATGCGGACCCTCAACATGGCAAGGACAAACATGGCCATGTGGTACTGACGAGCAAGGGTTATATTTAAAATATTTTGGCCGTGGTGCAAAACAATTATCGTACAATTATAATTATGGCCCATTTTCAGACGCGATGTTTGGCGACGTAAATGTACTACTTAATAACCCTGAGTTAGTAGCTGATACGTGGCTTAATTTAGCCTCTGCCGTATTTTTCTTTGTGTATCCCCAGCCACCAAAACCAGACATGATGTCGGTTGTTGACGGCTCATGGGTACCAAATGAAGCAGATATCGCTCGCGGTATTAGCCCAGGTTTTGGTGCTACAATTAATATTATTAATGGCGGTATTGAATGTGGCCACGGCTACGACAAACCACAAGCACTTAACCGTATTGCATATTACGAGCAATTTGCAGCGTACTTAAATGTACCTATTGATAATAATGAAGTGCTCAATTGCAGCAACCAAGACAGCTTTACAAATGATGGCTCAGGTGCGCTTAACATTCATTGGAGCGAGGATTGGAGCTGGAAACAATACCGACCAGATGGTAAAAGCTTTGAATGCAAATTAGTGCCTTATCAAACACCTTATTTTGCCCTAAGTGAAGGTGCTTACAAACGCTGTGTAGAAGAGAAATTTAACGCAACAGTAGAATAACGCAAGATTAAATAACAGCCTTGGCGCATAAGGAGCCGGCTAAGGCTGTTATTACTTGAGCTCAATTTAGGTTACTTATAAACGCTGTTTTGATTTACTCTCCAACAAAATAAAACTTAACCCGATTAATGGTATATTCGTTGTTACTGGGTTAAACGCGCCAACAAGTAATTGTGGCTGTAAAACAATAACAAAAAATAACAACCCAATTAATCCTACAATATTGAGCCAGACGACTGTTCGGTTTTTATAAAACAAAATAAAAATTAAGCCAAATACCAGCTCACCAACACCCGCTGCTTTTGTTATTAAATAAGAAATTTCATCCGAAAAACCAAGACTTGCTGTCATCATTTTTTCAATCGGATCAATGTGTAACAATTTTGGAAATAGTCCATGATAGAGCCAGCTAAACCCTATAATAAATCGGGCAATTTGTGTTAATAACATCTAATAACTCCATATGCTTTTAGTCAGATAATCCCTATTACATTAAATGAGTGTACTGTTATACCCAAGCCACCTCAAGATGCAGTTTCAGTTGGCGTTAAAAGGGACGGACAAAGTAACGCCATGGTATTAAGCTCCTTTGAAACGCTGAATTCTACTATGAAATAACTCAAACATTGAGCGATGATTATTCATAGCCATCAATTTTTATATCTAAGCGGGATGTTAACTGCAGTTGCGGTATGAGAAGAAGGAATTTTTATAGAGTTAAATTATTTAATATAAAGAGTAAATAGCGCAGTACCAACACTGCGCTATTTAAATCATGCTATATAACCGTTAAACGTTTAAAACGTGTATTTGCAACCAATAGGCAAAATGCACCTAACGCAAGTAACAACATCACGCCGTGGTGTACGCCTTGCAACTGAGCCGGCTGTATTTGCTGTGAAGGTTTAAATAATGGAAAACGTTCAATATCTTCGGACGTGATCGCTGTATCATTAAATAAATAAGGGTATATAAATTCTCTAATTTGTTGATGGTAAGCGCTCACCTGCAACAAGTAAGCTCGTTGACCCTGTGCATCACTGCCAGCTAATTGATCAAGCGCTTGTTGATACAACAAATTAGGCGAAAGCCAGCTCACTAACGCTAAGTTACTCGAGCGCGCTTGTTGTTGAGTTAAATGATCTTGCCAATGCTGCTCAACTGCAAGGTCGCTAAGTTGTTGCATCGCATAATACCACTTCCAATGAAAGCGTCCGCTAAACTGTGTTTTTTCGCTGTACTGCGGGTATTGCTCAACAAAGCGTTGCAATGAGTCTTGCATATCTTGATCCCAACCATCATTTAAAATTAAACGTTGCTCTATGCTGGCTTTTAGTGCGGGCTGCTCATTAAATTGTTGGTTAAGCACAAGATGAATAACACCAGGAATTAACACAGCAAACCCTAGCCACACGCTAATAAATGCCAAACTATTAAACAAGCCGTTCATATTAAAACTAATGATCAAAGTGGCTACTAAAAACCAAAAAGCACAATAGACAAGGCTAAGTCCTAAGGCTTGTATAAATAGTCCATCAAACGGTAATGAAAGTAGCATTGCTGCAACTAAAAACAGTAAAACAATGATCCCTGCGACTAAATAAAAACGCAGTAACAAAGCGCGGATAATGCTTTTCACAGCCGCATTACCTGCAAAGGCACTAAGCAATCTAAAACGCCCCGATTGACGCTCATCGCTGAGTAAATTAACGCACAATACACCAATCAAAATTGGCAGCATGTAGGCTAATACGAACCCTAAATCAAAACCGCCAGCACGGTATTTCTCAGGGTTGATCACCTCTTTGTTATAAATTTGCCCCTGTAACGCCAAAGCATTGACTTTCATCGCCGCGAGGCTATTTTGACTTTGCCCTACAAACAAAGCAGCCCAAGGTGAAAGCTGCCATTGAGTAGGTGCTTTTGCGTAATAAGCAAGAGAGCCAATTTCAGGTAGCGACTCACGTGCTTTTATATGCTCTCGCTCTTTATCAAACACCACTTGCGCTATGATTTGATCTTTACGCACCTGTTTGTAACCTTGTGCGCCTAAATAAATCGCTAGTAAAGCACTGACAAAAAAGACCAATAAACTTATTTGATTTGCACGCGGTGATAGTAAACGCTTTAATTCAAACTTAAGCATGGATAAATGCCCTCCGTTGCACACTCGGTGTTACAAGCACACCGAGTAATAAAGTAATGACCGCTACAAAAGCCAGTATTGCCGTTAAGCTATTGCTTAATGACCAACTTAAACTTGCTGGCTGATAGTGAAACTCAGGGAAATCTTGCCATAAAGATGCAGATACGCGCTGCTCACGGTCATTATGATGGTCAATCTCTTGTGTGTGTATTGTATTTAAACGTTGAATACGTTCAAAACGATGTTGCTCAGCTTGCTGCTCAAATGAAAAGAAATGTCGGCTATCGGCACCACTTATCGCCATTGATAAATCGCGTACGGCTAAGTAAGGATTAAGCCAATAAAAGTAACCAATAAACTCACGCTGTGCTGCAAATTGATCAAGCTGTGTTTGGTAGTGACGTTGATAAATTTCAGCACTAATTCGCTCACCTTCTTGCATTATTAAGCCACCATAATTAACAGGGAGTTGCTCAATGGTATCAACGCCATATTGAGTTAATATTCGCTGTTTAAACTCATTAAAGTGGGGGTCGTTAGGATTATGGCTATCGCCAACTTTACGAATGTCTGTTTGCACTTTTAACGCCAGCATATTACGGCTTTTATGCGGGTGTAATTGTTGGGCAATATCAGCAAGTGTTCTCGGCGCTAATACTAATAGCACAAACCACACGGTAATTAACGCTGTTAAGCTGTGTTTTGGCATACGGGTTAAGCTAGAAACGAGTAAAATGACACAAACCCAAAATAAGCAGTACCCTAAATACAGTAAAAACAACAAGCCAATACGAAGCAGCACTTCAGCACTTAGCACTGCATCAGCCAGCGCACTTATCATTATCGAGGCAATAAATACCGGCAGTAAAAACCCAATACTAAGCAGTAAATAAGCAAATCCCTTACCAAGGAGTAAATGATTAAATTTAACGCCAATGGCCAACAATTGCTTTAAAGTCCCTTTTTGCTGGTCGCCGCTAATGCATGAGAAACCTAATGCTATTAACAGTAACGGCCAAACAAACAGTAATAAATTAGCAACCGAAAGTTCAGAAAAACGCAGCAAGCTTGCCTGGCTATCATTGGCAAAGTTAGCGCTATTTTGTTTATGTGCTTCTAAAAAAACACTGTTACCCACCCAATTATTCACACCAATGTCAAAATAGCTCAACGCGCTGGGCGGGCGAAATGCAAAGTGACCAAAGTGCGCTACTCGGTGCGGGTGGCGATCGGGTTGAGCTAACCATTGCTGCTCTACCATATGTTGTGAGCTAATTTGTAAACTGCTACTTTGTTGGTATTGCTGCCAACTTGTTACCAACGCCACCGCGAGCAGTACTTGCATGAGTGCAAATAACAACCACAATGTGCGATTTTTTACTTTTTGTTTTAGCTCGTGCTTGCACACTTGCCAACTAATAAAATGAGACATAGTAATTCCTTTTAAAATCGATACGACACGCTAAAGTTAATCGCACGCCCATCGGTAGGAGAGTGAATTGTTTCATCACCCACTAAGTAAACATAATCTGAGTAGCTATCAAATAGGTTATTGATCCGCAGCCCAGCATTTCCCCAGCCCAAATCATAATCAAAGGCTAAATCAACTAGTTTATAATCACCGTATTGCTTATCTTGGATAACATTACTGACATAGTAATCACCTTGAAAATGACCAAACAACGACACTTTAAGTTTGTTAACCGGACGGTAGATGATCCCTGCCGTTGCAGTAAACTCAGGCACGCCTAATAACCAATTACCTTTTTGAGCAATTTTTGCTTCACCGGGTTCGACCAATTTTGCTTCTTGACGGGTATACGATGCAAAGCCAGACCACTGCGTATTGATATCAGCGCTCAATGCGAGATCCCAGCCTTTACGTTTGGTTTCGCCGATGTTTTCAAACCCACCTGAACCATCCGTTTTTGGCGTTAACTCGTCTTTGGCGTCTTGCTGCCAAACTGATAAGCGCGTATTTAACCAATCAAATAACTGCCATTTTGCACCCGTTTCAAATCCATAGTTTTTAGAGAAATCAAACCCTGAGCTTTGCTCATTTATATAGGCTTTGCTGCCTGTAGGTGCTTGGAAACTCACACCATAATTAGCAAACAGATTTAGTCTATCGGTCATCTCGTAAAGCACATTAAACTTAGGCTGAAGGGTAATACCCTCATCATTTATGGTTTTGTATTGCTCGCTTATGCCATCGAACAAATCACCACTGAAGCCATCAAAGCGTAAGCCACCACTAATGAGTAAACGCTCACCTCTGTACTGTAACTGAGTAAAACCGCCATAATTGTTATAGTCAAAATCCCAATTTCTAAATTGCTTTTGGCGTACTTTCTTTACCGTTACAAAACGTTCATTACTGTTATCTTGCGCTTGATAATCAAGCCCCATACTGAGTAACCAAATAGGGCTAAACGTTGCACTTAATGTAGCTACTGCTCCGTATTGACGATCTTTTTCTAGGCGTTCTTGCTGAGCTGAAGATGCTGTGTACTGTAAATAACGATGACGATCAAATTGTTGTATGTAGCTTTTAACACTCAACTGCCATACAGGGTCAAACGCATGATCTAAATGCATACTTAAATGACGTGTTTGTTTATCGCCACTGTCGTTTTGTGCGTAATCGGCAGATTGAGTGGAGTCACGATGCGCTTCTTGCTCAGTTAGGTAACCCGGGGCATCAGCTTCATAGTCAAAGTAACGTGCAATAACACCAAGCTCTGTATTATTGCTTGGTTGGTAGAACCACTTTCCTGAAAAAGTATGTTTCTCAAGAGCACTATGATCTCGATAGCCTTTAGTATCACGCACGCCTATAAAATAATGCTGAGAAAAACCATTATTTACATCACCAAAATACCCTTGTGCTTCATAGGTATCAAAACTACCAGCCAAAAATTCAACTTCCTTTGCGTCATCACGACGGCTGGTCATATTAATATTACCTGCTAAGTTATGCAGGCCATAACGCGCATCTTGGTTGCCTTTAACCACTTCGATAGACTCCACTTCCATCGGAAATAAAGCATCCATTTCGCCTAAACCAACATGTAAGTTGCTCGGTATGCCATCAATTAACAGTTTGGTATGTGGCATCGACCCTTCACCATTAAAGCCACGCATGGCGACGTCTGTTGATACGACACCTTGATTAAAGCGCGAGAAATACACACCAGGTATTTTAGTGAATAAATCCACTGTGATATTTACATGCTCATTTTGTAATTGATCACGATTAACTACATCAACAGAGCCCACTAACTGAACATCTTTAGCGCCATTACTTTGACCATGAACCTCGATCACATCACCAATAAATAATGTTGAATCTTTATTTTGCTCATCATCAGCAAAGGCAATCGTTGAGAAGCTCAAGCAGCTTAATAAAGCAATATTAATTGGCGAAATACGGGTACTACACATGATTGTTATCCTATTTTTTATACGAGTTCAGGTTCTGACGATTTAATATTTTTTGACTGTGCTTGCTGTGGTAATTCATCACCGCTAATAATGTGGTGGTAGTTAGCTTCAAGGTCATCGAGCGAAAGATTTTTATTATCAAGTAAAGTGCGTAGTTGACCCTGTTTCATAATGCCTATTTGTGTTGCGAGACAATGAGCGCAATACAAATCATGGGTAACCATTAAAATTGCGGCGCCGCGCTGAGCAAGTAAATCAATAATTTTAATAAATTCACGCGTGGCACTTGGATCAAGCCCTGATGTCGGCTCATCAAGCAGTAGTACTTTGGCTTTACGTAAAATAGCAAATGCAATACCCACCTTTTGGCGCATACCTTTTGAGTAGCTGCTTAGAGGGTTTTTCCATGCACTTTGTTGCAAACCTGTTTGGGTAAGCGCCGCTGCAATTTCTTCATTTGTGGTCGATTGCTTTGTAAGTGAGGCGAGGTAGTGCAGATTTTCTATTGCATCAAACTCTTCGAATAAATTTACTTGCTCTGGTAAATAAACTAATTTTTGCTTACTTTTTTCAGGCTCTAATTGCACATCAATACTATCGATTGTCATGCGCCCGGAGTCAGGTTCAATAAAGTTTAACAGTAAATTTAAAGTGGTACTTTTACCTGCACCGTTTGCACCTAATAAACACGTAACTTGCCCTGCAGGTACAGATAAACATAAATCATTTAGTGCGTGGTTATCGCCGAACGATTTACTTAAATGGCTAATTTCAATCATTACATAATCCCTATTGCATTATTTTGATATAACATAACTTTTGTTATGTTATATCAAAATCACATTTTCAACAATAAGAGTTATTCTCAAATTAGATTTAAGCAAAAGAGGCTCGCTAAGCTAAGGTCATTACCTCAGCATAAAGAGCCTCTTAACCCAAATTATGGTTAGAAATTAAGTAAATTGGCGGGTGAATATTGATCCGTGAGTACTTTTGTATCACTTGGCCAGTCTTGGTTGTTTTTAGTTGAGCGCATGCCTTTGCTCACAGCATCAATATCTATACTATATGGGGCTAATAACGGCGCTAATTTTTTTACTCGCTCAGTAAGGTGTTCTTTAGTCGGGGCTTTGTTAAACCCGGCTAAAATGATCCGATTACTCTTTTTAGCCGTCGTTACATTAATAAAATCACCAAATACCGCATGATATGTAGCTGATTCATGTTCATATAATTTGCTTGATGAAAAGGTATTAGCCGCAACAATTCCTCCCTCAGCTAAAACACTTTTTATCTCTTCAAAAAACTCTTTTGTGAGTAAATGCTCAGGAATGTAGTCGCCATTAAAGGCATCAAGAATGATCCAATCAAACGTTTGTTTTTTAAGTGCCGCACGTTTTATAAAAATACGGCCATCTTGCACCTTTGAAGTTACTTTTTCGCTTTCTTTAAAATCAAAATAATCCCGCGCAACTTTTATCACTGCAGGGTCAATTTCAACATTTTTTATTGTCGCTTGCGGGTAAAGCTCATGAATTACATTTGATAATGTACCGCCGCCGAGGCCGATAATTAACACATTTTTTGGGTTATCGATCATCAATAAGCTGGCAAACGTTAATTTCGTATAGTTAAACACCAACTTTTTCGGTTTGCTTTTATACATACAACTTTGGCTACTTTGACGTGTTTTTTCGTCAAATTTTAAGCAACGTAAATCACCTGTTTCTTCCACTAAAATATTACGATAAAGCGAGCGCTCACTGTGAATAACCTTTGCAATGCTCGCATTTGAAAATAATGTTACACCAACAAGTAGCAAACAACGAACCGTTAGCTTACGCATAGACAGGCTCCTTTATTGTTAGCTTATCAAGTGCAATAGCGAATAACCCAAGGCAACCAATAAATGAAGCAAATCCAATGATAATGGCATTAACGTCAAATGCTAACACCATATAAAATGAAGTAATAATTGTGCCCAACGCACTGCCTAATGTGCTAACAAAGTACAAACCGCCAGCCACTTGACCACTGTGCTCACTGTCGGTGACCAATAAGCGAACGGAGTAGGGCGAGATCATACCTAAAATAATCGTGGGAATAAAAAACAGCGCTGTTGATGCTAACAACGAGCCATAGCGGCTATCTTCAACGTGCGTAAAAATAAACGCCATAATTGGTTGAGCAAACAATGCGATAGGAAGTACGGCAATACTGGCGAGTAAAAAGATTAAGCCGTATTTTGTTAAAGAGGGTCGTTTAATCGATAACTTACCACCAAGCAAATAGCCAAACGATAAGCTCAGCATAAATACTGTAATAATACTGCCCCAAATATGCACACTACTACCAAAAAAAGGCGCTAAAATTCGTCCCCCTAGAAGCTCAATTCCCATGATACTAAAGCCGCTACTAAAGGCTAAAAAATAGATAAGTCCATTGGTTTTATTTAACATTCATTTTAGTTCTTGTTGTTTAATGTTTAAACCATCTTAACGTGATGAAGAGCCATAGGCTAGACTTAGCCGATTAATTTATGAGCTGTAAACCCCATTTACAGCTCATAAATAAAAAGCCCATATACTTTAATTTGTAGGGTATGATTTAACTAGGTCGTATTTTACGAGCAAATACGTATTAAAAATAATAAGGACATTTATGAAAAGAAGTGGTGCGTTATTTGGTGGTGTGTTTTTTTTAGCTGGGTTTGCTGTTTTTTATTTTACGGTGTTATCGCCTGTAATTGACGCAGCTAAAATGCAATTTTGGCATGTGGCACAAGCACAATTAATCAGTGCTGATGTGTCCAGCTTTGAATCACGTGATAATGAAGGCCATTACACCACATTGTATAAGCTTGATATGCAATATAAATATCAAGTCGATGGACAAGAGTACATTGGTTATCGGCCTCAGGTTAACAACCAGAGTAACAGTGACAGTAGCCGCGCATATTCACTCCTTGGTCAAGCCCGAACTGAGCAAAACTCACCTGGCGGGTTAATGATTTGGTATAACCCAAATGACGTTAGTGAATCCGTATATGATCGCTCTTTAAGTGTTAAGTTCCTGCTGCTTATGTCACTTTTTAGCGGTATATTTATGGCTGTAGGCATAGGTGTTTTTATTTATACCGGCTCTCAATCAGCACAGCCGCTAACAAACGTCGATGAAAAAAAACCATGGACGACCCGAACACAATGGGCGTCACCTGTTATTTATTCTGGTGCTAAAAAAAGTGTTAAATATGCTTGGTACTTTGCGCTTTTAGGCTGCTTATTTAGCGGGGCATTTTCTGTAGGCTTATATGGCGGCAATACATTCACTACGGTGCTTGCTGCATTGTTCTTAGTTTTACCTTTGTGGTTAATTATTCGGGCAAGAAAAATTCAAAAACAATGGTTACATTTTAAAGAAGTGCCATTGACCATTAATCCTTACCCAGGTGTGATTGGCGGTAAAGTGAAAGGCAGCTTAACTATTCCCGGTCAAACAAGTACAGCCACGACGTTTACAGCAACATTAAAATGCACCGAACATTTAACCAAACGCAGTGGCACTGAAAGCAAATCGAGTCGCTGTATCGTTTTTTCAGTAGAAAAAGACCTTACACCTAGAACAAGCGCTAAAGGCGCAGGCCTTGATTTTAGTTTTGATGTACCCCCAGGACAGCCTCAATCAAGCACGCCAAGTAAGCGCTACCATGAGTGGGCATTGGTTATTCAAGGCGAGATTGATGGACATAGTTTTGACCGTGAATATATCATCCCCGTATTTATGACAGCGCAAAGTGTATCGGTGGAGCAAGAATTAAAAAATCAGCCATTAACGCCAACCGAACAATCAGCAATGCATGCGCGCTTAACGATTGATGAAGATACCACGACACAAGCACTGACCCTGCAAACGCCAGGCGCTAAAGAGTGCTTGTTTATTATAGCCCTAGGGGCGATATTTTTTATTGTTGGGGTGTTAATTGCAACTTTAAATGGCTCTTTTTTTGGTATTGTATTCTCCGCGATGAGCTGCCTATTTTTAGCTTTAGGCATTTGGGGCTACGGGCGAAACTGCAAAATTAAAGTCAGCAGAAATAGCTTGCAACTGGATGTTTACTTCTTCTCTAAGCATGTACAGGCATTATCATTTACAGCGTCTGAGATAAAAGATATTGACGCTTTTGTATCATCAAAAGTCCAAACCAGCGGCAAACAATCCAGTGAGAAGTTTTCACTGCACTTGATAACACACTCAAACAAAACGATTAACCTAGGCGGAGATTTCAAAACAATAAAAAATGCCTTACACCTGAAACAAAAAATAGAACGCATTTTAGGCTGTCGCTTTGCTAAAAATAGCGACTAGTACCAATAAATCAGCATGGCTTTTAATTAAACGAATATAAACCTCCCTCCAGATAGCTTAATTGGCTGATCTGGCGGGAGTAAATGGGTAAACTACCTCCCCATTTAAGCAATACCCACAACATACTATGACAAAAATTACGCTACTGACTTTTACTTATATATTGCTCCACTCTTTTAACGCTCACAGTAACCAAATGTACAATCTTGATGGTTTAACTGAAATACAGTCCGCATCAGGTTATTTACCAGCCATTGTGCAGCAGAACGTAAATGTAAGAACATCCCCAAACAGAAGTAGCAATAAACTGGGTTTGTTAGCAGGTGGAACGACTGTGCAGGCTGAGTTTTCATTAGATTCTGATTGGGCTAAAGTTTACTTTGATAACCAAAATGCATATATACATAAGTCAGCACTGATAAAGCAACAATACAAAGCTGATATACACTACTCAATTAAAAGTAATGAAAGCGCTGTATTCTCGATGTCAGGATGGCATTACCCACACTTACCTGGCAGTTACTTCCTAAATTATCAAAGTAACAAATTTGGACACGCGAGCTTTGGACCATTAGCGGGCAGTGGTATCTCAGAGATTGATACCAAATTATTTAAAATCAAACACCCTGATACTAACGCCTACTTAATAACAACACATATATCTGGGAGTCGAAGCTACTATACTTCTTATTTAGCAATTGTGAATAAGCTCAAGCTGACTGTTTTTCAACTTCCAACCCACACCACAACTGATCAAATAAACTATAGCATTGAAGACGGGCGTCTAGCATTTACTGGTAAGTCATTTCATTCTTGCTGTGATTACGATGCTTTAACAGCCAACATAAATCTCGAGACCTTAAGTTATACCGCAACCCAGCAAACTTACACATTAAATGACAACGGTGAAACAAAGGCTCCTGCACCTGAAAATATACCACTGACCATTAATGAAATTAAATTAGCAAAATCAACAGGTTTATAATGTAATTCAAACGGGCGCTAATAATCTTCGCGCCCTTTTAGCTCACTAAAATCGCTCATGACCCATTTTTTATAACCTGCTCTGGTTTTTAAATGCATGTGCCATTTTTCAACATGTGGCGGTAAAGTGAACGTTAATCCCTGTGATATTAAACGGTAAATTATCGCGCCAACACAAATATCAGCAAGAGTAATTTTTGGTCCTGCCAAATAAGTAGATTGTCTAAGCTGTTGCTCAACAAGTGCTAAACAGTTATTACACGCCAGTAAATCTTGATTTACTTTATCCATACAACGTTTACTCGCAGGGGTGCGATAATACCCCCAAAAAGTGCCCATAAAAGCTGGCTGAAACGTCACTTGTGACCAGTCCAACCAGCGCTCATACAAAGAGCGCTCAAAAGGGGAGAGAGAATACCAATCATCAGCCCCATAACTAGCTGCTAAGTAGCGCAGTATAGTGTGCGACTCCCAAATGATATTACCGCCATCAATTAACACCGGGACTTTTTGCATTGGATTTAATACTACAAACTCAGTGCTATCAAGACCCCCAAAACGCCCGCCCACTTCAATGTGTTCATAATCCAAAGCAAGCTCATCAAGAAACCATAAAACTTTTTGCACATTAAAAGAGGTTGTTCTACCATAAATTTTCATCAAACATCCTTTTGTTTTTAAATAACCTAAATATTGGCTAAGAGGTTTAGCTGCATATTAATTTATTATCCAAATTCAGGTTAAACATAATCAGCAAGGCTTAAGCCTTCTTTTTTACAGACCTTAATTATTGCATCTCGTTTAGCTAAGCGGCGTAAATAAAGGCCAAGGTGCTTAAAAGCAAGCGGTGGCTGTTTAAATTCATCCGCCCATATGGCGAGCATAAATAAATAAAAGTCACACACTGTAAGTTGCTCGCCAACCAAAAATTTTTTATCTGCCAGCTCTGTATCCAAGAGCCCAAGCATGGCCGTTATTCGGCTTTCTTGAGTAGCAGTAATATTTGCAATTGCATCAACGTTATTAGTATGGTTTTGCGGATAAAAATGCACCATAAGTTCAGCTTGCAGGGTGTTTGTTAGATACATGATCCATTGTAAAAATAGCGCGCGTTCTGGTTCACCAACTTGAGGGATTAATTTATTCTTTGGATTTGATTCAGCTAAATGAATACAGATTGCAGCGCTTTCAAATAGCACGCTTCCATCATCAACTAAAGTAGGTATTCGCCCAGCAGGGTTTAAGGCTAAATAGTTTTTTGCTTTGTGCGCATTGGTTTTTCGATCAACCAGCACGAGTTCAAAATCGGCGTTGAGTTCTTCAAGTACAAAGTGAGGGGCCATACTGGCGTTCAGCGGGTAGTAAAAGAGTTTATACATGAAAAATGGCATCCATTCGCTGTTATTTTTAGGCAGCTAATTTTACCTTAAAAATGTACAAAAAGGCTATTTAAACAGCTAATTGTGTTTAGCCAAAATACCATCATGATGTAACTCAGTTACCGCTAAAAATATTAAACCAAAAACGCAGCAACGTCGTGTCTCAAGTAATTTTGGTAGCCATATATTTTATATGGCTACAGCCTAAAAATGAATGTTAGACCTCTCATTTTGAACACCTACAACGAGCCATATACCAACACTAACTTTTATCATCGTAGATATAATCGCATGGGCGATACCACGTTAATCGCTCCGATGCGAGCGCCGAAATAATGCCATTAACAAAGCTTTGACCGCCGCCAATGGGGTTATATATACCTATGACCCTTGGTGTAATATGCATTTTATCATCATAGAGCAACGCTTTTATTGAACCAAGAGACAAAATGGAGTTTTGCACTGTTGTTCTATTTAATTCACTTGGCAACGGTAAATTAGCCGAAACTAGCTCTCCTGTAGCCCCGAGCGTTTGCACCACTAAAGTACCCGTTAAGTTGCCACTTTGTGCCTCAGCCGCTATTGCCGGCAATCCAGATAAATTAACTTTTCCATTTAATACATTAATAGTGGCTGTTAACCTTAGCCCTACACCTACATAAACGGGTAGGTTAACGACTTCATAGCCTTCCATTAATAGTTTTTCAGCTTGATCAATCCGCTGTTTTACGACTTTTTGATTTAGCTCAGATGATTTATTTTCCACAAACTGAATCGGCGGTTTATTAAAGAGGCTAACTGTTGGGTTTGGCTCTACACTGTATTTTGAAATAACCCGCATAGGAATATCTTCAAATAATTTTACCTGCTTATATGTTTCATATTTTGGCAGGGTGTATTTACCACCCCACCATTTAGTTTCAGGGATTTGACCTGATATTTCACGCTTAACTAAAAAACTGCCTTTTACTGTATCAGTATTCGCATAATCTATAATAACTTGGTATGACTTACCCTCAAACCCAACTGTTGATGGGCCAAAGCTCAGCCCACCATTAGCTGTAAATTCTGCTACAGCGAGGCGTACGGTTTGATCAGGAAATGCATGCCTTAAATCACGTAATACAGGTTGCCTAATTGATTTAAATAATTTTTCTTCTTCGCTAGGTGAGCAACTTGCCCCTAGTAACGTTTGCACAGGGAGAGGGTCAAAAGGAATATAACTATAGGATGTTTGCGTTTCAGCCAACGTTGCAGGTGTGTTAGTGGTCAAATTACAACCAGTGATAATTAGCGAGCTTAAGATTAGTGTAGCTGTTTTCATGGGCAGTCTCCGTTGCCAAGTAAAACCTAACTAACAGCTCAATAGCTAGGGCGGGGTTACAAAATAAAAAATAGATGAAGATTAAAAAATAAACAGTAAGAAATTTCCTAAATTTGCTATGAAATAACTCACACTATGGCTGCTTAGTAGGCTGCTGTATGCACATGAATAACCCTAAACTTAGGTTTTTAAAATGAATTTACAGGTGGGGTTATAAAAAGGGAATTATCATAACTACGAATAAGAAAGCGGTAAGCGCACATTCATGCACTTACCGCTGTAAATTTAACCAAGTAACGCTACTGCCTAAAACTAGGCATTAAAGCAGGGATCCCCGGTAATAAGCCAACCAATGCCATTACACCCGTTAATACTACAAACATAATTAATGGGATGATCCAACGACTCATAGGCGTTAATTCAGAGCTTCTTTCCTTACAGCCTATCAAACCTAAGTTATCCAGTAGCATGGTCAATGACCAACCAAACGCAGGGTTGACCAAGGTTGATGCAAATACCACTATAGCGGCTGATTGTGTTGTTTTGCCAACACGGGTCATTTCCATGCCCGCTTCAAGTAATGGTATAAAAACTCCCACTATGAGTGCAATACACAGTACCGGTTGCCAAATAGCAAGGTCCATTGGATAACCCCATAACCCTGCAACAATACAAAACAGAGCGGTTAAAATAGCCCCCGCTGGTATTGGGCGCTTTGCAATAGCCGCAGGGACAATGTATGTGCCCCACGACGAGGTAAAATTAGAGCCCCCTAAAAGTGAGCCAAATGTTTGCCTTACCGAGGCGCTAAGCATGGTATCGTCAATGTTCATTTGAACTTTTTCAGTACGTTGCGGATAGCTAATTTTTTGAAACACTTGATGCCCTAAAAAATCAGGAGACCACATAGCAACAGCAAGAATTGCAAATGGCAATACCACTATAAAGCTTTCAAGTGTAGGTAAACCGAGCATCCAACCAGTATTTTCACCCCACCAATACATAGGGTTCATGTTAGGTAAGCCCGGTGCTGTTTTAAATTCAAACGGTGCGCCTAATGCAAATGCCGTTAACCCACCTAATAGGCAACTAAGCGGGACTGCTAACCAGCGCTTTTTAAAGTGCTCTAATAACGCGTACAGTAAAATAGTTGCCAAAATAACGATGAAAGCAATATGGGTCATTTGAATTTCTTCCGCCCAAGCAAACAATTTTTTTACTTGTGAAATAGTGCCAATAAAACCTAAATAAAGTAATAACCCGCCACATACGCCTTTACTGGTGAGTCGAGCAAGTAAGCTCCCTCCTTTACTAAAAGCAAGGATCAACCCAAACGCACCAATGAGTAAGCCAAATGCCATAGGGTGTCCTCCCGCCGCAACGACGATTGGAATTAATGGAATTAGCGGCCCGTGTGTTCCCGCTAAATTGGCTGTAGGTAAAATAAAACCGGAAAACAAAATAATAAAGAAAGAAACAATCAGTAGCTCATAGCGTACGTTTTCTAAAATAAATGCGTCACTTAACCCGAGTTGACCAGCAAACGTAGCTGCAATGGCACCAACCATAACAACTTTACCTATTGTGCCTGCCATTGCTGGAATAGTGTCTTCAAATTCGAAGCGGTAATCTCTAAAAGGTAAATTAGGACGCCAGCGTTTTGGCTGCATAATTTGCAGTTCATGTTCGAGATATTCATCTCGGCTTTCAAATTCAGAACTAGGTTTGTGAAGATTTTCATAGCTATCGGTAACTGCTTTTTCACCCGGTCTCTTTTTCGCTTGAGCCTCATCGTGTGGCGTTGTGTTCATGGCTTCTCCTGCAACATAGTTGCTTACTCAAAATAAAAATACAGCTTTGTTTAAAGCAAATAAATATTGAGGTAGCAGAGTAAATCAGGCAGCAGATAATTGCGATTAGGCAAAAGGTCTTGCATGGTGAGCTTTTTGTTATTGAAAACATTTAATTTGAGGTTTTAAAATCTAAATGAAATTTAAAAATATTGTTTTAAATCAATTTACTATTATTAAACAAATGAATTAACACTTAAGTGTAAGTGATTATTTTACAAGCTAAAAACGTGTAATATCTTAGGTATACGCCTTTAGTCTAATAAAATCGCGAATTGCCCAGCTCAAATACAGTAAACGGTTTTGTTAACTGCCCTGATATAGTATCCTCACGGTGGTTTTACTTAAGTGCCCACTGGCTCTACGTAGCCAAAAATAGTTAAGTGTAAATAACGACACCTTCTTCTCCCTTTCAAAAATGACACAATACAAATGAATGAAATAACGATAGCAACTCACAACGGTAATTTTCATGCAGATGATGTTTTCAGCATTGCCGCACTCAAAAGCATTTACCCTTCTTTTAAACTCATACGTACCCGCGATTTAGAGCTTATAAATAAGGCTGATATTGTGATTGATGTAGGGGGTGAACATAACCCTGATACTGGCCGCTTTGATCATCACCAACGTGGTGGGGCAGGCGAACGTGAGAACGGCATTCCTTATTCTTCATTTGGTTTAATTTGGCAAAAATATGGCTTAACACTGTGCAATGGCGATCAAGACGTTGCAAATTCTGTTGATTCTAGTCTAGTGTCAACAATCGATGCCATTGATTGTGGTCACGTTGAAGGTGTATCAAAAGGGATTAGCCTAAGCCAAACCATCTCCATGTTTAATCCTACGTGGCAAGAAGAAAGCGACTTTGATAGCTGTTTTAATGAAGCTGTTGAGTTTGCATCTCGTATTTTAACGCGATTCATTGCAGCAGCAAGCGGCGGCATTAACGCCAAAGCCATTGTTGCTCAAGCAGTCAAAAATGCAGAAGATCCTAGAGTAATCGTATTAGAGAAATACACGCCATGGAAAAAAACAGTCCATGCATTATCTGACGACGCTTTATATATGGTTTACCCTTCGCATTCTGGGCAATGGATAATTCAAACAGTGCCTGCTGAGCTTGGTTCGTTTGAAGACAGAAAACCGTTGCCAAAAGCGTGGGCAGGTTTATCAGACAAAGAGTTTCAAGATGCAACGGGCCTCGATGACGCTATGTTTTGTCACAATGGGTTATTTATTGCCGGTGCAAAATCGTTTAGCAGCGCAATGAAAATGGCCGCGATTGCCCTTGCTGAATAACGAAGCTGCAGCTTAAATTATAAACGTAACAACGTTACTTGTTACGTTTTGTTTAAACTAATTTATACCACTTATCAATTTTAACAATTAGCTTTTAACAATAGGCTGATTATTTATGTGCTGCGGATAATTCCAGCAACTGCTTTGCAGGCAGTGGTTTACTAAAATAATAACCTTGCACAAAATCACAATTTAAATCATTCAACAATAAAAGCTGCTCTTTAGTTTCAACACCTTCAGCAACAACTTTAAGCCCTAAACTGTGCGACATCGCAATAGTTGCTTTAACTAAGTCACAGTCAGGCTTATTTTCAGTTATGCAATTAATAAAGCTGCGATCAATTTTTAGTACGTCAAATGGGTATTGCCTTAAATAGCTTAACGACGAATAACCTGTACCAAAATCATCCATTGATAATTTTATTCCTAACGCATTAATTTCAACTATCGCGTCGTGAATAAAAGATTGCCCCGTCATCAGCACTCCTTCCGTTATTTCAAGCTCTAAACTATCGGTATCAATCTGTTTATCTTTGAGTATATTTTTTATAAAATTAAGTAACTCAGTATCGCGAAATTGACGAGGCGATAAATTAACAGCCATAGTGTACTTTTTGTGTTCAGTATTTTGCCACTGATGTAAAAACCAAAGCGCCTGTTTAATAACAAAGCGTCCGATTGGTACAATAAGACCCGAATTCTCAGCAATAGGAATAAACTCTTCAGGTGTTACGTTACCTAAAACAGGGTTGTTCCAGCGAAGCAGTGCCTCAGCGCCAATGATATGCCCCTTTTTTACATCAACTTGAGGTTGGTAGTATAATTCAAATTCATTTCGCTCTAATGCACCGCGCATTTGCCCTTCAATTTCAAACCGCCGCTGCATAATAATATTCATTTCTTTCGTAAAAAATGAATAGGTGTTTCGCCCAAGCGCTTTAGCTTGGTACATGGCAGTATCGGCACAGCGTAATAAATCAGACGCGCAATTCCCATTTTTAGGGTATATAGCAATGCCAATGCTCAAAGTAAGAACGAGCTCTCTGCCATCCACTTCAAAAGGTTTTCTAAAGGTTTTAAGTAAGTTTTCAGCAATGACAAGTGCATTATGATGTTCAGTTAAACCACGCAGCAATACAATAAATTCATCACCGCCAAGGCGACCTACAGTATCTTCCTTTCGTAAAACTTGCTGTAAGCGCTTAGCCGATTCGATTAAAAGCTTGTCACCAACCTCATGCCCTAATGAGTCGTTCACTTTTTTAAAATCATCTAAATCCAAAAAAAACACCGCGGCCTTTTCGTTACTTCTTTGCGCTTCAATAAGTATTTGAGATAAACGATCGAGCGCTAAAAAGCGATTTGGTAATGAAGTTAAACTATCAAAATAGGCCTGATGTCGAATAACCTCAGCAGATTTGTATTGCTCTGTAATATCACGAATAATCAGCATTACTTGATGATATTCGGATAATAGACCAATTCTCGCTTCAAAATAAACAACACCGTGGGGCATAGTCAGCGCATACTCAAAACTTACCATTGTTTTTTGTTGCAATGCTTTTGCAATATGGGATTGAAACTTACTCGCAACTTCCTCAGGTAACACATCAGCCATATTATTACCGATAAACTGCTCAGGTGATGCATAAAGATGTTCGTCATCACTGGCGTGATAATCAATAATAGTTCCGCATTCTTCCATCAAAAAGAATAAATCGGGTATAGCACCAAATATTGTTTCAAGCATATGGTCTTTAAATATTGCCTGAGCTTGAGCCTGCTTAACATCGCTTAAGTCAATATCAATGCAATACATTTGTTTAATATTATGCTGATTAGTGAACATTACATGGCTGGAGAAAACGATGATATCCTTCCCACTTTTATCACGTAATATAGCCTCTGACGCTGGAATTTCTATACCATGCTTTACCCAGTCACTGTGCGCCGCAATCACTCCCTCACGCATAGGCTCAGGTATAATCAAATCTTCAAGTTTTTTCCCTTTAGCCTCCTCTTCGGTATAACCATAAAGAAGTTCACTACCTTGGTTCCAGTAAATAACTCGTCGTCCTTGATCATACCCCTGAACAGAAATAACATTCACAGCATCAAATAGTTGGTGTAACGGATCATTGATAGCATACTGATGAGTTAACATATTAACGACTGTTTTAGAATTCATGCTAAGGCGTAAACCAATAATTATTTTATTTAATAATAGGATGAAATGATTGAATTAGCATATTTAAAATTAATAATTTCAACCTAGGGCGCGTTGACCTTTGTGGATTGAAATTTATTCAATCTAGGGGCGATTTAATCGCGGCGCGAGGTTTGTAACCGAGTGGGCTAAGTAAGAATCGAGCAAAGAGTTAATCGCCTCTAGGAAGAACCTTTTAGGCAGCACATGTTTGGTATTTATACTGCTGCAAAATCAATTACGAAAGGTTAGCACGCCCTAGCAACAAAAAATTTTCAATCGACTTATGCCTTAACCACACCCAGTATTAAAACTGAGATTTAAGGGTCAACTAAATTCATACCACAATTATGTTGATCACTTATGACACAAACAAAATGTAATCCCCCTTTACAGTTTGGCTCTGATTTCTGCAAAGTAGAATAGGGGTTAAACTTAACCCCTTACGATAGACGCTAATTTTGACATTCAAAGAGATTGGCATTGTTATAAAGGAACATATTGATATTAAGCTTCTATGAAGCGTTAAATCCAATATTTTTTGGTAACTTAGGTATATGTACTACAACCTAATAGGTTTTCTACGAGTGGAATCTAAATAATCGATGGTTGCAATCGTTTTAAAGCACTGATCGGGATCTAGTTTTTAATCGTTAATACCCTATCATTGAT
Organism: Pseudoalteromonas sp. Ld20; assembly: GCF_045064175.1. Taxonomy (NCBI): domain Bacteria; kingdom Pseudomonadati; phylum Pseudomonadota; class Gammaproteobacteria; order Alteromonadales; family Pseudoalteromonadaceae; genus Pseudoalteromonas; species Pseudoalteromonas sp. Ld20. Next base: position 367,294 of record NZ_JBISHB010000026.1, read on the forward strand.
TTAAGCAAGTATGTTGCAATCAACTAAACTGTAACTGTAGCAAGTAATAGTTTGAGTTTTATTTATCAATAAAGGAGCTAGAAATGAGCAATTCAGGTGCTGGGAAATGCCCCGTCATGCACGGTAGCAACACACAAACGTCTAATTCCAATACTGATTGGTGGCCCAATACATTAAATTTAGACATTCTCCATCAACACGACACTAAAACAAATCCCTATGGAAATGAATTTAATTACGCCGAAGAATTCAAAAAGTTAGATCTTGAAGCCGTTAAAACCGATTTAAAAAACCTAATGACACAAAGCCAAGATTGGTGGCCTGCCGATTGGGGGCATTACGGTGGTTTGATGATCCGTATGGCATGGCACTCAGCTGGTTCATACCGTTTAGCTGATGGCCGTGGCGGTGGTGGCACAGCTAACCAACGCTTTGCGCCTTTAAACTCTTGGCCTGATAACGCCAACCTTGATAAAGCCCGCCGTTTACTTTGGCCTATAAAGAAAAAATACGGCAACAAATTATCGTGGGCTGATTTAATCATTCTAGCCGGTAATATGGCATATGAATCAATGGGTTTAAAAACTTTTGGCTTTGCCGGTGGCCGTGCAGATATCTGGCACCCAGAAAAAGACGTATATTGGGGCGCTGAAAAAGAGTGGCTTGCACCAAGTGATGAACGTTACGACAATGTCGAAAAACCTAGCACCATGGATAATCCATTAGCGGCCGTCCAAATGGGCTTAATTTATGTCAATCCTGAGGGCGTAAACGGCCAACCTGATCCGCTTAAAACCGCTGAGCAAGTGCGCGAAACCTTTGCTCGAATGGCAATGGATGATGAAGAAACCGCAGCACTTACTGTAGGTGGTCATACGGTAGGTAAAACGCATGGTAATGGCAGCGAAGAAAACCTTGGCCCAGAACCAGAAGCAGCCGACGTCTTTGAGCAAGGACTTGGTTGGAATAACCATAAAACACGTGGCATAGGCCGCGATACCATGACTTCAGGCATCGAAGGCGCGTGGACCACACACCCAACTAAGTGGGATAATGGCTACTGTTACTTACTTCTAAATTACGAGTGGGAGCTTACCAAAAGTCCTGCGGGTGCAAACCAGTGGGAACCTGTAAACATTAAAGAAGAAGATAGACCTGTTGATGTTGAAGACCCGTCAATTCGTTTGAACCCAATCATGACCGACGCCGATATGGCAATGAAGATGGACCCTGCGTATCGTAAAATTATCGAACGCTTTAATGATGATTTTGAGTATTTTAGCGATGTATTTGCACGTGCTTGGTTTAAGCTTACCCATCGCGACTTAGGCCCAAAATCACGCTACCTTGGTGCTGATGTGCCAAGCGAAGATCTGATCTGGCAAGACCCAATCCCAAGTGTCGATTACACCTTATGTGATACTGAAATCAGCGATCTAAAAGTTAAGCTGTTACATAGTGGCATCAGTGCCAGTGACTTGATCAGCACCGCATGGGATAGCGCACGTACTTATCGAGGCTCTGATCATCGCGGCGGAGCCAATGGCGCACGCATTCGCTTAAGCCCACAAAAAGAGTGGCTAGGTAACGAGCCTGAACGCTTGGCCAACGTATTAAGTACACTTAAAAAAGTACAAGCGGGTTTAAGCAAACCAGTTAGTTTAGCGGACTTAATTGTGCTCGGTGGTACAGCCGCGGTGGAACAAGCTGCAAAAGCAGCTGGGGTAAATGTAACCGTACCGTTTTCGCCAGGACGTGGTGATGCAACTGACGAAATGACCGATGCAGAGTCATTCGATGTGCTTGAGCCAATTCACGATGGTTTTAGAAACTGGCAAAAAAAAGACTACACCGTATCAGCTGAAGAGTTGCTGTTAGAGCGCAGCCAACTCATGGGTTTAACCGCACCAGAAGTCACGGTATTAATTGGCGGTATGCGTGTATTGGGCACTAACCACGGTGGCAGTCACCATGGTGTGTTCACTGATAACGTGGGCACATTGAGTAATGACTTTTTTGTAAACTTAACCGATATGAATAATCGCTGGGAACCTGCCAGCAAAAGCACCTATAACATTGTTGAGCGCAGCTCTGGCAATACAAAGTGGACCGCCACTCGTGTTGATTTAGTGTTTGGCTCAAACTCCATCCTACGAGCGCTTGCGGAGTTTTATGCTCAAGACGATAACAAACAACGTTTTGTAAAAGACTTCGTTAATGCATGGGTAAAAGTAATGAACGCAGACCGCTTTGATATTTAATCAAAACATCGATTATTAATTAAAGCACAAAAACCAAGAGCGCGAGGGTATTAACCCTCGCGCTTTTTTATATCAGAAACCTTAAATCTGAATTTGTAAAACAATATAAACTGTAAACCCCTATTACGGTTTGGCTAAAAATACCACAGTAAAGCGTGTATTATTTAGTCTGTTAAATTGTTCAAAGGTTTATGCATATTACAATTACTCAGCAGCCATATTGGAAAGTTGTTGTGCAAGCTCAGTTGCTTGGCTATAGGCATTGCTTAACGATTGTTGATGACGAGCATCAGCAAACTCCTGATACTCTGACGCTATCTCATGAATCGTTGTAACACCTAAATATTTGCTTAAACTACGTAAATGCGGCACTAAGTGGCTCATGTGCTCACGAATACCGCCTTGCTCAAAACCAAATTCACCAGTTGATGTGATCACAATCAATGTTTTTCCGCCCAGCAAAGGCTGTAGCGGGAAGTCACCACGGGCCAGATCAAAATCAAAGGTTTTGTTGATCCGAATAACTTGATCAAACCACGCTTTTAGTTGCGCTGGCATGCCATAGTTGTACATAGGCGACGAAATCACAATAATATCAGCCTTACTCACTTCAGCAATAAATTGGTCTGACTCTAAAAGTATGTGCTTTTGCTGTGCTGACTTTTTGTGCTCTGGTGTAAATACTGCGCCAATCCACTCTTGGGTAATAAAAGAGGGTGGGTTCACACCTACATCACGATAAATATACTCACCTATATCTTGTTGCTCTCTAAAGGTATGAATAAAACGCCTAGCAATATTTTTAGAGATTGAATCGTGATCTGGGTTATCGTTTTTGGCAGCTCTTACGCTTGCATCAATGTGTAATAGGGTAGTCATAGTGTTTATCCTCATAGTGAACATGGGGTAATCATCTAACTTAAAGCGCTATTTCACAAACGAGTTAACCTCACCTATAAATGAGTTATAATCACCTATAGTTATTCCACTTTTTCGCAGGTATCACTTTATGCAAGTCTCACTACAAGCACTTAAAGCCTTTGAAGCTGCGGCACGTTTAGGCAGCTTTAAAGCCGCAGCGAATGAGCTATCACTCACGCCAACCGCAATTTCGCACCATATTAATAATCTTGAAAGCCGTTTAAACGTCGATTTATTTTACCGCCAAGTCAGAAAAATCACCCTCACACCGACTGGTGAATATTTAAGTGCCGCAACGAGCGACGGCTTTAACCGCATAGACCAAGCATTAGCAACGGTGCAAGCCACAGGCACAACCGTTAAAATTACCACCACCTCGTCACTGGCCGCACTGCGCTTAATACCTGCATTACAGGAGCTATCGGTCAGCCAGCCTAATCTTGAGGTGGATATATCAACCAGTGAAGCCGTTGATAAACAATTGCACACCTTGCCCATTCGCTTTGGTCAGCAGAGCAATATAAACGCTGATGACATTATAAAAACCGAGCAATTTAACGTATTCGGCTCATACAAAGCCGCGGATAGCCCATGGCAAAACGGCCCCGTTACGCTCTATACCACAAAATGGAAAAACAACGCGCTGAGTGAGCCACCACTTAAACAATGGCTTACTCAAAACAACTTAGATCCTGCGTTATTTATTATTAAAACCTTTGACCAAGAACTATTTGGCATCCAAGAAGCCATGGCAGGCTCAGGACTGGTGTTTTGCTCAACCACGCTGGTACAACGATTACTAAATACCGAGCTACTTAAAAGCTTTGATACCCACGCAGTTGAATCAGAGTTTTGCTACTACATACCAAATAAACAGCGCTTTTCAACTAGAGATACACGCCTAGTTTTAGAGTGGGTAGAAGGGCTGTTGGGTAGATAAAGAGGTGTTAGTTTATAGAGAGCTAAATCCACAGTTTATTGTGAATTTAGTTGGTTACGAGTTAGTTTTGATTATAATTCACAAAATACTGTGAATTTTAGCTTTAGTTAGTTACTTCCCGCCTTAATTCACAAAATATTGTGAATTATTAGCTTTTCTGTACTTTTTTAACTATTATTCACAAAACACTGTGAATTTTGGATTGGTAATGGAAGTCACGATAAAGTCAGCAAAACAACTAGGTAAATTGGCAAGTATTGTGAGGAAAAGCCAAAAGCTTGATCAAAGAACAGCAGGGGACTTCTCCGGCATTAGCATTAATACAGTGAGTGACTTTGAAAATGGCACAGGCTCGTTATCAATTGGCCGCGCGTTCGATTTAATGGAAGCTTTAGGTTTAGAAGTAAAAATAGACGTAGTTATACCTCAACACGATGAAAAGGCTAAAAGTAAATTAATAACGCAAATCCAGAACATGGTGGCTAATCATGAATAATAGGTCACTCAATGTGTATGCTGGAAAACAGATCATGGGCCAATTACAAGATAGTAACGGGTTTTGGTCTTTTAAATATAATCAAGCTTGGCTTAACTCAGCTAATAAATTTGCGATAACTCCCAGTATTCCACTACAAGGCCTGTGATTCTTGATTCAGGTACTACGAGGCCCGTGCAGCAGTTTTTTGATAATTTACTGCCAGAAGAAAATGCTCGCGAATTATTAGCGAAAGAAGTTAAAGTTGATCATGAAGATTCATTTGCTCTACTTACTGCATCCGGTATTGAGTCTGCCGGTGCTTTAACTCTCTTACCAGAGCATGTTGATTTTCCAAACCCTAGTGCAATACCGTTACCTTTTGCTGAACTATCAAGTCGAATTAAAAACTTACCCAGAGCACTATTAAATAGCCGCCAAGGTAGCCGCATGTCACTTGCTGGCGCGCAGTATAAAATGCTGGTTATTAAGCTCGGGAATGAGTTATTTGAAGGCAATGAAGGCACACCTTCAACTCATATACTCAAGCCCGATCATTCTGAGCCAGACCAATATTGGCAAACGACATGCAATGAGTGGTTTATGATGAAACTAGCGAGACGACTAGGATTAGACATACCCAATGTAGAACTCATTTATACTCCAGAACCAGCCTATTTAGTTGAACGCTTTGACCGCACAGGAAGTTACCCTGATCAAGAGCGTAAACATATTATAGATAGTTGTCAGTTATTAAGTTATAGCAGGCACTCCAAATATTCTGCATCAACGGTTGAAACATACCAAAAAATACTTAATAACGTACGACCTAAAGCTGCAACGGCCATTAAGTTATATCAATGGGTGATTTATAATTTATTGGTTGGTAATGGGGATGCGCATTTAAAAAATATCAGCTTTTACTACGAAAACGGATCTGCGCAAATAACACCGTTTTATGATTTATTAAGCACCATTATTTATGTTCCTGAGGGTGCAAAGCCTCTAGAAGAGGCACTAACAGTTTCTATCAATGATAAAAAACGTTTCTGTGATGTCAACAAAGCTGATGTTATCGCTTTTGCAAAAGAACTGGGTATTCCAAGCTCTGCAGCAGTAAAGCAGCTAAGTTATTTTTTAGGAAATATAGAGAGTGAATTTAGTAACTTATACCAAGAAGTTGAAAATATGCCGCCTGCTAATGTGCGCGCAGCGGAATTAAGAACGTTAAGGCAAGTGCAGTTTTTAGTGGTAAAGGAAATGATTGGGCAATTGAGTTAGCACCCTAAGCAATTAAAACTTAAACACATTAGGAGTATATATCTTGAAAGGAAATATAAAGAAAAACTCTATTGGCAAAATTATAGAGAAAGTAACTCTTGGCTTGATATTTTTCATAGTTATATTTGCAGTAGTTAGCTATTTTTTAATTTTACATTATGAAAAAACACTAATTTTTGATTTTACAGCTAAAGGATTTCTCTACTTTACAACAATATTTTCATTTCCAATTAAATGTATTTCAGTAGTTATTGCATTATTTACACTCTGGAGCATTGCACATAACTTAAATCGAACTCGAATAGCGTTTACTTTTAATCAACTGAGCAGTGAGCTAGGTAAATGTGAAGAAGAAATAAAGAACATATTAACAACTAGCTTTGCGATTGAGGAGATTATAAACATAATAGACTCAAATTTATATCATCCAAAGAAGAGAGAAATTCGCGAACATTTTTCAAAAGTACTTCATCCATCCTTAAAACTAGAGGAAGTTATTTCCCAGCTAATAAAATTCGAAATAAAAGAAGCTGATAAAATTTTTCATATTTATACACAAAAACTTAGTTTGAGATTACAAAGATATGCGATTGCTTTGTTAGAAATTAATAACTTAAGTGATGAGCAATATTTTGTTAGGTACTATGCATCAAAATATATAACCACGATGAAAGAACTCTACCATTTTGGTGCTGAAATCGATATAGAGCTCATTCATTTGACTGTCCAGTTATCAAGCATGGAGCAAGAGCTGATGAGATAAGGGGGGGCTTTTATCAATCCATGGAAAAATGAAACTCCACTGCTTTGTAAACCCCCATTACATTTTGATTAAAAAAGCCACACGTCATTTGTTAGTGTGTGGCTTATAGTCTCTAAACTAACTAATCAAGTTACTGATTCAATAAGTTCTTTTCAAAAAAATCGGCCATCATGGTGTGATAGTGCAGGGCGGTGCCTTTGCCTTCACGTAGGCTGTGTGAGCGGTTTGGGTATGAGAAAAACTCAAACTGTTTGTTGTGCTTAACGAGTTCATCAATTAAGCGCTCTGAACCTTGGTAATGCACGTTGTCATCGCCGGTGCCGTGAATCAGCAATAGCTTACCAGTTAGGTTTTTAGCAAACGTGATAGGCGAGGTGTTATCGTAGCTCTCTGGGTCGGTATTTGGGTTACCCGCATAACGCTCTTGGTAAATAGTGTCGTATAAACGTATATCTGGCACTGGCGCTGAGGCAATACCCACTTTGAACTTATCACCATGGCGGAACAATAAATTAAGCGTTGAGCTACCGCCACCTGAGTGACCCCACACGCCAACACGATCGGTGTCTATTACATCCCAACGTTTAGCCATGGCATCAAGTGCATCCACTTGATCTTGCACGGTAATAGAGCCGATTTTTTTATAAATCGATTTACGCCAATCGCGGCCTTTTGGAGCACGAGTACCTCGGTTATCAACCGATGCGACAATAAAGCCTTTTTGGGTTAACAGTGATTTGTACAAATAGCTATTGCCTTCATAGCGGTCTTGCACTGTTGAGCCCCACGGTTCACCGTATACGTAAAAAACAATCGGGTACTTTTTACTTTTATCCATGTTCTCTGGGAACATAATGTAGCCGTCAAGCTCAGTGCCGTCTTGCGCATTCACTTTAAAAAACTCATGGCTTGGTAAGCTTTGCTCAGCCAGTTTTTCTTTTAGTTCTTTATTTTCAACTAAGGTTTTTACATTACTGTGGTCTGCCACTTTAATGATTTCTTTTGTTGGCGGTGTGCCAAATTTAGAATACGTGTGCATCGCCCATGAGGCATCTTTAGACATGTAATAGCTGTTTGAGCCTTCAAACTCAGCAGGGGTTACACGCACAGGTTTGCTACTGCCATCAAGTGGCGTGCTATATAAATAGCGCTGACCTGGATCGTTTGGTGAAGCAATAAAATACATGACGTTTTTGTCTTCATTGATCGTGAGCATATCAACAATATCGTAATCGCCAGGCGTTAGGTCAATAATGGTTTTGCCATCGCGCGATACACGGTAAAGATGACGCCAGCCGTCACGTTCGCTGTGCCAAATAAAGAATTTGCCGTCTTTTGACCAATTGGCTTTATAAAACCATTCGATAAACGCATCGTCTTTGTCTTCTAAAATTTTAGTCAGTTGCTGCTTTTGCCAATCAAATAACCACACCTTGTTATGGCTTTGTGGACGATTTAAATCTTGGATCATTAACTCATCCCCAGTGCCTGCCCAGCTGATGCGCGGAATGTAGCGATCGCGATTATCACCTTCAAGTTTGGCCCAGCGGGTTTGTTTGTCGCTAAGGCTTACCACGCCCACGCGCACGGCTGAATTAGTTTCACCCGCTTTAGGATACGGAAACGTTTTGAGAGTAGGGTAGAGCTCATCGGTGTTGTTGATCATAGTGAAAAATTTAACACCGCTGGTATCAAGCTGCCAATAAGCGATTGATTTGTTATCGGGGCTCCAACGAAAGCCATCAGCAATGGTGAACTCTTCTTCGTAAACCCAATCAAAGTTGCCGTTAACAATGGTGGCGCTGCCATCGATTGTGAGCGCAGTTACATCGTTACTGCCAACCGCTTGCATATAAATGTTGTTATCGCGCACGTAAGCCACTTTTGAGCTATCTGGCGAAAATTTAGCAAACATGAGCTTAGTAGGCTCAACGTCTGCGCCACCTAATTGCTGTAATTGGTTAGTCTCAAGGTTGAGTAACCAAAAGTCTCCGCGGCTGCGTGAGCGCCAAACTTGCTCGCTATTGGTAAATACCATGAGCCATTTACCATCTTTTGACCACTGGTAGCTTTCTATTGCCAACGGCTCTTCAGCGCCTTCTGGGTGTAGCTTTTCAAACTCAACTAATACCTTACGGTCAGTACCATCGGCATTGTAGAACACAATGTCGTTACCTTTTATGCCATTGTCTTTGTCATCATCAGCTTTTTCGTCATCCGCTTTAGTATTATCAGCGTCGTCTTTTTTATCTTTTTCGCTCTCACGCGCTTCAAGCACTGTGTAGCCAGTGCCATCGTCTAACCATTTAAAGTAAGTGCTACGCTGCGCTTTAAAATATTTATCTTTATAGATTTGTTCAAAGCTCAGAGGGTTACTTATTTGGCTTGTAGCGGCTTGTGTGCTGCCACTTTCGGTCATTGAGCAGCCAGATAACGATAACCCAGCGAGTACCGACAGTACTATAGCGGTGGATTTGAATAATTTCATGTAAGTTCCTAAAGTGGAGTATTTGCTTATTGTCGTTATTTTTAAGGGTTGTCTAACACATTTATCCGATACAAAAATAATGTTAAACAACTTTTACTTTAGCAAATTTTGTACTTAATATCAGAACACTTATCGCAAGCATTCACGCATTGAACTCAATTATTGCATGCAATATGCAATGCTAGCAATTTTTTCTGCTTAATAGCCAAACGACTGCATTGGCAGGCTTAACACCTTTAACGCCATTGGTAATGGCATCACACGTTATTAACTTTAGCGAATAGATGCGATGATAATGATCAAACACTTCCTGAGCGCTAACGCTGTATGGTGTGCCATCATGCTTAGATTGGTCATACACACAACAAATAAGCAATTGCGGGGCACTCTTTGTAATATTAGTGATATGTGCAGTGTATTTTTTACGTAATTTGAAAGGCAAAGCAACCAAGGCACCGCGATCATATATAGCATCGACTGATCCAAGTAATTCAGTTGTTAAAGCAAAAATATCGCCGACCCAAATAGTCACATTACCCGCGCAATACTGCGTCAGTTGACCATACTGAGTTAGGGTGGGTGCTAAACCTAAATCGATAAATAACGCCTTAATCGCACTTACACTAAGCTCAACACCCACAACATGCATTCCTTTATTAAGCAGCCAAGCAATATCCTTTGTTTTACCACACAAAGGCACAAAAATACGGCTATCAATAGATGGGACTAAGTTAGTAAAATAACGATCTAAGTAAGGATTTACATTGTTTTCATGAAAACCAATATCGTCATCTTTCCATCGCTTTAACCAATAATTAGCTGACATAACGATCCTCTAAAATAGTAGTAAAACAATTGAACTGATATAAATCCCCACACCAAACACGCAGTGCGATACACAACTTTTGACTCTGGCTAAAGCAGGTTTAGGAGTTTTACTAGCAGCAATCCCCAAGCCTAGCGCCGGTTGCATAATAAAAAGCGGCATACACACGGTCGCTAAACCGAATAACAACGCAGGTACTAAGCTTGGTGATGCCAGCCAGCTGGATGATACAAGCAGTAAGAAGACTAAGCTAAAAACGATGCCTATTACATAGTGAATAAACCAGCCAATAACACATTCGTATTTTTGAGTGGGTGCCTGAGCAATCGCAGCATGATTAAATTGGCCTTTTCGCATTAAACTTACCCAACGGCCTACCATGCAAAAATTTAAAGCACTAATGCCAAACACCTTGGCAAGTAATAGCGCCCATACGTCGAGCACAGCTGTAGCACCTACACCAATTGCTATAACAGTAACCCAATCAATACCTTCAAACATAAAAATACTCTTTACTAAGAAAATTTAGTAATCATGATATACACTTACACAAACGTTAAATACAAAGCTTTAATCAAACTTAAATTGCAAAAGTGGAATCATGTTAGATGATATAGTGTTATTTGTGCATATAGTGCAGCAAGGTGGGTTATCGCAAGCTGGGCAGTATTTATCGCTGCCTGGTGCGACGGTCACCCGGCGTTTACAACGTCTTGAGTCTCGCCTTGGGCAAAAGTTACTACACCGTTCTGCGCGCCAATGTACGCTGACACAGCAAGGGCAGGTGTACTATCAAAGTTATGCAAATTTAGTTGAGCAATTTGAACAAACCAGTCATCAACTTAATCAACAAAAAGAACAACTAAGCGGTAAACTCAAAGTGCTTGCGCCGCTTAATATTTGCCATGGTTTTTTACGACCCATGTGGTTGTCGTTCACTAAAGCGTACCCTGATATTCAATTAGAGCTTGTTTTGGGTAACCAGCTTGAAGACATCATAAAAAACCAAGCCGATTTAGCCCTAAGAATAGGCCCACAGGAAGATTCACTGCTACAACAAAAAAAGCTCGGACAAGCAGATTCTATTTTGGTGGCGACTCCTAACTATTTAACTAGCACCGCTGAACTTAAAGAGCCAAATGATCTTAAACAGCACCGCTTAATTGGCACTACGCTTAGAAATAAATGGCCGCTGACCAATACCAAAACTCGCGCCAGTTACACGCATATGTGCCGCTTTAATAGCATTTATAACGATACAAGTTTTGTGAAATATCAAATATGCGATCATCAAGGGATAGGATTACTACCGCGATTTGAAATTATAAATGAGCTTAAAACAGGCGAGTTAGTAAGGGTTTTACCTGAATGGCAAAGTCTACCAAGGGAGATTTTTGCTATTTGGCCAAGCGGGCGTTTACTTAGTAAAAAATCGGTTTGTTTACGTGATTACATGCATATATTTATACAACAGCAACTACCAGAGGGCTAAGTGTTTGTGTGCCACTGATATTCCATTTGCTTCGCCGTAAGCTCAGCATGTTCTGGGCTTATTAACTCTGCAACTAGCGCTAAACACATATCAATTCCCGCAGAAATTCCGCCTGAGGTGGTAAATTTACCTTGCGATACCCAGCGTTTATTGGTGATCACATTTAGGCTTGGGAACATAGCAGCAAGATCAGCTTGATCTTCCCAATGTGTGGTAACCGTTAAGCCATCAAGTAAATCAGTTTTGGCTAATAAAAAAGCACCAGTGCAAACCGAGGCTACTTTAGCAGCAGCGTCAGCGGCTTCTCGTATCCAGTTAATTACGGCCCTTTTTTCAAGTTCATAGGTATGTACACCACCAACAACTATTAGCAAGTCTATCGCCGGATGATTATCAAAACTGTAATGGGGGTTTACACTAAAGCCTGCACGCGCAAGTACTGGTTTGTTTTGCTCGGCCACAAAAAATACCTGCCAATCATTATCAGCTAAGCGTTTTGCCGTGCTAAACACTTCAAATGGGCCTGAAAAATCCAGCACTTCTGCATCATTGTAAATATATATACCAATGTTCATCACTTGTTTTCCTTATGCTTTAGTATCATTTACGTCAAAAATTAGTTTTAACCACCTTAAATTTTTAGTCGTTAGATGTGCTTGTTCATGCAGTGATTCATCATCGTATACATCTTTATAAACATGACAAATTGCAACATCGGTAAGCTCACGCCACGTTTCATCTCCTAACTCAGGTATAGAACATTCACCTAAGTTAAAGCTGGTTAAAGGGTCATGCTCTGCTTCGGTTGTTCTAAGTGTGAGCTCCAACTCTTGCAAAATAGGGTTTATTACTTGCAGTGTATTAGCAGCCTCAAATTCTTGAATGATATTGTTTTGAGCTGTTTTGATTTCTTTTTCAAGTTGATATTGGGAAAATTTATCCGCAGAAGCACGCAAACCATATTTGTTCAATAGGCCTGTGACGCTTGGCAACACTGCTTTAGCTGCTATACCTGCCCCTAATAAAGGATTTGCTATGGCAGCAAGGCCACCGACTAATAGCATACCGTAAGTAAGCTTTTGATCTAACGCGTCTATATCATTTGCTAGTGACTGCAAGGTATTCGTTTGCCCAGTCGCTTGTGCTCGCATTATCTCATCAGTGCTGTTTAGCATGTAGAGCCTAAGTCCGGCTTCAGCGTGTTCGTTTGGGAAATGAAACACTCGTCGTTTAGGCAAGTTATTCACTTCGGGGACACCTTTAGGCAGGCAGCGCATGGTGTGTAGAGCAAATTTATACTCTGATAATTCGAAAGGGATTACAAAATAATGTTTTTCGTCAAACGATAGCGGGCTTACTTTTCCACAGTGCTCTAACGACATGAAAATAGGGAGTCCATTGACCTTTTCTTTTGCTAAAACATAGCCTTTACTAAACTCATCGGTGAGTTTATCTGATGCTAATTTTAGCGTAGCAATTCCTTTGTTTAAAAACTGTTTCATTCTCTTTATTAATCCAATTCTAGTTGGGCTCGTTCAACACTTTCAGCGGGTAAGTCTTTTTGCACTGAGACACCAAGCTCTTTAAACTCAGAGGCTTGTTTAATTAAGTTACCTTTACCACGATATAGCTGAGAAAATGCTTTGTCGTAGCTTTCTTTGGCTTTATCTAATTGTTTACCAACACCTTCCATACTGGTTAAAAAACCATTGAGCTTATTATAAAAACGCTCAGCACGATTAGCTAACTCTTTAGAGTATTTGGTTTGCTCTTCAAAGCGCCATAACTGTTTAACTATATTTAAACTTGTGAGTAGGGTAGTGGGAGTCGCAACTAGAATGTTTTTTTCAATTGCTTGTTGGTAGATATCACTTTGGTATTTAAGTGCTTCAACAAAAGCAGACTCTATTGGCACAAACATCACCACAACCTCTGGTGAATTAATTCCTGGGAGACGATCATATGATTTACTCGCCAATTCATTAATACGCGCTTTAACAGCCTCTACATGCTCTTTAATCGCTTGTTGCGCTTGAAGTTCGTTATCTGCATTTACATAGCGGGTGTAAGCATTGAGTGACGTTTTAGCATCTATAACCAAATGGCGACCTTGCGGTAAATATACCACTACATCGGGACGAAGGCGGCCATCGTCAGTATTAAACGACACCTCGCGTTTGTAATCAGTTCCAGCGCGCAGGCCTGCGCTATCTAACACGTTTTCAAGCATAAGTTCTCCCCAATTACCTTGGGTTTTCTTTTGCCCTTGGAGTGCGTTACTGAGCCTATCTGCTTGATCTGTTATTGCTTGGCTTTTGGCTTGTAAATGCAGCAGCTCTATTTTAAGTGCCTCGCGCTGTTTTACATCTTCAACGTGAATAGACTCTAACTTATCTCTAAAGCCTTTTAACTCGCCTTGCACTGGTTTTAATAGTTGTTCAATGCTCTCTTGGTTTAAAGCTTTAAACTTTTGCGATTTTTCTTCAAGGATTTGATTCGCTAAATTTTCAAACTCTTTTTTTAGCTGCTCTTTACTTTGTTTGATGTGTTCAAGCTGCTCTTCAAAGTGTGTTTGCTTTTGTTCAAGTACAGTGCGCATTGTACTAAGCTCTATGCCGCGGGCATTGTGTTCGCCACGCAGGGCTGTTAGTTCGCTTTCCGCTTTACGCCAATAATGGTTGTACTGTTGGCTTTGTTTTTCTTGCTCGGTAAAACGTGTTTTAAAATGTTGGGTTTCATCACGTTGCTCTTGATGGCTTCGCTCGAGCAAATCGTGTTCATCTAATAAGGCGCTGTATTGTTGTTGCTTTTCACTAAGTTGATTTTGTATTAGTAGCAGTTGCTGTTGGTGCTCACTCATTTGCTGCGATAAGCGTTTACCTTTATTTGAGTAAACGAGACCTAGAAGTACGGCACCAGTGGTAAAACCGACCCCAACACTCACCCAATCGATGCTTGTAAGTAGCTGTATATACATAAATAAACTTCATTAGCCTAAAGACACTTAATCATAACGAAGATCAAACAAGCAAGATAGCCATATTTGGCTCTAAGATACAGGTAAACATAGATGATTTAATTCAAACGAATAACCAAAAACACGTTTGTATTACGCGCTTCCCCCATTAAAAATATTACACGCTATTACAAATAAACGTAATAGCTTTTATTAGTAAAAAGTATCACCTACAATAAAACTCGTACCAAATAAGTACCGACTACACCAACTGTAACAAGGAAAGATAAAATGACGATTGCTCAACACCCTGATATTCAAGTTCCATGTAATGAAGACAATTTTTCGCAAACAGCCCACTTTACGCTGCTTCCGCATACAAGTGAAAGTTGGCTTACCTTCCATGTAAACACAGAAAGTAGCACACTTTTAACTGAAACCTTAAGTATCGAGTTTCAAAACCCAAAAGGCACAACCCCAGCCGGGCTTGCAGTAAAACAATTTGCTGAGCTTGTTGTAACACTTGATCAATCTGTTGCTGATGAATGGGTGTTTTATGGTAATGGTGTTGAATACTGTGGTGCTGGCAGTAACTGCCAGTATAACATTTCAACCTCAATAGATGCTTCAGGCAAGGTGCTTACTTTAAAAGTAACAGATGTTGGAGCGACCTATGCGTTTGCAGGGGTCGATACAGGTAACTTGGATAAAGTAATCGAAGTAACGCAAGGTGAAGATACAGCTTACTTACCTATTAGCTTTAGATATGTTGCAAAACATAATTCAGGTCAAATTTATATGTCGCAAGATCCTAAGATTGTTGTACGTAGACCTGGTAATACACTTTAATTTAAAGTAAAGCCACAACTAAAAGAAGAGTCATATTGCTGCATTAATGTAATAAACTCTTCTTTTTTGCACCAAGGTTTAAACCAAGGCAACTTAAACCACATCGGGTGGTAACCAATTGTTAATGACTTCTCTATATACATTATCGCTGATTGGTATTCACCAATAACACTGTAAACAAGTGCCGCAGTAAACACATACTCATAGTGCTCTGACGAGATACTAATTGCTTTATTTAGTGCCTGTAATGCAAGTTTAGCCTCACCTAATTGGCTATGCGCTTGCGCCACCTCTAAATAACCATCAAGAGTTTGTTTATCTTGCGTCAATTCAATGACTTTTAGATAATTAGCTGGGTATGACTCAATCAGGCCAAGCGACTTTTGTGTATCCGCTAAATTAAGCCTAAAGCTAACATGCTCGGGGTTTATATCAACAGCTTGCTGGGCAACTATTAATGCTTGTTCAAACTCACCTTGCAATGAATAAGCAATACTTAAGTTACTCAAATCTGTACTATCAGCCTTAATATTTATAGCCTGTTTATATTGCTTTATAGCAATTACTAAATCACCTTCGGTAAGTGCTATATCAGCCAATAATTGATTAGCCATATAATTTTGTGGGCTAACACTTATCACCTCATTAAGTAGCCGCTTTGCCTTTTCAATATCACCTTGCCACCACATAACCAACGCAAGGTTTTGCTTTATTAGCGGGTTAGAACGTATTTTTAATGCTAATTCAAAAGCTTGTTGTGCTTCAGGCAACTGATCTCGCTTTAAGTAGAGAGTACCTTGTAACTCATAAAGAGTTAAGGTGCTAGCGCCTACTTGTTCAGCTTTGGCCAAATACTGTGTAGCCGCAGACCAATCTTGTCTAGCAACCGCTATCAACATGGCATTTTTAGCAAATGCAGGGGTATTTTGATATGCCAACGGCGAGTTAAAAAGCAACTTACTGGCAGTATTTAAATACTCATCCTGTTGAGACTGCTGGTATAAACTCAGTGCAACCTCACGTAATAACTCATAGTTAGCGTATAACTGCGGGGTTTGTTCAATCGCGCTACTAATTTGCATGAATAGCTGTTCACTGTAATCGCCTACATGCTGCACTTTTTGATACAACTCGATATGTTCAATTTGTACTTTGTCGCTCAACTGCGACATTACAACATATTTATTATCAAAATCAGGGTAAAGTGCAGTTAATTGCTGACTGCTTGAATGGTGCATTTGACTATAATTATCAATAATAATAGGCCATTGCTTACGTGCTTTGACCGTCCAATTAGGTGCTTCTAAACGAACTAACGTTAAATAACATTGTGGCTGCATACAATTGAGTTCAGCTCTTACAGCTTCTTGCATACCTGTTGCAATACTTAACTGTTTTAACCTCTGTGTTAAAGTTTGTTGGTTGTTACTATCTTCAATAACTTTTATTTCATCTTCTGAGATAAGGTGTAAGTGTTTACTATTAATAATACCTTGTCTAACTGCATCATCTATCGTAGCTTTTACCATATTTATATCAGCTTCGAAAAGCGGAGGCACTTTTATTTCAGGGGCTAAAAATACAACATAATGTTCTTCTGGTTTATGTACTTCAAACTTATACATTAAGCCTGTGGTTATGGCTGCAATCCCCATCACTGCACCTAAAATCACCCACTTTTTAGGTGATTTTGTTTTTACGACTAATTGATCAAGTGGAATTGTCTCTTGCGCTAAAATTTCTTGCTGTTTAATAGCAATAATAATGTCTTGTAACCTGCGTTCGACGCTTTGAGCATTTACGGGACGACGTGATTTTTTTCGCTGTAGTAATTGATTGAGTAAATCACATAATTCATTGGGTAGTGCGGGAATTATCTCGTGTGCATTGCTGGCTTTTCCATTTGCAATATTATTAGCTAATGCTTGCGCGGCCCCTTCACCAAAGGGATGACGGCCACTAATAAACATATATGCTAGTATACCAAATGAAAATAAATCGCTTTTAAAATCAACAGGCTCTTTTCTTATCTGTTCAGGTGACATCGCACTTGCACTGCCAAAACTCAGCCCCTGAACAGACTCACCAGTATCAGTATTATGTAAAGCGGCAATACCAAAATCTGTAATTTTTAATACGTTTTTCTCAGTATCAATTATGATATTTGCGGGCTTTAAATCGCAATGAATTACTTGCTGACTATGTGCATGAGACAAGCCTGCACATAGCTGTAAAAGTATGTTCAGTTTATCCAACAAACAACAAATATGCTGTTGCTGGAACTGTTGTAAGGTTTTGCCTTTCAAATACTCCATAACAATGCATAGTTGGTCTTCAAACATCAGTACATCATGTATTTGCACAATATGTGGATGATTAAGACGAGCTAATAATTGTGCTTCATTAAGAACGTTGATATCTGCCGCCGATTGTGTGGAATTAACTTTAATAAGTTTAATTGCCACATAGCGCTTCAAACGGGTATCTTCAGCAAGATAGACAGAGCCCATTCCGCCTTGATTAAGTAATTTTATTAATTTGTAATTAACGATTGTTGTATTAAATTTTTCCACGCTGTTATGCGGTTGCGACATTCGAGGTTCTCTCTAACTCATGCCCTTTGTATATTTCAAAGGTTTTACCTGCAAAGCGAACTCTGCGTAATTGTCGCTCAATAATATTTTCAGCATCATGAACATGCGTTAAAACTTCAGAAAACTGTTTGCGGGCACGATGAATCTGAATATTTAAATATCGCATATCAACCCCTAAGTCTTTAACTAACCGATCTGTTTCTACCCAGCCTTGGTTAGCGGGTGTAACACCACGCTGTGCGTCTTCAGCACGATATCGCGCTAAATTAAGTGTTAGATAGTGATGACAGCGAGCATGTAAATCAATTTCTTTGTTATTGTACTTTATTGTAAGTTCAGAGATTTCTTCATCAAGGCTCAGGTTAAAATGAAACTCCAAATCATTAATATACAACTGTGGCACACTGCTCATTTGTGTTACATCGTCTATATGACTAGATAGAAACATCCAACGAGAATCGCCAAGGGTAATTATATGATTATCTTGCAACACTTCAGGGTCATCTTGTGTGGCGTCATCTAATGATTCTAAGTGCCACTGACCACTGCTGTTTTCAAAAACAACAACATGATCAGGATTGTGCTCAGGTACTAGATGATAATGACTAAGCGAAATGACGTCTGTTGTTTTTTTATTATACTCATCAAGTCGAATTAATTGATCTGCAGGTGCTGCTAGGTTTTTTACAACATACGTTGTTTCTGAGTTACCTGAAAAATATATTTTGTCGCCAATGCAAAGTAACTTGGGCTCATCTTTTACAAGGCGTTTATTGTTTAGCCACGTTCCATTTAGGCTTAAATCTCTAATAAACCATTTACCGTTTACCCATTCAATAATAGTATGGATTTTAGATACACTCGGATCACTTACCAAAGTATCGACTGAGTATTGATAACGACCAAAGGTATGATGTGCGTATAAAAAACAATAATCGTTTGTACGTTTATCAATTAAATGAGCCATAATTGCACCTTGTTCTATCGTTGAATACAGAAGCCAAATGTATCAGTAAAAATTCCTTACATTTTAAAGCTAAACGCAAGAGATTTACATTACTGAGTATATTGATAATTAGTGAAGATTACACTTCGAAAAGTAAATAATATGTACTTTTTTAAGGTAATTGTGCCCAATATCATAAAAAACAAAACAATCCTAAGTATATGAACTCATTTCTTATCTAATACACACCAGTAGGGTGGCTATTTTCAACTAAATAGATTAGTTATTTTTTATAAATTAAATCAATAGGTTCGTAAACCTCTTAATCAAAATTAGGTTAATGGATATGGATAAAATTAAAACAAAAAAAACCAGCTTAAAAAGCTGGTTCAATCATTACTAAATTTAGTAACCAATAGGGGGGAAATCAACATGATACTTGGATAAACTGCAATTCATCAACAAGCACAGTAGTAGACGTCGCCTTACTTATTAAGTTCAAAAATAATTAAAATTTAATTTAGTCTCTAAGCTACGGGCATAAAAAAAGCCAGCTCAAAGCGGGCTGGCTCAATCATTACTAAATTTAGTAACCAAATAGGGAAATCAACATGTTGCTTGTGCAAACTGCAATTTAACAACAAGCACAATAGTAGACGCCGCCTTACTGATTAAGTTCAAAATAATTAAAATTTAATTTAGTCTCTAAGCTACGGGCATAAAAAAAGCCAGCTCAAAATGGGCTGGCTCAATCATTACTAAATTTAGTAACCAAATAGGGAAATCAACATGTTGCTTGGATAAACTGCAATTCATCAACAAGCACAATAGTAGACGCCGCCTTACTGATTAAGTTCAAAAAT
Source organism: Pseudoalteromonas sp. Ld20 (assembly GCF_045064175.1). Classification (NCBI taxonomy): domain Bacteria; kingdom Pseudomonadati; phylum Pseudomonadota; class Gammaproteobacteria; order Alteromonadales; family Pseudoalteromonadaceae; genus Pseudoalteromonas; species Pseudoalteromonas sp. Ld20. The sequence goes on from NZ_JBISHB010000026.1 coordinate 386,949, forward strand.
AATTAAAATTTAATTTAGTCTCAAAGCGACAGCCATAAAAAAAGCCAGCTCAAAATGGGCTGGCTCAATCATTACTAAATTTAGTAACCAAATAGGGAAATCAACATGATGCTTGTGCAAACTGCAATTTAACAACAAGCACAATAGTAGACGCCGCCTTACTTATTAAGTTCAAAAATAATTAAAATTTAATTTAGTCTCTAAGCTACGGGCATAAAAAAAGCCAGCTCAAAATGGGCCGGCTCAATCATTACTAAATTTAGTAATCAAATAGGGAAATCAACATGATGCTTGTGCAAACTGCAATTCATCAACAAGCACAATAGTAGACGCCGCTTTACAGGTTAAGTTCAATAAAAGATCCTCTATTTTGAGTATCTTTTTTTAATTTTTGATCAAAGACAACATTTGTTCTTCATCTAACTTAGTAAAACTCATTGATTTATCAGTAAATAATGCATCAACAAGGGCTTGCTTCTCTTGTTGCATTTTAAACACTTTTTGCTCAATTGAATTCGCCATAATTAATTTATAAACAAAAACGGGGTTTGTTTGACCGATCCTATAAGCGCGATCTGTTGCTTGCTTTTCAACGGCAGGGTTCCACCATGGATCAAAGTGGATCACTGTATCAGCCTGAGTTAAATTAAGACCAGTTCCACCCGCTTTAAGACTAATTAGAAATACAGAGGTGTTACCACTGGTAAATTCATCTATTACTTTATCGCGATGCCGTGTTTGCCCTGTAAGTAAGCTAAAGCTAATTGATTGTTCATTAAGTTGTGTGGCAATAATGTCTAAGGCGCTAGTAAATTGGCTAAAGATAATCACTTTACGTCCTTCGCTAAGCATCATAGGTAGGTGATTACTGATCCAATCTAACTTCGCGCTGCGTGCAGTAGTATGCTCATCAATTAATTGCGGATGACAACAAATTTGCCTTAACTTTAATAACGCATCTAAAAATGCAAGCTTGCTTTTTTGCATACCTTGCGCGGCAAATAAATCGATCATCTTTTCTTCAAGTGCTTCAGTGATCCCTTGATAAATTGCTTTTTGCTGTGATTCAAACTCAAATTCTTTTATCAACTCAGTCTTTAAAGGTAGCTCTTGTGCCACTTCAGCTTTAGTACGGCGCAAAATAAATGGCATTATTAATGACTTTAATTCGCGGGCACGCTCACTATCACCATCACGTTCGATCGGGGTTTGAAAATGTTGTTTAAAATGGCTTTGCGAACCCAGTAATGATGGCATAGCAAAATCGAGTAACGATTTAAGTTCAAAGAGATTATTTTCGATCGGTGTCCCACTTAAGCAAAGTTTAAAGTCGGCATTTAAACGTTTAACCAATCGCGATACCTGTGCGCTGTCATTTTTAATATATTGCGCTTCATCAAGTATAATGTTTTCAAAATATAATGGTGAATAATAGGCTATATCACGTTTTAGTAGCGGGTAGGTTGTTAAAATACACTCTGCTTGCGCTAAATGTGATAATTGTTCGACTCGTGCAGAACCAAATATTGTTGTCACTTTTATGTCACTGGCAAACTTAGTGATCTCGTTTTGCCAATTACTAACTAAGCTTGTTGGACAAACAATCAATGTTGGTCCAGCTTGTGGGTTTTGTTTAGCATTGGCTAAAAAAGCAATGACCTGAAGCGTTTTACCCAGGCCCATATCATCGGCAAGAATACCACCGAGTTGATGGCGTTTTAGAAAATGTAACCAATCAACGCCTTGTTGCTGATATTCGCGAAGTTGAACCCCCGAGTTTAAGCCCTGCAATTTATACTTAACGTCTTTTTTTTGTATTGTTAGCTCTGCTAAATAACGTTCTAAACTATCGTCAACTAAATTAACATTAATACACTCCAAAGCCATTAATTCAGGTAAAAACGACAGGGGTATAAGTAACTCATCTCGTGTTTTTATAAATTCAAACCGCTGCTTAAACTCAGTTAATAAATTGAAGACCGATTTCTCAATTACCCCGAATTGTTTACCCTCAGTGTAATAATAAAATTGTTCACTTTGACGGTTTAATGACTGATACTCAGGGTTATCGTTAGCTAAAATATGGGCAGCTTTTAAATTTGAGATCAATATTTTACTAACAACTTGATGTCCTTTTCCTCGTTTAATATCGAGACAAGGCGTTGTTAAACTTTTTTTGATCACTAATTTTTTATCGCTAATTTTCCAGCCTCGCTGGCGAAGCATTGGAATTACTTCAAATTTAAACCAATGGTTATGAGTAATGGACTGTTTACTAAAGATAAATGTATTTTGTAAAGCCCCTTTACATGATTCAAATCCAAGGTTAATTAATTCATTTAGTACTGTATTCTCAAGCGCTTTATTAAGTAATTTAACCGGCGCGGAATTAGGCTGATAAAGCTGACCTTGATAATTAAATTGCAAACTAAATTGTAACTGCTTTTTATCATTACTTACGTCTATCACCGCGTATGCATCAGCAATGCGTTTCAATTTCTTTTTTTCTACAGGCTGATAATGGGGAATAACACCATCACCAAAATTGGCTACTAATTGCTTATAAACACGTTCGAAATTGGTGGTATGAATTGCTGGTATAGATTGAATATGTGCAACTTCTTCACCACTGAGAGGTGTACGTAAACGACCTATTTTTAATGACTCTGTTTCAATGTAAGTGGGTGGGGTTGTTTTTAATAGCAGCCAAGGTGATTTATCGCATAAATCAATATTTAAATGCGTAAGATCTTTTTTATGTGTCCAACTAAAGCTGAGTTCTTTAGCGCTATCCGCTTTGATTGAACTACGGGAGCGTCCAAAAAACAAACGCTGCGTTGCTATTAGTTGTTGTAGTGCAGTAAAACCCCATTGGCCTTTGAGCTCAAGATGACCTAAGGCGTTTTGTGAACGTATCCAACTGAATAATCGAAAATCACTTTCAAGCAGGTCTATAGGTGTAACAAAGCTATTAAGCTGTTGCTCAGTTAAATTACGGCCTAATGTATAATTATGCTCTTTTGAATAGGCTGCAATCTTTGGTGTAAGAATAACGCGAGTATCTTCAACATCAAGTACGAATAACAAAACATTTTTTACTGTCGTAACTTCTGTTTGCTTTAACGTTTTAAGCTCATCAAACCAATCATTTATTATGTAATCTTGGCCGTATTCACCTGAATGCTCAATTTTAAGTTTAAGTAAAACCGCAGCTAAATGACGACAACTTGTTTTTGCATTACATGAACAATGACGTTCAACTGAAAACCCAGTTGGTAATTTTTTGATCTCAATATGCTGATTAAAGGTATTCCCTTCATTACCGAGCATAGACGCATCAATAACAGAAAAATCGCTATTATATTCAAGGCAATTAATTTGACCATTCGCTAAATATTCTTTTGCTCTACTTAGTACATTAGGTTTAAACAACTGTTTTATAAACCGTTCAGATAGAGGAAATTGAGTAGCTTGTTCTTGTTTTATTTCTTCAAAAATAGCTAACAGGTCATTCTTTGATAAATTAGCAGACATAGTGCTCGAAGCATTAAAAATAAAGAATAATTTTACCAGTATATGATTTATATGTACTGAGCTAAAGCATTAAAACAACAAATTATACTTGTTGGAGCTGGTGAGTTGGTAAAAAATAGCTTTGTGCATAAAAAACAATCATCGGGGGTGGCGACAAAACAATTAACAAACAACTAAGGCACAAGTTATAAACAACTTAATAACAATGGAGGGGCTTTACAGATCAGATTTTTACTAAGCAATGGGTGATAAGCAAAGAAGGGAGAAAAACCCACCATTAAGTTAGTAAAATAATGATCTTTAATAGGTATTTAGCTTGATTTGGTGTAATTCGGATCGTTATTTAACTAACTTAGAGGTAGTCGAGATCACTATTTTACTAACAAAAGCGTGATCTCAGATCATTATTTTATCAACTAGTTAAAAGCATTTAAAAGCTTTGTTAACTGTTCTAAGCGTCTGTCAGTCATCACTTTATTATCAATCTTAATCGATAAATCACCACTTTTAACATTACGCTGAACACTAACATAGTCGCTTTCAAGTAAAGCTTCACGACGATGGGTGTTTACAGGCTCGGCAGTTAAAGATTTGGTAATCGCCATTGCGCGCTTATCGTCACCAATAATCTCATTGATACTTTGATCATTAGCGAGTAATTCAACTTGTTGATTAAATGTTGTTTCATTGCGTTCTTTTGCAGCTATTAATTTTTTTGCGACTTCTCGGCCAACATGATTAGCCGTTGGATACAACGCTAGAACGCTAGCAGGTAGCTTCTCGTAAGCTTTAATGGCATCAGCAATGGCTGTGTGAGAAACCCCTTCAATTGCCGCTATTTCACGATAGGAGCCCTTTTTACCATCATTAATTAATTCATCTTTTGTTTGTTGATACGCTTGGCCAAGCTCCCACAAACTTGGTGCGATGTATTGATCCGATGAAACAGCTAAAATTTTGGCATCAAGATCTGTAAAATCACTTGAACTAAGTACCATGTAATCAGCATTTCCTAATATACATGCCATACGACGACGTGAGCCTGCCAGTACAAGTGTTTCATCACCTTTATCCCAGCATAGGGCTGGATGTTGGTTACGCCCGTCGTCAGTGATTGCAGGAAGAATATCAGCTACTGATTTTTCATTTAAAAGTGATTGTACTCGTCGGTTTTTGCCATACACTTTAGTCATGAGTTCTATGTCATTATGCGGGATCATTTTACACACCAATGTGATCTGACGATTTGGATCGCTTGGAGCTGGCATTTTTATCACATCACCGGCATTGGCCTGTTCAAGTAGCTCATCAAGGCTGCTATTGCCGATAGACGTAGCAAAAGGATCTAAGCTGGTGTCATTTTTACGTTTTTTAGCCATTATTATTAACTACCTTACTTAGCTTTATTAAGTTGAGATTGCGTTGACTTCCAATTAGAACGAATCAACATTTCAAGTTCATCAACTACATCTTTGATATTTTCTTGTGCTCTGATCAATGATTCTCGACTAGCAAGGCTATCTGATGTTTTTTGATCAAAAATAGTATTAAATGATGATGAACTGGCTGTAATTGCTGAGCTGTGGTTTATTGGATAGCTCATGACTTGACGCCCAAATGCACTACGAACATCTTTCACTATGTCACGCTGAGAATGATTACCTTTAACGTAATTAGTCACTAAAAACTGCATGAAATCCCAACCTTCATGGCCTAAAGAAGCCACTGTATGGTAAATCTCACCAAGTCGTTTTAGGTATTTATTATTTGCATCAAAATCAACGGCTTCAGGGTGCACAGGTATTAACATTGCTGTAGATGCCATTAAAGCATTATAAAACATAAAGTTAAGTGAAGGTGCTGTATCAATTAATATAATATCAAACTGATCTTTTACAGGGTTAATCACTTTTTCAAGTAATTTATGATAATGACGTGTTTTATCGTAGCTTGAACTATCTTTCAATAACGTTGCCGTCTCATGTTCAAAATAAAAGTCGTCCATACCAGAAGGTAAAATACGAATATTTGGAATGTGCGTTGGTAAAAATGAATTTGATACAAGTTGTTCCCATGTTTCATTTTCATCAAGTTCAATGCAATTACGCATTAAGTCGCCGACTGTTATAGGTTCTGGTTCGCTCGGTGGGAAAAAACTAGAAGAAGAACCTTGAGGATCTAAGTCAATAATACCAATACGATAACGTTTAATATTTGTAGTTGCCAATGCTGCTGCAATATTTACCATGCTAGTTGTTTTACCACAGCCACCTTTGAGTGAATTGATGACAATAACTTGTAATTTATCATCAATATTGCGGTGATCTGGTTGAATATCCATGATATCAGCCATTGAGAAAATATTTACCAGAGTGTAAGCATAATGACCGTTAGCACCACGTTTAATATTTAAATCATCGAAGTCGCCATTATCGTGACGTCTTTTTAAGGTTCGGTTGTTGCACCCTAATAAATCTGCCGCTGCTTTTTGGGTATATGTTCTAAGTTCTTTTTCTTCAGATTTTAGATGAGCGCGATAATGTTGAATACGTCCTTCTAATGACTTTTCTGCGACTTCAGCAGTTGCTTTTAAAAGACCATATGTTGCTAACGCATTACTATGAATTGACATGCTTTATTCCTCAAAGTTAGGTGATAAGTATAATGTCCATTCAATTAACTGTAAACAACTATTTATGGAGACATTACTTTTATTTAGAAGACATTCAAAACTTAATATTCAAACTTTAATATTGCTTAGTATAAATAAAGAAGGTTAAAGGTGGTTAGTATATAAGGTAATAAAGGTTAAGGGTCTTAAAAAGCCACTTAACTAATTGATTTTAATAAACAATAGTAAATAAGTTAGATCACGTTTATACTTGGTTAAGATCAGATCTTTTACTACTGATGGATCACTATTTTACTAAGCACAAATATAACAATAAAGTTACACACAAGTTAAACACATTGTTGTTCACAATAAGCAGTGTTTAGATCATTATTTTACTAAGTTAATTAATAAGTTATACACTAACGAGTGGTTAAATGAGTGGGTTTGATTAGTATAGATCTGATCTGTACTAGGTAGAGATCAGATCTATTCCAACTCATAGTTGTATTATCCACAGGCATGCTTTCTAAATGGACGATATGTCGTGTGTTTTTTAATAAAAACTAAAATGAAATGGACAAATTTGCTATTGAGTTAGTAAAAATTAGATTTGTAACTGCCTAGTTAGTAAAAAAGTGATCTGTAAATCATGATTACAACCTTGACTTAGTATAAAAGTGATCTGATGATATATTTTAAACTTGGATCAGTTTTATACTAACTTAAACATTTAACTTTTACAGTTTAATGTGTTGTTATTAGATGTCGCAACAAAATTTGGAAATAAGAACAATGAGCCGAAAGGTCAACATCTCGGTAGATAACTTACCCGATACATTACGGGGACAGATCCACGGGGTGGAAAGTGCAATCGATAACGAGAGTCTCGCTTTATTCACCGATAATAAAGATGTCCGTGTTTCAATCGAAAATGCTGCACATGGATTACGAGCATACTCAAACACATTTAATCATTATGATTTATGGGGACGTTTTGTTCGCTCTGGTCATAAAAAGCTCCCTTTAGAAGAAGCACCAAAAAAAACGATCATTACACGTAAAATATCAGAAAAAGTAGATGGTATTTTGTATGACGGTGAAATAAAAATAACACCAGCTGTTGTCAGTAGCCGTAAAGATGGTGAAGATATTGAATATTTAGTTTGGCCATCCGATCGTGAAGAAAAGGTTGAGCGCGCACTCATTCGTTTGGCCTCAAAAGGTAAAATCGTTAAAATAAATTTTAAGTCCGGTATTCAATATGCCGTTGTTTTTTCGATGAACGAGTTGGCTCAAGAACTTAAAGCTGTTGGGCAATCTATGCCTTATCCACAAATTAAAGAAGCTTTAGAAGCACTGCAAGGATCTAAGTTATCATTTAAGTATTCTGCGACGGATACAAAAAATACAGATATTGATGACTCTTTTTATGAGTCAAATATGAACTTTCTTTCATCGTTGCATTTTAGTGGTAAAAAAGGGCAGGGGGGCAATGTAAAATGTGTTGCATGCCTGAATGCGTTTGTTCATAACATGATCGATAACCTTGAATATAAAGGTTATTATTTCAACAGCGCGCAAGAGCTGAAGCGTGGTCTGTCTCGTTGGATGATGTTACGTTTGTATCACCTTTGGCGTTATGCTGCACCAGGAAAAACTTACCACTTTAGATTACTATCGATCATGGAAAAATATGGCTCTATTTATTCCACAGATAATATTACTGAAAATAAGTTGAAAGCGCTGCGTCGTGATATGACAACGACGATGAAAGACTTAATTGAGAAAGGCGCTATTTCAGAATACAGTATTACGAATGTAAAAGATGATAAAACGGGAAATATTATTGATTATACATATGAAATGCACCCGTCAGATCAATTTTGTGATGAAATACTTACTTTGAATAAACATAATAAGCGGATTGAAATTCAAGGCGGTAAGCGTGTAGTTGAAAATGTAGTTCACCTTGATGAAGATACTATTGAGGCGATAGTCCAAGATTAACCGCTTAGTTTAGTTTAGTGTAGTTATTAAAAAGGCCGCTATTTAGTGGCCTTTTTAACATAATCAACTTTCTATTTGTTCCATATATAACCTATCAACAAGAAAATCATATTCTTTTTTTCTTGGGTGTCCATCTGGTTTTAGATAATCAGATAAAATACCCAGCTTTACATCCGGTTCAGGGTTAATCAAAATAAAGGGTAAGGCAGCACTGACATGATAACGATCTTGAGCTGTGTATCTAACATTAACTTGAGGGCTTACACGGGTTGGTCGTCTAATTCTGAGTTTATCTTTATCTCCCAAGCTTGCTACACGTAATTTTTCTTGAGCAACAAGTGATTGCCAACTTTGTTGGTCTATCATTCGAGGGTTAGAATAACCGGCTGATTTTTCCAGCATTTCGAGTGCCATTTTTTTTGTTAAAGTTTTTGTTGCGTGTTTATGCATCCAAGTAAAACGTACTGAGTAAGGTGAATTCACTTCAAAATGAATTTTACGGTAGGCCGCAAGCGTGATTAAATTTGGAATAGCATTATGAACAGCTTCAAAGCGCGCATCATTATTATCAATGGCTAAAATACACTCTTTAAATGCAGCTTTAGCTTTGTTTAATTGTTGAATTCGAGCAATAAGGTGTTGTTGATCCGCATTATTAATTACTAATAAGCCAGGGTGTCGCTTTAAAACTCGGCTACTAAGACCTGATTTTTTATATATATCACCAAACGAATTTAAAATTGATTTATGTGCAGCATCCCCCGTGATTTTAGTAATATTAATAGAGTTAGGTACAATTTTTTCATCATTACAGCCTACGTCAGGTAATTGATAAAAATCGGCTTTTGAATAACCACATTCTTTTAAATCATCAATAAAAAGATTAGTTAAATCATTTAGTAAATCAAACTGACTTCTAATTTGTACTTTAGATACCATAAGAACACATCATACAAAGATTAAGATCAATATTTTACCATATAGAGAAGCAGGTTCGAAATATTAAAAACAGCCTTTCTTCTGATAACTAAATATTCAATCATACTCAGAGCTAAGTTGCTACTATTAAAATAGTTATAAGTATGATGTGTTCTTTGTTTCACTTGATTTATTTCCCTCCCATTGTTTCATAGGTATATGAAACAATGGGGATGTAACAGAACGTAGCGAAAATCACGGAGGCTTGTCCAAATCTGTACTATTGAACACATGGAACTTCAAAGAAATACGCATTACGTTTTAGGATCTAGTGAATATCTAAGTATCTACAGAAAGTGTTCTAATAGCCTTATAGAGCAAGGATAAAAGCAATTATTCAAAAGATTTGGCAATGATATAATTGAGTTAGAAATACCAGAAGAACATATTCATATGGAAGTTCGAAGTGAACCGAAAATGTCACAGAGTAAAATAGTAAAGAGTATTTCGGCGAGATAACTTTTGCGACTTTATCCAGATGTAAAAAGGCGATACTTTTGGGCTGGCAAGCTTTGGACTCAGAGTTATTTTGTTGAAACGATAGGAAATGCAAACGAAGATACGATCAGAGCGAATGTACAAAATCATCAAACCAAATTAGACAATAAAGAAAAACACGGGGCTCAGTTAGGGCTCCTTTAAACTCGGTCGCTTGCAGCCTATGTTAATAACAAAAAAAGTTGCTTTAGTGCTAATCATTTAAAAATATGACGCAGAGCATATATATCGTATTTATAAAGATATTCTGGTTTAAGTGTACAAAAGGTAATGCATAACCATATTAATGGGCTTCATACATAGGAAAGGCTTTCTAGCTATCCTGTATAGTAAATAATGATACGCGCAGAGCGAACTTGGAGCGGTTAAGTTTAGGGTTGGGTATATTTCGATACGGCAAAATAAGTAGGTGTTTTTGCAGTAGATATGTTTTCACCTTCTATTAGCGAAGTTTATTATATCTTTAAGACCAGTTACCTAGCACACAGTTACAGGGCCTTGCTGGTAACACCTACTGAATGAACTACTATAAACTAAGGCCAATGAACTAGGCAGCTCTTTAAACTGGTCAATTGAAATAGGAGGGTATTTAATTTATAAACTTACAGCTATTTTCTTCAGCTTCACAGTCATACCAAAATATTAAAATGTAATAGACAGCTAGCCTTGGTAAAGCAATTCAGTTTTATATTAATTCGTGGTAATTCGATATCACTAAAGCGATATGACCGAGTTATTAGATGAAATAAAATCCAGATATTAAAACCCAAAGTAATTCTTCATAGCACGCATTATTAATTCTATCCACTGTTAGCCCTAAATTACTAAATAGACACTGTAATGTTAAGGTTACAATGCACTTAAATTTAAGTATGATGTGTTCTTTTATTGGTGTTTAACTAATTATGTTCAAGTACATATATATTCCATCTCTTTAATTAACTATTTATTCATATTAATTAATAGCTTAATAGGTTTTTACAATAACTTAGTATCAGTAATTGTGCTTTTGAGCACCTCTGATTATCAATAATATTTATCTCATAACTAAATAATTGATAATTAGCGAATATAGTCCTTGAACAGCGCCACTGCATACGTTAATTTCACCTATCAGGTAAACGTAGGAATGAGGAAATAATATGCAGTCGTGGAACCCAAATAGCTGGAGAGAGCTCCCAATACTTCAGCAACCACAGTATCCAGATCAAGAAGCACTAAAGACTGTCGAAGGACAATTGAAAAGCGCACCCCCATTAGTATTCGCTGAAGAAACTCGTAGCTTGTTTAAACAACTTGAAGACGTATGTGAAGGTCGTGCCTTCTTGCTCCAAGGTGGTGATTGTGCAGAATCATTTAGTGACTTTAATGCCGCAAATATTCGAGACACATTTAAAACAATTTTACAGATGGCTGTAGTGTTAACTTATGGTGGAAAATGCCCTGTAGTTAAAATAGCCCGTATGGCAGGCCAATACGCAAAACCACGTTCAGCAGATTTAGAAACAATCGATGGTGTCTCATTACCATCTTACCGTGGTGATATAGTAAATAATTTTGATTTTACCGAAGAAGCGCGAATCCCAGACCCACAACGCTTAATGACCGCTTATCACCACAGTGCAGCAACACTTAATTTATTACGCGCGTTTGCCCAAGGCGGACTTGCTGATTTACATCAAGTAAATCGCTGGAACATGGGCTTTGTAGCCGCGAACCCGCTGAAAGAAAAATACCAACAACTTGCTGATAAAATTCAAGATGCACTTGAATTTATGGAAGTATGTGGCATAAATTCCACAATCGCACCTTGCTTAAAAGAGACTGATTTATATACGTCTCATGAAGCATTATTACTAGGTTATGAAGAAGCGCTTACTCGTCGAGATCACCTCTCTGGTGACTGGTATGATTGCTCAGCACACTTCGTTTGGATTGGTGAACGTACACGCCAATTAGATCATGCACACATTGAGTTTTTTAAAGGTATCAAAAACCCAATAGGCGTTAAAGTTGGTCCAGGAATGGACCCAGACGATCTAATCCGTTTAATTGATGCACTTAACCCAGATAACATACCAGGTCGTTTAACATTGATCACACGTATGGGTGCAGATGTTCTGCCTGAAAAGTTACCTGCATTAGTCCGTCGCGTTCAACAAGAAGGCCGCAAAGTAATTTGGAGCTCTGATCCAATGCACGGCAATACAGAAAAAGCCACATCAGGTTATAAAACACGTAGTTTTGATAATATACTTCGTGAAATTAGTCAGTTCTTTGCTGTTCACAAAGCGGAAGGTTCATACGCTGGGGGTGTTCATTTAGAGATGACAGGCCAGCATGTAACTGAATGTACCGGTGGCGCTTATGGATTGTCTGATGATGACCTTGCACAGCGTTATCGCACACAGTGTGACCCACGCTTAAATGCTGATCAAGTATTAGAACTTGGTTTCTTAGTTGCTGACTTATTAAAAGACGCACGTAAGTAAGCTAAGAAAATAAAAGCCGCAAGTGCGGCTTTTTTAATGTCCGATATTATTTAGTTCACCAATCCAAGCATCTCAATAAAAACTAAGTTAGTACTTACGACGCTCAAGATTAGTATCAGATATGATTTTTGCAGATATTTCTTCGACAGAATGGTTAGTCGAATTCAAATATGCAATTTTATGTTTTTTATACAACATTTCTACTTCACGCACTTCAATTCTACATTGCTTTAACGACGCGTATTTTGAATTAGCCATTCGACGTTGGCGGATATCAGCTAATCTCACTGGATCAATTGTCAGACCAAACAGTTTTTGCTTATATGCTACTAAGCAAGCGGGTAGCTTACCAGTTTCAAGGTCTTCCTCTGTAATAGGGTAGTTTGCAGCTTTAATACCATATTGTAATGCTAAGTATAAACTCGTCGGTGTTTTACCACTGCGGCTAACTCCCACTAAAATAATATCCGCTTCTGCGTAATTATTTATATTTGCGCCATCATCATTAGTCAACGCATAGTTCACAGCATCAATTCTAAAATCATAACTTTTTTCATGCATTGAATGAGTACGGTGAATTTTTGGAACTGGTGCAACCTTTAACTCTTGTTCAATTTTATCACTAAATGTGGTTAAAAAATCGTACGTAATTGCTGAGGAAGAACGAATTATCTCGCTCAAATTATGATTTACAAAAGTGAAAAATACGAGCGGCTTTTCACCTTCTCTTTGCGCAGTTGCATTAATTAACGCTTTTACTTCGTTTGCTTTTTCTTCAGTTTCAACAAAAGGAATAGTTTTATGATTAAATTCAACGGGAAATAATGACAAAGTAGCATGGCCAAAAACCTCAGAAGTAATCGCTGTACCGTCAGAAATATAAAATGCAGTTCTCATATTAACCTTTTTCTTACGTTTAATAGTTAAAATAGGCACCCCACGGTTTACGTAAGGTCTGTTGCCAGTGTAGAATGAAGGCGACCTTTTTAGAAGGTTTTCTTTCTTAACTCTCACAGTTATTACTACAATTTGTTTTTTGGAGAAAGATCCGTGCAAGAATACGTTCTCTGGTATCAAGAGCTTGGTATGCAAGATGTTCCTCGTGTTGGCGGCAAAAATGCCTCACTCGGTGAAATGATTTCAAACCTAGCAAACGCTGGTGTACAAGTCCCAGGTGGTTTTGCTACAACCGCCGACGCATTTAATGAGTTTCTTGAGCAATCAGGACTAAATGCAAAGATCCACGACATTTTAGACACACTGGACGTGGAAGATGTAAATACACTCGTAAAAGTCGGTGCTGATATTCGTCAGTGGATTATCGACACACCATTTCAACCTAATTTAGACAAAGCTATCCGCGAAGCATACAGCCAACTACACGGCGATGCAGCAGACGATGTTTCATTTGCAGTTCGTTCATCAGCTACAGCTGAAGACATGCCAGATGCATCATTCGCAGGCCAACAAGAAACCTTCCTCAATGTGCGTGGCATAGACTCTGTAATGGTCGCCATCAAACATGTATTCGCATCGCTTTTCAATGACCGTGCGATTTCATACCGTGTACACCAAGGTTATGATCATCGTGGCGTAGCATTATCTGCGGGTATTCAACGTATGGTACGCTCTGATAAATCATCATCAGGCGTAATGTTCAGTATCGATACGGAATCAGGTTTCGAAGATGTTGTATTTATTACATCTAGTTATGGTCTAGGCGAAATGGTTGTACAGGGTGCAGTAAATCCTGATGAATTTTATGTTCATAAACCAACTCTTGCTAAAGGCAAACCATCCGTTGTGCGCCGTAACATCGGTTCAAAAGCGATTCAAATGATTTACTCTGCTGATCAAGCACATGGTAAACAAGTTGAAATCGTTGACGTAGATGCATCCCTTTCAAACCAATTTTCAATTACCGATGCTGAAGTTCAAGAGCTTGCAAAACAAGCCGTGATCATCGAAAAGCATTACGGCCGCGCGATGGATATCGAGTGGGCTAAAGACGGTAATGACGGCAAGCTTTACATCGTTCAAGCACGCCCTGAAACAGTACGTTCAAACGAAGACACGAATATAATGGAACGCTTTCAACTAAATGGCAGCAGTAATGTTGTTGTTGAAGGACGTGCCATCGGTCATAAAATTGGCTCTGGTGTCGTGCGTGTTCTTGATTCAATTAAAGAAATGGACCAAGTACAAGTAGGTGACATCTTAGTTACTGACATGACAGACCCTGATTGGGAACCTATCATGAAACGCGCTGCTGCGATTGTAACTAATCGTGGTGGTCGTACATGCCATGCGGCAATCATCGCCCGTGAATTAGGTATTCCAGCAGTGGTTGGGTGTGGTAATGCCACAGACCTAATTAAAGCAGGCCAAGAAGTAACAGTATCATGTGCTGAAGGCGACACCGGCTTTATTTACGAAGGTATTTTGGATTTCGAAATCCTCACTTCACGCGTTGATAAAATGCCTGAACTACCAATGAAAATCATGATGAACGTCGGTAACCCTGATCGCGCATTTGATTTTGCACGCTTACCACACTCAGGTGTTGGTCTTGCCCGCGTTGAATTTATTATCAACCGCATGATTGGTGTTCATCCTAAAGCATTGCTTAATTTTGATGCACAAACCGATGCATTAAAAGCTGAAATCACCGACATGATTGCAGGTTATGAATCACCGGTTGAATTCTATATCTCTAAATTAGTTGAAGGTATTTCTACCTTAGGCTGTGCATTTGCACCAGAGCGCGTTATTGTTCGTATGTCTGATTTTAAATCAAACGAATATGCTAACTTAGTTGGCGGACAACAATACGAGCCAGAAGAAGAAAATCCGATGATCGGTTTCCGCGGCGCAGCACGCTATATCTCGGAAGATTTCCGTGATTGTTTTGCACTTGAGTGTGAAGCAATAAAACGTGTGCGTAACGACATGGATATGGCCAACATTGAAATCATGATCCCATTCGTACGCACCCTTGAAGAAGGTAAACGCGTTATCGAATTACTTGAAGAGCATGGCCTTAAACGTGGCGAAAATGGCTTAAAAGTAATCATGATGTGTGAACTTCCATCAAATGCACTGCTTGCAGATGAGTTCCTAGAACACTTTGATGGCTTTTCAATTGGTTCAAACGATTTAACCCAGCTAACGCTTGGCTTAGATCGTGACTCTGGTTTAATTGCACATTTATTTGATGAACGTGACCCTGCAATCAAAAAACTACTTTCAATGGCAATTAAAACGGCTAAAGCAAAAGGAAAGTATGTAGGTATTTGTGGTCAAGGTCCTTCTGATCATGAAGACTTTGCAGCTTGGTTAGTAGAGCAGGGCATCGATTCTGTTTCACTAAACCCAGATACAGTACTTGAAACGTGGTTATACCTTGCTAAAAAATTAGCAAAATAACTCGTTTAGCATAATAAAAAATGCCAGCAACATTGCTGGCATTTTTTTATCAGGACGTTAATAGCTTTTATCGCGCTAATTTTTTATCTAAAAAAGCACATGATTTAGTGAGTGCTTTTTGACAGAGTGCCAAGTAATGGCGTGCTTTTGGATAATAAAACGAAAAACACATAAACCCAACAATAAAAAAGATTAAAGATGGCCCAGGTACTACAGCAAAAAATAACCCAAGCAATATAAATAAACTGCCAACTAAAAGTAAAATACATTTTTTCATTTAAATTCCCTCGCAACTAAGCTTCTAATATCGAGTATAAGTAATCACAGCACTTTTACGATCAAAAGAGTGTTACAAACTGTAAAATCTTCAATTTCTATTGCTCTTGAGCATGATATAATCGAACAAATGCCTTAATTTATCACCGTCATGATAGCAACTATTAGCCAACAAGATGCCGCGACCAATTTAGTCGCAAGTTACCTAAAAACTATAACAAAACAAGGGTTTACTGGCGACACTGATGCAAGCTATGCCACCCGTATAACTGCATCAACCGATAACAGTATTTACCAACAGTTACCGCAAGGTGTTATTTTTCCTAAAACTGAAAAAGACATCCAAATTGCTTTGCAAACGGCTGCTCAAGACCCATATCTATCACTCACTTTTGGTCCTCGTGGCGGTGGAACAGGTACTAATGGTCAATCGTTAACTCCTGGCATCGTGGTTGATTTATCGCGTTATATGCGTGAAATCCTCGAAATTAACCCAGAAGAAGGCTGGGTTAGAGTGCAAACAGGTGTAATAAAAGATCAACTTAATGACTTTCTACGCCCTTATGGATTTTTCTTCGCACCCGATTTATCAACCAGTAACCGAGCAACAATTGGCGGAATGGTTAATACTGATGCTTCAGGGCAAGGTTCACTCGTTTATGGTAAAACCAGCGATCATGTTTTAGGACTTACAACCTATTTAGTTGACGGCACACAAATGTCTACCAATCCAATAGACATTAATAAAGCTAAATTAATTGCAGAGCAAGACACCACAATAGGTAAATTATACGCAACGGTAATCGATATTTGCTTGTCTGAGCGTGACGCTATTTTAGCCAAATTCCCTCGCTTAAATCGATTTTTAACCGGGTATGACTTAGAGCATGTGCTAAGTGATGACTTACAAACATTTGATATGAGCCGATTAATAACAGGCTCAGAAGGTTCACTTGGTATTGTTACAGAAGCTAAATTAAACATTACCCCAATTGCTGAATTTAAAACCTTAATAAATATTAAATACGATAGTTTTGATTCTGCACTTCGCCACTCACCATTTTTAGTAGATGCACGTGCAACGTCTGTTGAAACAGTCGACAGTAAAGTATTGAACCTTGCACGCCAAGATATAATCTGGCATTCAGTATCGGACTTAATAACCGATGTTGAAAATAAAGATATGCAAGGACTCAACATGGTTGAGTTTAATGCAGTATCAGCCGATGACATAAAAGACAAAGTTGAATCATTATGTGCTTTACTTGATGACTGTGCAGCGCAGCAAAAAAATGGTGTCATCGGGTATCAACTAACGAGTAATAAGGCTGATATTTTAAAAATTTACGCCATGCGTAAAAAATCAGTTGGTTTACTCGGTAATGTTAAAGGCTCACAAAAACCACTCGCATTTGCCGAAGATACCGCAGTTCCTCCAGAAAACCTCGCCGATTTTATCGTTGAATTTAGAGCGTTACTTGATAGTCATAATTTACAATACGGAATGTTTGGTCATGTTGATGCTGGGGTTTTACATGTACGACCCGCACTTGATATGTGCGACCCAGAACAAGAAAAATTACTTCGCGTGATCTCCGATCAGGTTGTAAAACTCACAGCCAAGTATGGCGGTTTAATGTGGGGAGAGCATGGTAAAGGTTATAGAAGTGAATACGGCCCTGAATTTTTTGGCGAGCATTTATTTACACAATTACGCCGTATAAAATCAGCTTTCGATCCAAACAATCGTATAAACCCAGGTAAAATATGCACCCCGATTGATAGTAAGGACTCACTTGTAAGCGTTGATGATCAGAAGCGTGCATGGTTCGATAGACAAATTTCGGTTGATGTTAAAACCAGCTTTAACAACGCAATGACCTGTAACGGTAATGGTATTTGCTTTAATTATGATGAAAACTCCCCAATGTGCCCATCATATAAAGTAACGGGTGATCGTCGTAATTCACCGAAAGGCCGCGCAAGTTTAATGCGCGAATGGCTGCGTTTACAAGAAGCAAAAGATATAAATTTAATTGAAGTTGAAAAAGAGCTCAATAAAGGTGAAGTCATCACCTGGTGGGAACGTTACCAACATAGTCGAGATAAAAGCAAAGGCGAGTACGATTTTGCTCATGAAGTTAAAGCCTCAATGGATGAATGTTTAGCGTGTAAAGCATGTACTACCGCCTGCCCAATTAAAGTAGATGTGCCCACTTTTAGATCACGCTTTTTAAATTATTATCACAGTTATTATGCTCGCCCTTTAAAAGATTATTTAGTTGGTAATATTGAAGCAAGCGCACCATTAATGGCAAAATTTTCAAACGTGATAAACCCAATAGTAAAAACTAAATTTGTTAGCTCGCTAATAAAAAAATCTGTTGGCTATGTTGATACACCCATATTAAGTTCACCACGTTTAGAAAAACGAATAAACAAAACACACAAATTTAATTTTGCACATTTATCAGCACTCAATCCAGAACAACAAAATGAGTATGTGCTCATTGTTCAAGATCCATTTACCAGTTTCTATGAAGCTGAACTAGTCGAAAGTTTTATAAAAATAATTTCAGCATTAGGGAAAAAACCAATCCTGTTACCATTTAAACCCAATGGTAAACCGCAGCATGTTAAAGGTTTTTTACATGAATTTAAAATCACAGCAAAAAATGCAGCCGCATTTTTAAATTCATTATCAGAAATAAACGCACCATTAGTTGGCTTAGATGCATCACTAGTTATGTGTTATCGCGATGAGTATAATTCGATTCTCGGTGATGAGCGCGGGGATTTTGAAGTGCAACTTGCTCATGAATGGTTAGCGACACAATCATTTAAACCATTAGCTGATAAAATAAAAAACACTCAAGATAAAAATTTTACATTATTAAGTCATTGTACTGAAACAACTGCGTTACCAAAAGCAGCGAATGTATGGCAAACAATTTTTTCTGATTTAGGTTTAACTCTTAATACAACAGCCACCGGTTGTTGTGGTATGGCTGGTACTTATGGTCACGAAGCACAAAACCAAAATAACTCTCGCGCACTTTATGAAATGAGTTGGCAAGGTGTAGTAAATAAAAATAAACCTGAGCAACTATTAGCAACTGGCTTTTCTTGTCGCAGTCAAGTAAAACGCTATGAGAAATTTAAACCCAAGCATCCAATAGAACTTATCGCAGAAAAATTTATTAGCACCCGTAGTATTAAATAAATAGTGATTTTATTTAATACTTGAATTCAAGAATGAATAAAAAATGCCACATTATTTTAAAGTAATGCGGCATTTTATTTTTATATATAAATTATTTTAAATAACTATCAGCAATTGGCTTTGTACTCATGCCATGAATAAAAACGCTAAACAAAATAGTCGTCATAGTAATAGTGGCTATAATAAATTTATTTTCTATATCGCTATCGATCACCATCAAAGTAAATACTATAGATGCTAACCCTCTAGGCCCAAACCAGGCAAAAGTAAAACGCTCTTTTACTTTCAAGTGCGTAAATTGTAATGACAACATAACAGGAATAATTCTGATCAGTGTTGTACTTAGCAAGGCGAATCCTACAATAGCCCATGATAATTCTGGTAAAACTAAATAACTACACACAAAACCAAATAAGCACCAGATCAGCAAACCACTAAAATCTGCAATGTGTTCACTGTCTTCAACCAGTTTGAGACGTAATGACGACTCTGTAAATCTATCAAAAATTAATCCTGCAACAAACACTGCAATAAAACCACTGCTATGTAAACTTTGCGCAAGAGAAAATACAGCCACAGCAATCCCAACAACTAAAAATGGGCTCGTATTATTTGAAAAATAATGGCGTTGCATCGAAAATTTAATTAATGGAATCACTATAGCCATTGCCGTAACAGCAACAAAAATTGCGACTCCAAGCTCACGAGCAAAAACCAGTGCAGTATCATAAAGCGAAAATGCAGAGGCGGGCTCTTTGGCTAACAACATAAGTATTAAAAATACTGGCACACATAAACCATCGTTTAATCCACTTTCAGTATTAATACCTTCACGAATTTTTTCAGGTACTGCACTGCTATTTAATAAGCCTTTACTAAGCGCGGCGTCTGTTGGCGTTAAAATAACAGCGACTAATGCTGCTTGAATAAGTGTTAATTGAGTAAACATTAAACTTGCAATAACAATTCCGATTATTAAAGTAAGTGGCAATGCAACAAAAAGTAACAGGCTAGGGTATTGAAAACTATGTTTTAAAACCGACAGTTTTGTTTTCGCCGCATCAGTAAATAAAAAGATACTCAAAGTCAGCTCAATCAAAGGTAACAAACGCTCAAGGTCACTTAATAAGAATACAGTTTTACCAGGGATTAAAATTGCAAGCATAGCTCCAATAATGACAAAAAACATTGGCCCAGTAATTTCTGCACGTTCGAGCTGGCGGATAGATAATGAGTAAATTAAAAATGCTAAACCTACAGCTGTTAATACACCATATTCCATTTAGATTTTCC
The DNA here is from genome assembly GCF_045064175.1 of Pseudoalteromonas sp. Ld20. Classification (NCBI taxonomy): domain Bacteria; kingdom Pseudomonadati; phylum Pseudomonadota; class Gammaproteobacteria; order Alteromonadales; family Pseudoalteromonadaceae; genus Pseudoalteromonas; species Pseudoalteromonas sp. Ld20. The sequence goes on from NZ_JBISHB010000026.1 coordinate 407,290, forward strand.
TTTTAAGTCCTGATTTTGCGCGCTCTTTTATATTTGTTTGAATATAAATTTGGTCGGTCGTCGCAATTTTTGCATGGCCTAAATCTTCAGATAAATGTTTTAAAGGTCGTGTTTGTGCATCATGTGTTGCACCGGTATGCCTGAGCCAATGTGCAGTTGCGGATTCAAGTTGCTCTGCATCATCAGTAAAACCATCATCAAGCAGTGATTTTTTTGCTAAATCAAAACTTTGCTGAACTAAACGACGAATTTGACGAACCGTCATACCACCTTGACCACGAATTTTATGCACTAAAGGATCTGCTTCATCAACACGGGGCAGGGCCGTTAACCCGCGATATAATCTATAACGTTTTAAGTAAGTTACAAAATCTTCACTCAGGGTTACATCGCGTAATTTATTACCTTTACCCATAATCCTTAAAAACCAAAAGCCATCATTGTCTTGCCAAAAATGTGACATTACCGGTGACCATTGTGGTCGTTCCGATAACTCTGATATTCGTAAATAAAGGCCTTTTAAACAAGCTAAAGTAAATAAATTACGTTCTAGCTCGGGGTTTTGTTCGCATTTATCACGAGTTACACCAAATACATATTCCCACTGAATATCGCTTAACGTATCAGGAATTTTAATTTGTGATTGCACAACCAAGTATGGACTATTCTTTTTAACAACAGGAACAAAATTCGCAAACGTTTTTTCTTCTAAAATCGAAAATTTATAAAATACATTAAGCGCGGTAAACATTGCAGATAAAGTTTGTTGACTGGCTATCGACTCTTTAAGAATAAAAGGGCGCCAGTTTTCATTTAAACGCCTAAGTCCTTGTTCATTTTTATAACGTGATTGCACAGATGTTGATGCCCAGTTTTTATCTGGCTCAACCATAAAATCAACGTATGCTTCAATATCTTCGCGTTTTAATTCAAATACTGATTTTTCAGCAACTAACCACGCCCATAAATAAAAGCGTTCTAGTTCATTACGAAAACGATTAAAAGTCGCTTCTGATTTTCGACCATAAACATATAAAAACTGATACAGAAATACTAACTCATGCTTTGATTCAGCGACAGTCAAGCCAACTTGCTGTATAAAGGAGGCAAGTTCTGGGTATTCAGATCGCAATGTATCATCTTCAAGATGAGCAATTTGATATCGTAATTGTTTTAATGTATCGACCAATGCAACAAGCATATTATAGTTATTTCTAATAAAATAAAGTACTTACAGTTTAACTTTAAAGTCCGATACTGTCTAGTATTGGACTTTATAATACTATAATTTTGTTGTTCGTCGTTTAAGGTAAGCATATGAAAAAGTTTATGGTTTTAAGTTTAATCGTCTTCACGTTTGCATTGTCTGGTTGTGCTACAACGGGCAGTGCTTCTCCTGCTGAAAAACGTGATCTTGTGCAGAATATGAGAGCTGATACGCTAACCAAATTATACAAAGAAAAGCCAGATGTTAAAGAGCAAATTAAAAATGCGGCTGGTTATGCTGTTTTCGATAATGCCAATGTTAACGTTGTATTAGCCAGTTTTGGTGGTGGTTATGGGGTTGTTAAAAATAACCTAACGGGTAAATCTACTTATATGAATATGGGTGAAGCTGGTTTAGGCCTAGGTTTAGGTGTAAAAGATTTTAATGTTGTGATGGTTTTTCATAATCAAGCTGCATTAAATCGTTTTGTTGAACATGGTTGGGCCTTCGGTGGTAATGCCGATGCAGCCGCTAAATACCAAGATAAAGGCGGTGCTATTGTTGCCGAAGCAATTGTCGATCAAGTAACTGTTTATTCATTGACCGAAAGCGGCCTTGCATTACAAGCTGTATTAAAAGGGACTAAATTTTGGGTAGATTCTGAGCTAAATTAAGTATTCAAACCCCTCTAAAAGTGGGCTAGTTTGTGTAATTACGCCCGCTTTAATTCATTTAACTCTATTTAACATAAGATAGATTATAGGATATAAGCCGTAAGCCGTAAGCCGTAAGCCGTAAGCCGTAAGCCGTAAGCCGTAAGCCGTAAGCCGTAAGCCGTAAGCCGTAAGCCGTAAGCCGTAAGCCGTAAGAAAAAATAACTCACATCCTTAAAGTGTCAATTAATTTAAATTCAAATTTTCTTATTGCTAGGCTAATATCAAATGCGTCAGCTAAACCAAACTCCAATAATTTATCTCCTCCGACTCCCCCATCTGGAAATTGTATAGTTTCCTATCATGACTCTATAATTACTACTCCTTGGGGTAAAGTTAAACCGTCTGGTGAAAAATTAGTCCATCGATATAAATCGCTAAGAAAGAAACCCTGAATCTATAAATACTTAAAGAGAAAAATAAAACACAAGATGTATATTTACCTGACCTACAAAGCCAACTTTTAGATATAATTGAAGAAATATCACAAAGAACAGGAAGTTAGAATGAAACCAATTCTATATCCAAAAAATATGCTACTAAATATTGTTTTTGTAATTTCATTAATTTGTGTTCTAGTCATAACGTTTTTTGGTCATTACATACCATCATTATTTTCTTGGGGTCAAAAATTTGAGGATTTATTTTCGAAATTTTCTTTTACAATAGTTACAAGCTATATTTTTTATTACATTGTAATTTATCTTAAGGAATATAAGGATAAAAAAAACTTATTGCCACTTGTGCTTGTGTACAACCAAGAAATACTCGAAAGTTATAAACGCTTTAATAAATCTTTATTTGAAATATGCTTTCAACATGAACATAATGAACACTTTTTTTCCGAGGAAGGATATCTTAAAGATGAGAATTCAGTAATCGACGTTAAGAGTTTAACTCAAGATAATTTTACATACGCTTTATCGCTTATAGATATAGAAAAAAGAAAGAAAATGAGAAACCCGCCTCACTTACTTAATATTACGTTTACAGAATATATGACTTTAGAACTAAATAAGATGGAAAAATATATTGATAATTTATTATTGGTTTCAGCTCACTTAGATAGTGAACACGTGAAGCTTTTATATAAAATAAAAATGTCTGAATTGATGAAACAAATAAGCAATGATGAGTTTAAATATTTTATATTTGATGATGATTTAACGCCTCTTACGCTATATGTGTATCAGTTCCATCAGTCTTTAAGTGCTCTTAATATTTATCACACCACGACAAAGCCTTAAATTTTATGTTTATAATATAAAAGATAACCAATGCCAAACTGTCATTATAGTTAGTTAGGCTAACCCATTAATAAAAAAGGGCTTTTCGCCCTTTTCTTTAATATTACGTACCATAACTAATGGGCTGTATAGACAGTATGATCAATAAACATAAAAACACTCACATTCTTAAATTGTCTTTACTTCAAACTTACCTATTGTTAGATTTTTATCAAATGCGTCGGCTAGTTTTTCGGTTTCGCTAAATACGGTATTCCAATATTTTATTCGGGTGTCGGTATCGAGTTTTGTAAAGTCTGTTCTGTCTGGGATTTTTCCGTAAGGTAAGCTGGCGATGAATTTTTTAGACGGGGTGATCATTACCACGTTATCGTAATTTTCTGTAGCGACTTTGCGTTTTAAATTTTTATCGAACCACCCTGCCTTGGGATCTGAATTAAAATGTGGGTATAAAATTAACCCTGGGTTGTTAATTTTTAAATCAAAATGATAGTCAACAATGCCGCCGTCGCGGTACATACCAGGTGGTGAGCCGGCAATATTTTTTATACCTTGCATAACTAATGGGATTGAACCAGATGCTAACAAAGCATCTTTTAAATTTTCGCTCGTTAAATCTAATTGTGTAGTTTTAATTTTATAACTGTCTTCAATTGAAAAATCACTATTAGGTGCTTGATAAATAAAACGCTCGTATTGATTTTTTAAAAATCGGCGATCAACTCGATTATACAAATAGCTTTTTGTTAAGCCTAATAACTGTAATGCTTTATGATCGCTGCCTACAAAGCCATTTGATTTAGCGACAATAAAGTGTGCTTTAAAAATAGGATTATTAATGATTTCGGCAACACCTGTTTGGGCAAAAACATCGTCTAATAACTGTTTTGCTTTTTCGGTTATTTCTGCTGGTGTTGGTTTAGCGGTTGAGTAACGTGTTTGGGAATACGATTTAGCTAAACGCTCAATCGCTGCAACAGGATCCTTTTGTGCAAAACACGCGGCACGAAATGCGCCGGCTGATGAGCCAACTAAGTTTAATTGCGTCGTTCTATTTTTAAAAAACTCACCAAAAATATACTTATCTAAACCAAATAAAGTAAACCATTTAGGCCCACCGGATGCACCTAAAAAGGTATTAAAAAGCGGTGCTTTAAAGCCTTGTTCGGCAATTATTTTTGCAGCAGTTTTACCTGCATATATCTCTATCATGGTAATACTTAATTATTTTAGCGCGATCACACTGAATATTTATTCAATTAAATATTCAGTGTAAGCGAGCTATTTAATGCCAAATACCCTTTTCGGTCTTACCTTGAATAATGACATTTTTTGCATTAAATTTAGGTTCAATACCTTGGGCTCTTTGCTTATTATAATCATCTGTTACATTTAAAATAGTCGGGGTGAGTAATATAATGGCAATAACGTTAACCACGGTCATCAAACCCAGCGCAATATCGGCTAAATCCCACACCTCTTTTAATGTTGCAGACGCGCCCCACATCATCATTGATAAATATAATAGTGTATAAATGCCGCGCCCTATTTTGTTATCAAGCTTAAATAAGTGCAGGTTGCTTTCTGCATAGGCGTAGTTGGCCACTACAGAAGTAAACGCAAATAAAGTAATGGCTGCAGCCACAAAATATACGCCACCCTGTGCTAAATGTGCGGTCATAGCTGCTTGCGTTAAACGAATACCTTCCATCTCGCCGCTAATATCCACATTAGCAAGTAAGATGATCACCGCGGTGCAGCTACACAGTACAATAGTATCGAAGAATACACCCAGCATTTGAATATATCCTTGAGTTACAGGGTGGTTAGGTGTTGGTGAGGCGCTAGCTGATGCATGCGGCACACTGCCCGCGCCTGCTTCGTTTGAATATAAACCCCGTTGTATACCATTTTTTATTGCAGCTCCCATTGCCCCCGCACCGGCTTCTTGCAGGCCAAACGCAGATAGGAATATATCCTTTAACATAGCAGGTACTTGGCTAAAGTTGAGTAGTGTAATAATGACCGCAGCCAGCACAAATATAATCCCCATCACGGGCACTACTCGTTCAGCAAAGCGTGCAATGGCTTTGAAACCACCTAATATAATAGAGCCTGCGAGGATGGTTATAACAATACCAGAGTAGAATGTTGGAATTTCAAATGCGAAATTAAGTGCATCGGTTATGGTATTGGTTTGCATAGCGCTAAAGGTAAAGCCGTAACCTAAAAATAAGCACAATGCGAATGCAATAGCGAGACTGCGGCTATTTAAACCTTGTTTAATATAATAAGCAGGGCCGCCTCTAAATTCACCTTGGCTATCGCGTACTTTATATACTTGACCAAGCACGCTTTCAGCAAAGCCTGTGGCCATGCCTAATATAGCAATGACCCACATCCAAAATATTGCGCCACTGCCACCCAGTGATATAGCAACCGCTACACCGGCTAAATTCCCCGTGCCAACACGGGCACTTAAGCCTGTGCAAAGCGCTTGAAAAGAGCTTATATCGTCTTTATTACATTTACTGCTGCCTTTAAGCAGGCTAAACATATGTTTAAATTTTAGAATTTGCACAGCTTTTAGTCGCACTGAAAACCAAATACCGGTAAACAGCAGGATATAAATAAGGACTTGCCCTTCACCCCATAAAAGATTATTAATGCTGCCTACAACTGTGTTAAACATGTTTATCCCTTCTTGAATTCAAGTATTAAACCTAGCACCTTTATGAATAATAAATCACTAAATACGTATTTTTATTTAACATGCACTTTATCGTGATTTGTTAAATAATCAAGAAGCTATTAACGTTAAAGGGAATTTTTTATTTTTACTGGAAGAAATTACTTACAATAAACAAAGTAGCCATCACTTAGCGTTTGAACTCAGCAGCATTTAAGTAAGTACTTATGTCTGGCTGAATATTTCACTATAAATAATGGTTTCTCTATATTGATGAAAAGACACAGCTAGACTTTAGAAAGAAAAAATAATAAACATAAAAATCATGTATTTAAGTTTTAGTAATTAATTTACTGTCACCCCCTGCTTGGCTTTTTAGCTAACTTTACATTACACTGTATAAACATACAGTATAATGTGTTTTTATCTATGCATGTCATTCCTATATATATCGAAGCGGGCGTATGCGGGTTTGAATCGCCAGCCGCCCAATATAAAGAACTTGGTTTATCTTTGGATCAATTATTAATTAAACATCCCGATGCGACATTTATCGGTGTGGCTTCTGGGGAGTCAATGCAAGGCGTTGGCATTTTTGATGGTGACTTATTGCTTGTGGATCGCGCTGAAGAAGCCAAAAATGGGGACGTTATTGTGGCTAATTTAAATGGCTTATTTGTATGTAAGCTATTAGACAAAACTAATGCCCGCTTACTCTCAGCCTCAGCTTTATATTCACCTGTGCAACTAAGTGATGCCGATGAATTTCAATTAGAAGGTGTTGTCACTCGCTCTATTCGATTACATCGTCCAAGTCCTAAGCTACACCAATGTACGCCTTAGTGGATGCTGTAGCATTTTATGCCAGTGCAGAAAAAGTATTTGATCCCGCAATTCGTTCAAAACCGGTGGTAGTACTTACTAATAATGATGGCTGCGTGTGCGCTATTTGCCCTATAGCACGGCGTTTAAATATTCCTAAATTCCAACCTTATTTTAAAGTTAAGCATTTATTGGCTAAGCATAAAGTAATCGTTCGTTCATCTAACTATGAGTTATACGCAGATTTAAGCGATAGAATGATGAATGTGATCAGTCGTTTTTGTGATAAACAATATATATATTCAATTGATGAGTCATTTTTACATTTTACCGGTTTTACTCCTTTAATTAATGATTGGCATCAGTACGGACACTTGATCCGCCGTACAGTATGGCGTGAAACTAAATTACCTGTGGGAGTCGGCTTTGGCTCAACGCCCACTTTGGCCAAAGCAGCAAATCATGCAGCTAAAAAGCTTAAGGGTTTTAACGGGGTTGCTGTCATTGATAGCGAACAAGCGCGACTGCGTATTTTAGCTGCGATGGATGTCGCTGATATATGGGGAGTGGGCAAACGTTTAGCCAAAAAGTTAAAGCAACTTCATATTAACAGTGCACTTGATTTGGCAAAACAAGATCCACTGCAAATGAAACGCTTATTTAATGTAGTACTGGCTCGTACTGTGGATGAACTAAACGGCCGAACCTGTTTAGAGTGGGATGAAGTACGCCAAGATAAACGTGAGATTTTTTCGACTCGTAGCTTTGGTGAACGTTTAACAGATCCAACGGTATTAAAAACAGCCTTGATAAACCATTGTACTATTGTTGCTCGAAAATTGCGTCTGCAACGCTCTTTAACTAAACGCTTATTATTATTTGTGGCAAGCTCCCCACATGAACTAAACGCTTATAAAAAATCATTAGTGTATGAGCTGCCCACATCTAGCGCTGATAGCTGTGTATTTGCCAATGCAATTAGCGAGGTTTTTGCACAATTATACCAACAAAATGTTCGCTTTTATAAGTGTGGCGTGGGAGCATTAGAGCTTAGTTCACAGCAATTTCAGCAATCAGATCTTTTTACGCCGAATAAAAATAACATTAAACTAATGAAATGTTTGGATTCTGTAAATGCGCGTTATGGCAGCAATACGCTTGCTTTGGCAAGTCAGCAACAAAGCCAAGCGTGGCATATGAAACGTGAATTTTTATCTCCACAATACACTACTCGCTGGCTACATTTGCCAAAAATAAGCTGTAACTTATAAAAGGTTAGAACAAGGCAAAATTATGATATGTAGTTGTTCTATATAAGTAATTTTTAACGTAGTTAGTGAGTTACTTAATTTGCTAGAATGATCACGTTTTTAATAAAATTGGTATTATGGCTGGCGCTCAAACTCACAGCGTACATTGGTATTTTCAACACTGTATTGAATACGCGTAGGCGAGATGAAATGCAGCATTTGGCTCGTATCTAAATTATCAGCCTGATTTTCACAACGAGTATGGCGCAGCGATAGCGTAACTCTTTGCGTTGTGTATTTGTATTTAGTCGTCACTAAACAAAAGTTTGCCGTTTTATTCGTTTGCGTTCCATGATGCAAAGCGGTAAAAACAATCCCTTCACCTAGTTTAAACCCTAGGCTTGGCGCGCTTTTATCAAACCATGATAATTGCCCATCAGTGCACACACTCGCGCTGCCTGAAACTAACTTATACGTACCTACTTTAGTGTTTAACAAACTAATAAACTGACTTTTATTGCTTGGTAGTTCAGTTTTAGCACTGATTGTAGTGCTAAAAAAAACAAACACGAAACACAGTAATATTTTACGATAGCCCATTAAATACCTGACTTAGAGTGGTTTGTATTTACAGCATAGCATGCAATGTCTATTAAAATTAAACAAACCTATAATGAATCGTTGTTTACTTTTTATAGTTAAAATTATTGCCAATATTTAGCAAATAATTGCGGATACGCGAGTTTTAAAAACTTAGCTTTGTCTTTAAAGCGTTTACCTTTAGGCTGTTCTTGCCCTGATGGAGCAAAAGGTAATTCATCTTCATTGCGCTCTTCGTACAGTAATCCTGCAATAAGATCATACTCATCTAAATAGGGATAGGGTTGCTCATTTAAATGGTATACAGGCGTGCAATCGGCCAATGAATCTGCATTATCGAGGGCGGCGTTAAAAGCAGCTTCGCCACGAGATATTAACCAACAGCGAAACTCTGAAAAACCATACTCATCGTTACAGCCTGCCATTACAAACGCTGCGCCAAATAACTCCCACGTAAAACTTTGTCGCATACAGAGACTAAATTGCTTATCGAATTCAATTAACTGATCGTCGTCTAAATCTGTAAGTAAGTTTTTTAAACGCTCGCTCACTGACTCTGGCTCAGCGGTTTTATCTTCTACTGTGACTAACTGCCAAAATTCAGCGGGGGTAAGTACACTCATGACAATATCTCTTTCACTCGCCCTACTTGTCCATCCTCTAAACGAACTTTAATACCATGAGGATGGTTAGGTGATTTAGTGAGTAGGCGCTCAACAACACCTTGGGTCAATGTGCCGCTACGCTGATCTTCTTTTAAAACGATATTAACTTCGCTGCCAGGGGTAATTTGTGAACGAGTAGGAACAGTCATTATTGATCTCTATTACTATTTTGTAGAATTATAGCCTTATGTGATCGCAATACCAAATTAAACAAGAGTGATTTGAATAGTTTGCTGCTCATTAGCTGCTAAAATTGAGCACATATGTGTTTTGAGCTCGCACGCTTTACCCACTAATTGAAAATCAAAACCTTGACCATTGCCATCCAATATACAACTTAAGTAATTGTCAGCAATTGTTATTTTGCTAATACGGGGGATATCAAGCCGAGATAGTTTATTTACCATACTTTGTTTAATGATTAACTCATTGCCTTCACGTGTAATAGCCGCTGTAACCATATTTTTTTCTAAAAACTGCTGACTATAACGTCGTGAAAACGCCCAGAACGCTATGGCCACTACAAAGCCATTGCTTAGCACATGATTTGCACCTACGGGTTGTTGAAGCTGATAAAGCCCAAATATAAAAAATAAACCTGCTAATATGAGCAGCCCACGCTGCTTTTGTTTATTCGTTAAATTAGAAAACATCATAATCCTAAATATTGTCAGCGCTAAATATAAATTTTTTGACAGTTAAATCAATGCTTGCAAGTTTTTTACTTATTATATTTTTAACTAATTGAGTATCTTGATTTTTCGTTGCTTGCTCAAGCGCTAATTGATCTTTAAAGTAACAGCTTAATTTAAGTGATGTAGTTGGTTTACTTAAATCTATCTCATGAGTTAGCCAACTAAATTCACTTAGTTCATCTTTAATTTCTTCACAAGCTCGCGTTAAATTGACACGCAGTACTTTATCGAATTGCTTTTGTGTTTTAGTCATTTTTAGTCGCTTGCTGCTCTGCTCGTTGCTTTTTAAACTCATCGTAGCCATCTTCTTGGCGCTTTATACACTCATGGTACTCTTTATCAGCCATATAATTACATTCACCTAACCGTGCAGATTGAATTTCATGGTAACGTGAATTTGAGCTACATGCGGTTAAAAAAACCACTAGCATCGCACTTATAGCGAGCTTTAGCATATTGAAAAGCATTAAAAATTCCTTACATTTAAAACCGGAAAAGTAATTCATCCATGACTATTTTGCTGTATATTGCACTCGTTTTTATTTATAACCGTTAAGGGCTAATTATGATGTTGTCGCAGTTACACGAGCTGTTCCAGCGTATCGATAAAAGTAAAATATTTCAATCATTTGTTATTGTAGTTATTATAATTTCTGCATTAACAGTAGGCGCACATACTTACTCACTACATCCAACGGTTGAGTTTTTTTTACATTGGATGGATATTGGCATCACCGTCTTTTTCTTGATTGAGTTGATCATTCGTTATATCGCGAGTAAAGGCATCAAAGACTTTTTTTCCAAAGGGTGGAACATCTTTGATTTAATAGTAGTCGTAGGCAGTTTATACCCTGCTGCAGGCTCAAGTGTATTTATAGCACGGTTGCTACGTATTTTTCGCGTTCTACGCCTGGTATCAATGGTTCCTGAACTGCGTTTATTAGTTAATTCTCTGCTTAAAGCTATCCCACAAATGGGCTATATCGCCCTTCTAATGTTTGTTATTTTTTATATCTATGCAGCAACAGGAAGTATGTTATTTTCTGAAATAAACCCTGTTTTATGGGGGGATGTGTCTATTTCGATGCTTACTCTGTTCAGAGTGGCAACATTTGAAGATTGGACCGACGTCATGTATGAAACCATGGCCGTGTATAAGCTAAGCTGGATCTATTACCTTACATTTATATTTTTGACCGCTTTTGTGTTTTTGAACATGATGGTAGGCGCTATTTTAGAGGTAATGTCTGAGGAGCACCGCAATGCGCGTGAAGAGCAAACAAACATTAATGATATGCCAGCAACACAAGGGCAAATAAACGAATTAAAAACACAATTAAGTGAGTTAAAGACATTGCTTAGTGAAAGGAAAATGTAACTCTTCGTGTAATGACACTTCTTAAATGCAGTGTCATTACACTTTAAAACCATAAAATCATTTTAGAAGCGTGCACAACCCTAAACAGGAACTCAATTGCGAATCATTTCCAATTAGTTTATTATTGCGTTCCATTTTTATATTGCGCATTTTTAAGAATATGATCAAAACCAACCTTAGCATCCTAGCACTTATAATTTCAGCTCAAGTAACCGCCAACGATGAACCACAAGACTTAGAACGTATTTTAGTTACCGGTAGCCGTATCGCTGAAAGTATTGATGAAATTCCATCATCGGTAACAATTATTGGCCAAAAAGAACTTGCAGCACAACTTAAAGTAACCACTGATCTGCAAAGTATATTAGCAATGTATGTACCCGGCATTGCCTCAAGCAGTGGAACATCAAGTAACTTTGCACAAACATTACGTGGCCGTGCAGCACTTGTTATGATTGACGGTGTCCCGCAATCAACACCACTTAGAAATGGGTCTTTAGGAATGCGTTCATTAGATCCTCATGTCATTGAACGAATTGAAGTTATTCAAGGTGCGACCTCTATTTATGGTAATGGTGCTGCGGGAGGTATCATTAACTACATCACTAAAAAGCCCGCAACAAACAGTAAGTTTAGTTTAAACACAACCGCATCGACACAATTTAGTGCGGTAAAACTTGATGACTCTGCTGGTTTAAAAGTAACGACAACCGCATCAGGTGAAATTGATGACTTTAGCTATATTGTCAGCTTAGGTATTGAAAATAATGGCGTATTAAGAGACGCTGAAGGTGATGCACTCGGTACACAATATGGATTATCTGAAGCAAAGTCGCGTAATTTCTTCACTAAACTAAGTTATGACTTTGATGCCGATAAATCACTGCAAATGACCTACAACTATTTTGAATCGCAACAAGATTCTGCATGGGTTGATGTTATTGGTGATATCAATAAAGGTGAAAAAACCTACGCAATAAAAGACGCTGTAAGCACACCATTTAATGCAGCGCCACAAGGGCCACGTGGTAATCATAATTTACAGATAAAATACACTGATGCAGAGATTTTTAGTAATACCGCATTCAATTTAGATGTGTATAAACAATCCATCGAAAATGTATTTTTTTACTCAACGGTTTTAGCAAACCCTGATTTAAACCTAGCAGGTGGACAGTCGTTAATTAAGTCAGAAAAACAGGGATTACGCTCAGTATTTAATACGTTAGCTGATTGGGATAATGTTGAAGCGACCTTTATTTACGGCGTTGATATCCTCAATGATACTACTTCTCAACCAATGGTTGATGGTCGACTTTGGGTACCAGAAATGGACATGGTTAATGTTGCTGGTTTCTTACAAAGCAAGTGGGTTATTCAAGATGACTTTATTGTCAAAGCTGGACTTCGCTATGAAAATATGGATATTGAAGTAAATGATTACAATACATTAAAGCTATGTAGAAGCGCTGATCAATGCTCTGTTCCCAAAGCTGTAAAAGGCGGAACCATTGAATTTACCGCAACAACGTTTAATGTTGGTTTTCGTTATAATGCAAACCAAGCGTTTACACCTTACGTAAGCTATTCGCAAGGTGCTAACATTCCTGATTTAGGTGCTTTATTACGCTCAGCAACAGTACAAGACATTGCACTTATCCAAACTGAAGCGGCGATAATAGATAACTATGAAGTCGGTTTTGTCAGCGAGTTCGAACAATTTAGATTTGAGTTATCCGCTTATAAAAGTTTTTCAGATTTAGGGTCACGCAGCGTACAGGATCCAAAAACTGGGATTTATATAACACAACGCGCACCACAAAAAATTTGGGGCTATGAAGGGGTACTTAACTACACGTTCAATGACCAATGGGATTTAGCTGCAACGTATGGTTACGTTGAAGGCAAGCACAGCAATACAGGCAATTATTTAGGAGCACGTGAAGTATCTGCGCCTAAAGGCACACTTGCATTAAATTGGCAGCCAACTACGCAGGCAAAAATGTCAGTTCATTATATTCATGTTAGCGACCGAGATCGTTTTGAAAAAAATGATAAAGGCGTTTACACCGGCGATGAGGGGCCTGTAAATGGCTATGGCATTGTTAACTTAAGCGGCAGTTACGATTTTGATCAATGGTCGGTGTTTGCAGGTGTTGAAAACTTACTTAATAAAGATTACTTCCCTGCCCGTTCACAAGCTTTAACGTTTAGAGCGTTTAACGTCAAAGGGATCGGGACTACCGTAAACTTAGGTGTTAACTACCGTTTTTAAATAAACTAAATTGGCAATAAAAAAGGGCGGAAATATCCGCCCTTTTAATATTAATAGATATTTAATGTCTACGCGTTATTACCTTCAACTATAATACGTAGCATACGGCGAAGCGGCTCTGCAGCACCCCATAATAACTGGTCGCCCACTGTAAACGCGCTTATATATTCAGGGCCCATCGTTAGTTTGCGAATACGCCCAATTGGAATGCTAAGCGTGCCTGTCACTTTAACCGGTGTTAAATCAGTTGCTGTAATATCGCGTTCATTTGGGATCACTTTAACCCATTCATTATGTGATGCTAAAATCTGTTCAATTTTCTCTACACTGATATCTTCACGCAGCTTAATAGTCATCGCTTGAGAATGGCAACGCATCGCACCGATCCTCACACATAAACCATCAACGGGAACTGGTTGCTTAGATGAACCTAAAATTTTGTTCGCTTCAACCTGCGCTTTCCACTCTTCTTTGGATTGACCACTTGGCATAGGCACATCAATCCATGGAATTAAGCTGCCAGCAAGGGGGACTCCAAATTGCTCTTGCGGTAAATCGCTTGCAGCAATTTGCTCTGTCACTAGTTTATCTATTTCTAAAATAGCGGCTTGTGGATCAGCTAACTTATCAGCAACAGACGCATGAATAGAGCCCATTTGTGCTATTAGCTCTTTCATATTACGAGCACCCGCACCGGATGCTGCTTGATAAGTCATTGGGCTTACCCATTCAATCAAGTCTTGTTCAAACAAGCCGCCTAGCGCTAATAGCATCAACGATACGGTGCAGTTGCCACCAACAAAGGTTTTAACCCCCTGTTCTAACCCTTGCTCTATGACATCTTTGTTTACTGGATCAAGAACAATAATACTGTCATCGGCCATGCGAAGTGCGGACGCCGCGTCAATCCAATAACCATCCCAACCGGTAGCACGTAATTGAGGATATACCGCTTTGGTATAATCTCCCCCCTGGCAGGTAATAATAATATCCATTTGGGCAAGGGCATCTACATCCGTTGCATCAAGTAGTGGTTTTGCATTGCCAGCGAGATCAGGACCTAATTGGCCTGTTTGCGAGGTGGTAAAAAAAGTGGTGTCGATCAGTGCAAAATCATTTTCTTGTTGCATACGCTCTAATAAAACAGAGCCAACCATGCCGCGCCAACCAACCAAGCCTACTTTTTTCATTGTTTGTTCCAGTGTTTGAGTCATAAGAGATACCTAATTCATTAAAAATTAAAATTCATTGCGTGAGATTTAATTTTTAGAACCGATAATCTAGCACTGTGATCAAAGCAAAACCAGCGTTACTCATAGAACATAAAATTTTTTCATATTCAATGTCGTTGTTACACCATTGTGTAACTTAATCTAAACACGCCCTAGCTTCATACAAATGAAATACATAAAAATTATGATTATTGAGCACTTTGGAATTAGATGTATTGTGTATCAATTTATTAAAAAAGGACCTATCACATGAAAACACTCTATCTAGGTAGTATAATTGCCAGCTTGTTCTCTTTGAGCGCATTTGCACAAACAAATGACAACATCGAAGAATCACTTACTTCCTTTGCAAGCTCAACTACGAGCATTGAACAAAAACTAGGGGCAACTCGCCGCTCATCAACCGTTATTTATAACAACCCAACAGTGAGAGTTAATAATAGTTATAGAAATATGTTTGTAGGCTCTCTTACTGGCAATCAGTTTTGTAAAGAGCGAGGCCATAAGCAAGAGGTAACAGGCAGTACAATAAAGTGTGGCGAAGATGAATCGGCCTATGCAAACTATGATTGGTATGATAGTCAGTGGGTATTAAAAAGCACAGGTAGCAAAAATCAGTGTTATCCGTTATACGCTAGCATTAAGTGCGGTAACTAAAAGCAATAAAGAACCCGGTAAAGACTGGGTTCTTACTCCATCGTAACCCCAAGCCAGCAGAACATTGATATCAACTTAAGCCCACCAGCATGAATTAACTTCCACTATTAAAATAACGCGTATAACTATTCATTTCATAAGTAACAAGTAATAAAAAGCCCTACACTTGGCAGGGCTCGGTAATAATAGCTTATTGTTACTGCCGTTTATTAGAGAGTGTTAAAACTCGTAACTAAAGCTCACACTTAACTCTCTAGGCGTTTCTTGAGAACGAATTAGTACATCATTTTGCTCTACTTCAAAACTTTGTCCCAACATATTTTTCGCTTTAAATGTCAGTGTGGTATTAAACGTTGGATAATAACTATAAACCATGTCTAACGAGTTTAAAGGTTGCTCGTAAGCATCATCAAAGTTATTTACTCCCGCAGCTAAAATGCGATCACCAAATACATTGTAGATAACAGATGCTTGATGCATGCCATCATGCGAATCGTAATTCAATTGCAAATTAGCAACATATTTTGAGTGGCCAGTCATACGTCGTTTTAGGTTTGTCAGATCGCCGCGCTGCTCCTGTGCAATTTCAACTTCTGAATCACTGAGAGTTAAATTACCTGAAGTAAAGAAAGCACCGCCGAGTAAATCACTATGTAACTCTGTTAACCATTCAGCTTCAATACCGTAAACATAGGCGGTGTCTGCATTATCAAACTGCAAAGTAAAACGGCCGTCGCTTTCTGTTAATAGCGCTTCAATTGGCTTATCAATATCTTTATAGAATGCGCCAACTGAGTAGTTATCGCCATTATCCATATAAAATTCGATGCGCGCATCAAAGTTATCTAAATAACTAGATTCTAAGTAAGGGTTACCCAGTGTTCGATAACCCGTAAGCGGGTCTTGAAATTGAACTGGGCTTAACTCTCGTAAATCAGGACGAACAACAGTGCTGCCATAACCAAAACGAATTTGATACGAATCTTGGCTATATGTCATAGATAACGATGTAAAAAACTCATCTTCCATCACACTTGCTTGCTCTATTGCTTGTGCACTTAACTTGTCAGCAAGTAAAGCAGGATCAAATGCTGAACGAGAAAAAGCGAGCGCAACTTGGCGGAAGTCTTCGTAACGTACACCACCACTTACACGCCAATCTTGAGCAAATGTTATGTCAAAAGAGCCATAATAAGCATCGATCATTTGTGCTGCTAAGTAATCATCGGCGGTTGGTTCTTGGAACAATAACTCGACACCAGTTGAGTCAATAACTGAATCATTAGCAAAATAACTGCCTATTGAAAGTGCTTCGTCTTCACTTTGTGCTAAATCGAGTGACTGAGTTTGGCTAAAACGATAATTGAAAAAGTCTGTACGGTAATCACGTGTTTTTTCAACAAAATAACCACCACCTGCAATCTCAACTTCTGCGTTATCAAAGTAGAAAACTTTGTTAACGTTAACGCCCCAGTTTTCGACATCATCTTCTAACTCAACAAATCGATACAGATAAGGGTTACCGCCTAAGCTACCATTGTAAAAAGTGCGTTGGTATTTACCATCTAAGTACTCATCACGAACCGTTACTGTAAGCTCTCCAGGAATACTCGTTGTCGCTGTTGAATCAGTATATTGCCAATCAACGCCAACACCTTCAAGCAAGCCCCAATCTAGGTTGTGCATACCGCGAAGTTGGAGTATCTCAAGTTCGCGCTCTTCGAAAGATGTTAAGTGGCTACGTTGTAATTGCCCAGCATCAATACTTAGTGATTTTGACGGTTCTTGATATAACGCAACAGAGGCTTCATCTTCAGTGTCTCGCAACATCATATAAGTAGCGGTTAAATCATGTCCCTTAATTTTATACCCTAAATTAACTGAGCTATTTAACTTTATATTATGCTTTGTCGATACTTCTTTTTCTGTTGCCGAATAACACGTAAAGTCATCTTTTGAACATGCGGATTCAGATGCGTCAACAGAAGACAGTACAGCGCTAAACTTCTCAGCATTAGACCATTCATTTTCATAGGCAACGGATGCTAGAAAACCAAAAGATCCGCCTAAGCCAAATAAATTATCAAAACGGTCGCCATAAACAGCTTTTATACCGGCATCAGGGTTTAAGCTTTCTTTTTCCAAGCCAAAATCTCTTGGTAATGCTTTTGCTAAACTTTTATTTAAATCTATCGCAGCGGCTTGACCAATATCAGTGCCTTGACGTTTTGACTCTACATCTCTTATGTTTCTATATGAGATATCAGACAGGCCATTAATATAGGTATTTAGCGCTGTTCTAATTGTACTAGGTAATGCTCGCGTGCCATCATCTTGACCTAGCCAATCATCACTGCCGCCATTATACGTATAGCCTTCGTCGTTTGTATCTTTGTAACTAGCGCCAATTTCAACTTTAAACAAAGTGTCACTTGGTATGCTCTTCGTTCTGATATTTACATCACCACCGCCAAAAGCTGCGGGCATATTAGGTGAATAAGCCTTTTGAACAGCCAAGGATTCAATAATACTTGATGGAAAGATATCAAGTGGAATTACATTTCGCGTTAGATCTGGGCTCGGCACTATTGCGCCATTTAAACGTACACTTGAGTAGCGCTCACCTAATCCACGTACATAAATAAACTTATCATTAACTAATGATAAGCCTGTAACACGACGAAGTGCCGAAGCGGCGTCACTGTCACCTGTTCGCGATATTTGCTCAGAACCCATTATATCAGCGACGAAAGCCTGATTTTTACGCTCATCTATTACCGCACTGGCACTGCCTTTAAGACGTGTGCCTGTTGCAACAACTTCTTCTATTGCTTCTTCATCTATTATTTCTTGTGCTTGATCAGCGAAAGAATGAAATGAAGAAAAAAGGGAGAGCAGAGATAAAGTTATTAGATTGGTTTTAAACTGCTTTTGATGTTTCATATTTATATCCTCTAAACCTAAAATTCCCTTAAAAAAGGCGCCGTAGCGCCTTGTAATTAGAGCCGGTCTAGATTAATTACTAGCGCGTTGTAAAGATGCGGCTACAAAATCAGCCCACTCGCTTGATTCACCGTCTTTAAGTGCACCAATGTAGCCTGCATTAGTAAAGAAAGAGTTAACTTCGCTCATGTCTTTAGCTGTTGTAGCAACAGCAGTACCCTGTGAATCAGTAATTGTTGCCGCTGTTGAAACACCATCAGCACCTAGTACATTTGTAAAATCAGCAAAACCAATCAACTGGTTGTTTTCACCACCCGTAAACCAAGTATTTACATCAAAACTTGCTAGTGCACCCGTTAAAGGCGTATTCACGTCTTCAAAGTTCTTACCACACGCAAATATTGAGCTCATAAATGCGATATCGCCATTATTTGCATTGGCATGAACACCTGCATCACCTGATTTGTCTTTTTCATTATATAAGTCAAAACAGCCTGCACCATCTACTGACGAAGAGTTAACAAATAACATGTTAGCTAATTGTGCTTTGCCCCACTCTTTCATTTCCATACCAGCACCAGTTCGACGCCCTTCAGCGCCTTGGTCACCCGTGGTTACAACAGTTGCATTAGCAATTGTTGGGTTAGAAACGCTCGTCACTAAGTCTTGTGCATCTGCTGATAATGGGTCAACCTTTGCTCCATCAGTTTCAAAGCCATGATTACCATATTCATTTGAACGTACAAGAATGAATTGTCCATACCCTTTCCAGCCTTCATCCCAGTCAATACCATCATCACCTGTATCAGTGATAACAATGTGCTTGAGGTTAACGCTACCACCAAATAGTTCAATACCATCATCAAAACCATTATGAACATGCACATAATCAATCGTTGTGCCTGAACCAACAGCATTAAGAGTTAAACCGTTAAGCTCATCACCTTCAACACCAAAACCTGCATATTTAATAACAATGTGCTTGAGGATACCGCTGCTATCTTGCGGATCGTTACCGCCATAGTACGATACAATACCTTCTGCAGAGTGGTTACACATATCCTGTGCAGCAGCAGCGGCTGTACAACGAATAGAATGACCACGGCCATTTACCTGAACGCCACCCCAGTCACCTATTTGTGCTGTTGTTGAATCATCACCATCAACTTCTTTGATACTGGTGAAAATGATTGGCTTATCTACTTCACCAATTGCTTCGATATTTGCACCACGAGCAACACGAATAAAGCTCTCAGGCTTAGTAAAAGCAATTGTTGAACCTGCTTCAATTGATAATGTAGGACCATTGCCATCAATTGTAGCGCCAGTTGATGTGTCTACATCATCACCAATAAATAATGCACCTTCAAACACGTGTGCGCCGCCATTGCCTAAGGCAGAGATTACAAAAGAGCTGGTAATTTCTTTTGCGTTACTTGCAAATGCTTGACTGTAAATACAGTTAACACCTTCAGCTTCACCTGTAAATGTAGCTCCATCTAATGTGTATGTAGCGCAATTTAAGGTCTCACCACCGTTATTGCCACCACCTGAATTATCTACACTATTGTCTACACTGTTATCTACTGTTGTAGGTGTAACATTAATATCACCACCACCACAGCCAGCAAGAGTCATTGCAGCAGCCACTAGGCTGACTTTAAATAAACCAGATAATTTCATTGTTCACTCCGTTAAAGTATTTAATTATTTTGTTAGCGCATTAAGTAAAACTCAAGTCACTTTAAAGCACGAAAGCCATGCCTTAAGGTCACTTGAGCCTTAGAACGAGCACTACAATACGGGAGGTGTATGACAGCGAGGTTACACTTTAATAAACATAAAATGACAATGTGCATTTTTGACTAAAAAACCAATTATCCTTATATAACAAATTGTTAAAAACGAAAAAAAACCGCCCGAAGGCGGTTTTGGTGTTGCGATTATAAACTCAAGATATGATCAGCTCATAGCCCACGTTATGTCATTTAAATTACGACAATATTAAAGCAGTGCTGTGCGTAAGGTTTCAGCATGGAGCTTTTCACGCTTGACGTATTTGATCCATTGTTCAGCTAATCGCTGAGATTTTTTATGTTTTTCAGCTTGTTCAAACGCCAATATAGATGCATCAAAATTTTGTAAACTGTATTGCGCCATACCTAATGCTACATAAGCATTAGATTCAAAATCGAGTGATCCTTTCTCTAGCGCTTTACGAGCTGCATCGGCAGCGTCTTCATACTTTTCAAGGTTAACGTACACCTCTGCTAGACGTTGCTCGTACTTACCGTGATCTGACTGCTGTGCAGCTTTACTAAAATAAGGTATTGATTTTTCTTCTTCTTTTGCTTGTATCATGGCTTCTGCGATAAAAGCATAATTTTTTGCTGTCGCTTGGACTATCTCATTATCTATTGCAGTACTCATAACATTCGCCGCTTTATAAGCGAGGCCATTATATAGATACACTTGCGATAACTGCCGAAGGTCTGATTTTGACGTTAAAAAACCTTGCTGATAGGCAGCTTCAAAAATAGCTAACTGTTCTTTCTCCTTGCCAGTTTCACCATACATGCCGCCAAGCTGCACCCAATATTGGGGCTTATTATACAGTTTTACCATACGCTCTAATACTGTAACGACTTTATCTGTATTACCGAGCGAATAGTACATAGCGCGTTGCAAAACAAGCCAATTTTCTTTTGGCTCTTTCCCTTCACTATCGCTTAGTGCAATTGCATGCTCGATATTATTAATACCATTTTGATAATCTTTTAACTGATAATAAGCCTGTGATTTAAGCACATAGTACGCGTCTGTTTTAGGCTTGGTATTGATTGTGTCCCACTGCGCTAAAAAGTTTAAGGTTTTGTTGTAGTCGCTATTTGCCATTGCTAGTTGCGCTAAACTAAAGCTGGTACTTAAACGAAGAGATTCTGGGATCTCATCCTCAGCAATCACTTTTTCAAACGATGCAATCGCTTTGGTTAAATCATTCTCGTTGTAATAAATAAAACCATAAAAATTGTACATCATGGCCTTTTCATACGAGTTCATACTTGATGAACGCTCATTAATGTCGTCAAGTGCAGCAAGACCCGCTTGTGCATCACCATCATCTGCAAGCTTTTGTGCACGCGCCAATTGGCTATACACTTTTTCACGTAGCGCTGGTACACGCTTTGTTTTAATTTCATCTGCGTAGGCTGTCGCCACATTAATGCCTGGTAACATACTCACTAAGCTTGGTAGTGTAATACTTGCACTCAATGCTAAAGAACAAAAGAATGCTGTTTTTAATAGTTTCATAATCGCCTCGTTTCTCTATCCAATTATTAAGGGCTAGCCGTTTATCTGGAAAGAAATTTTATTCTGTACACCCGCAACTTCAACCGCTTCACCGTCTACTACGCGTGGTTTATATTTAAATTTAAGAGCGGCATCCATCGCTGCCTGATCAAACAATGACTCTGGCTCAGCTTTTACTACTTTTGCATCACGTACTGTGCCTTGCCTGGTTACTGTAAATTCAACAATCACATACCCTTCAATACCACGCGATAAAGCGCGACGCGGATAAACGGGTGCCACTTTTACAATGGGTAGGTATTCACCATCACTTGAATCAAGCGCTAAGCCACCGCTTAAACTCACATCAGCGTCCACACTGGCACCAAAATCAAAATTAGCTGCACTGGCATTAGGATCACTATTTTGCATTTGTGGTGATTCCATTGGCGGCGGTGGCTCTTTTGGTGTGGGTGGTTTTTGAGGCTTACGCTCTTTCTTTTGTACACTCTCTTCTTTTTTAAGACGCACAAAATCAAGTACATTGCCTTTGGCAGGCTCAGTCATCGCCCCCTCGCCACCGGTGATAAGTGCCTGCATGCCTAAAAACAGCATAAAAGTCACAACACCGGCAATAAATAATGCTACTAAATAACGCATTATGCTTCCTTAGGCCTCTTGTGCCGCAATAGATACGTCAAACACGCCTGCTGCACGCGCTGCATCCATCACCTTGATAAGTGTGTCAGTGGTTGATTTTTTATCAGCTTGAATAACCACACTGCCTTGTGGGTTTTCTGCTTTTAGGCGCTCAATATTCGCTTGCACTGCCCGCACATCAACTTGGCGTTTGTTGATCCAAATTTCGCCTTCGTCTGAAATAGCGACTAAGATATTTGCCCGTTCTTTTTTAACAGCTGTAGCCGCTTCAGGACGATTTACATCAATACCCGCTTCTTTAACAAACGAGGCGGTAACAATAAAGAAAATGAGCATGATGAAAACAACATCCAACATAGGTGTCATGTTAATTTCTTCTGCTTCATCTTCTTGAAAAAGACTTCCTAATGGGGCTCTCATTTTATTCTCCTGATGCATGCGGCTGTCGCCGCATGCTTAAAAATTATTGTTTTAATGGTCTAAAACCATGCTGTCTTCAAGTAGTGCAACTTCGCGCTTCGCTTTACGCTGTAAATACGTTGAAGCGAATACGCCGGATAACGCCCCCACCATGCCTGCCATTGTTGGGATAGTTGCTTTTGAGACACCGGATGCCATAGAACGTGCACTGCCTGTGCCTGTTATCGCCATAACATCAAACACTTCTATCATGCCAGTTACCGTACCGAGTAAACCTAACAACGGACATAACGCAACCATCACATTAATAAGCGCTAAGTTAGCGTTTAATCTCATCCCTGCACGTGAAATAGTGGCTTGGCGTATTTGCTCTGCGTTCCAGCTATTACGCTCATTACGCCCTGTCCAACTTGTTTTAACAGTATGCTTGTAGTGCCTAAATCCATTAAAAAAGTATATAAATCGCTCGAGTATCAATAACCACATCGCGAAGATTAACACTCCGATGACCAATAGAACTTGGCCACCAGTGTCGAGAAAATCACGGATAGCATTGATTGAATCAATCAATAGCACCATGGGTTATGCTCCCTTTTCGCTACGCTCAGCGATAATACCCGCGCTTTGCTCTTGTAAGATAAGTAGCAAGTTTTTAGAGCGTGTATTCAATAAGGTGTATAAAAATACTGTTGGGATAGCCACAACCAAACCAAGTACCGTTGTGACGAGTGCTTGTGAGATACCACCTGCCATTAATTTAGGATCCCCCGTACCAAACAAAGTTATTGCTTGGAAGGTATTAATCATACCCGTTACTGTACCTAGTAAACCTAAAAGCGGTGCAACCACTGAGATAATTTTAATCAGTGTTAAGTTACGTGTAATTTTTGGCATTTCACGTAAAATAGCTTCGCTTAGTTTCAGCTCAAGGGTGTCGTATGCAACAGACGGGTATTGGTCTTTTACTTTCATTACACGACCAAGCGGGTTGTCATCACGTGGTACGTCATCTTTAAGTTGACGACGAATTCTGCCACCCATCAGCATTAACGAAATAAAGCGTTCAATGGCAATTAATAGTGCTAATAAACCAACACCTAGAATCACATAACCCACTGCACCGCCTTGATGTACTTGCTCAGTGGTATCTGGCGCTTGTACAAGTAAACCAAGGATAGAGCCACCTGTTGGGTCAAGTGCAAATTGCACAGTCCCTGATGACGCTTGTTGTAAGTCTGCTGCAGTTGACGTAAAACGTCCTACTGGCTGGCGAGTTAATTCACTTAGCGTATTTGTGCTGGCGTTATATTCTAAATATTTACCTTGTGAAATAAGGTTAAATGCACCAACACGCATAACTTCTTGCTGTGCTTTATTGCCACCTTCAACAATGACATCCGTCGTAAAGCGAGACACTTTACCTTGCTCTGTCATTTCACGTTGCAGCTCGTACCATACTTGTTCAATGTCTTCGATTGATGCAAGCTTAGACGTTGATCCCATTTTTTGAGCCAGATCATCCATAAATTGACCGCGCCCTGGTAATTGGGCAGAAACAACAGAGGTTGCAAACTTATTGCTTGAGTCTCCAGCAACTTGCTGCAGTACACCAAATAACTCTTTCAACGAACCCATTCGTTTAGATAATGTATCCGTTTGATTGGCTAGCTTAATTTCATTTCCTTCAAACAGTGTTTCAAGACGCTCTGATTCAGAAAGCATATTGTTACGCTGTGCTTGAGTATTTTTGAGCATTTGCACTTGATCATTTTGTCGTGCGATAAACTCTTGCTCACGTTGCTTGTTCTCGACCGATTGCTGTGTTTTACCTTGCTCTAAGGTTTTAAGTAATGAATCTAAATCCATAGCATCTGCAGCAAATGTGCTGCCAGCAAAGCCAAGTGTTGCGCCAAATAAAGCGATTTTGGTCATTTTTGTAAAAAGTGTCATTTTTAACCTCTTAATCCGCAGCGTGAACTGGCAGTGTTAACATATCTGGGGCTAGTTGTTTACGTGCTATGCGTAAACCTTTATTAATTTGACTGATTGTTGAATCTGGTAGCGCGACAAAACCATTACTATCTTGATCCCACGAACCTGCTTTTTTACCGTCACGAGTCAGATAAATAAGCTCTAAACGACCGATGCGAAGAAAATCAACTTCACGCTCTTGCCCATCAACATCAAGCAAAGCCGTATACGCTTCAATTGTGCGGCCATAATCTACTTCAACCTGATAGGCTTCTAATACACGACGGAATTTTTCACTTGAGTTAATATCCGCTCTGTCCATCATGGTTTTTAAAGAGGCTAAACGTTTTTCGCGTTCATCAGTAAGAAACGGCACGTCAAGGGCAACAAATTGCTCTAAACCTGTGATCATACGTAGCATTAAAGGGGTAATTTGACGCTCTATAATAGAAACCTGATCCATTGAAAGGCTCAAAGCTTCCATTTCTGACATTTGATTGCTCAGTTGCTTACTTAACTGCGCGTTATAAACAGTTAAACCGTCTATTTCTTTATTAAGGGTTTTAAACTGTTGTAAACGCCCTTGCATTGAATCTGCAATCTTGTCTATTTTTGTTTGTGATTGCGCAGCTGATTTATTAATTTCACTGCTTTTATCGATAACCTTATTTAAATCATTTGCTTGGACTGTCGCACTCATGGCCACAATACCTGCTAAGATCAATGGTTTAACGCCTTTCATCGCATACACCTTTACTCGTTAATTAGCGGATTTGCTAGTTGCTTAATATCAATGCACGAGATTCTATAGGTGAAAAATGACAAGGGTGTTGCGCAAAAAAGTCTATTTCATGACAACCGTCATAATTACAACGTTTAAAGGTATTAATTCTAAGGATAAATAGTAAGAAGGATTTTTTTAAGCAGCCGCAGAGAATATATGCTCAGATTAATTGAGGCGTTAAGATTGAGTCAATACGTCACGAATACGTGTAATAACGTCATCCGCATTCGTGTAGTTAATAGCAATTGCATAATATTGATTCTGATAATAAAGCACCAGTGATGGAAAACCATGAACCGGTAATTGCAGAACAAATTGAAGCTCTTGCTGAAATTCCTGATTCAGAAGGTCACTGCCAAATAATTGTAAGAACTCATTGGTATCTATTCCTACTTGTTGAGCAAATGAGAGCAAGTTATCGGCATTAGAGGGGTTTTTAGCTAATAAATAGTAACCTTTTTGAATCGCTTCAAGCATGGCGTGCTCTTTATTAAAGTACCGAGCAGTAATAACAGCACGACATGCCGGGTAAGTACTGCGTCTAGGCTCACAATTACGCCAAAAATCAAAATTAAATTCAGCCCCTGTTTGATCTGAAATTCGTTGCCAAGTCTGCTACAAAAACTTTTGCATACTCATTGCCATGGGCTCATCAGAATCCGGAGCTAGACCGCCAACTTTATAGACAATATCAAGCTCTGTGGCTAAGCGAGCTTGGATCTCTTGCCACGTTTTACTAAAACTCCAACACCAACTACACATAGGCTCATAAACATAGGGTTGCGTTATTATTCATGCTAATTCACCTGACATAACACAATTACGACCTGCGTGCTTAGCGTCATATAAACACTCATCTGCGCGTTTGACGGCTTGATTAAACTCAGATATTTTATTTACCTGCACAACACCAATACTGCAAGTAATGGTGGTTTTTTGCGTTTGAGTAAACATGATTGTTTGCGTTGAAATATACTCTCTAAATTTATCTGCAACATAAAAAGCGGCATCGGAGTCAATTCTAGGTAATATAACCATGAACTCCTCACCACCATAGCGTACTTTTATATCTGAAGAGCGTAACTGGGATTCAAGAAACGTGCTAAATTCAATAAGAACGTGATCACCAAAATCATGACCAAAGCTATCATTTATATATTTAAAGTTATCAAGATCCATAAGTAAAACTGTAAATGGAAAGTATTGTTCTGGCCGCGATTTAGCAAGCGGTAAAAAATGACTCGTAATAAATCGGCGATTGGCTAAGCCCGTTAGTTGATCTGTGTGTGCATCCTGTTTTTGTAATAGCGTCATATGTGCTATTTCCATATGACTTTTATTCCGAAAATACTCGCCTATAAAGGTAAATAAAAAGACTAAAATAAAAGACGCACTAAAGCGCACTTTTTCCGCATAACCGTATTTAACTTGTCCTATATCAGGGCCATATAGTAAAAAACACGACACACATAGTAAAACCGATACACCGATTAAGCCAATTCTTAAACCCAGCGTTGAGAATGCAACCACTGGGTAGAACATTAACCAATATAATGCCGTATTTTCTTTACCGCCAGTGTAAACAAGCGCGACACATAACATGCAGATAATACCCAGCACAAGCGCAGCAACCGCATTTAAATGCCCAGTACGCATAAAGTAAATTGCACACACTAAAAAAGTAATGTCCGATACGACTAACATGACAGTCAGTGGCTTAGCGTAAATATGATAATTGAGCACAACCAGTGTAGTGACTAAAACCAAAGCAATAGAGATCATAGTAAAAAACGTAAAAGCACGGCGTTGTTTTTCTGCACTATAGACACTTTCTATATTAATCAATTTAAGCCAACTTGGTTGGCTCGTATTCTGTTCAGGCATTATATATCTTTCATTTTTAAATCAGTGAGTTATTAGACTTTAAAACGTAATACCATTTTCTCTAACTCATCAAATTGTAGTTTAAGGTGTGTACATTCAGCTAAAGTATTATTTAAATTAAGCTGTCCTTGCTGTGACAATTCACTGATTGTATGAATATCGCTATCTAATGACTGTATGACGACATTTTGCTCAGTCGTAGCATTAGCAACGCTATGATTAACCTCATCGATTGATTCAATCGTTTTGGTAACTCCCGCCATTTTTTCACCAGCACCATGTGCTTGTTGAACGCTATTTTCACTTTCAATTAAGCTTGCTTTCATTACAGCTACAGCGCTGGCTGACCCTTGTTGTAATTGACTTACGGTGTTTTCAATTTCCTGCGTTGATTGTTGTGTGCGATGCGCCAACTGACGAACTTCATCTGCAACAACAGCAAAACCTCGCCCTGCCTCACCCGCTCGAGCAGCTTCAATTGCAGCGTTAAGAGCCAGTAAGTTCGTTTGCTCACTGACCCCTTTTATAACTTCAAGCACTTGGCCAATGCTTGCTGAATGCTCCGCTAAGCTATTAATTGTGGCTTGTGCTTTTTCCATATTTTCAGATAACACATTAATCGCATTAATGTTATCAGTTAATGACTGCTGGCTTTGTACTGATTGTGAATTTGCTTCACTGGCTAGATTTGAGGCATTACTCGCACTGTTCGATATTTCAACGGCACTAGAAGAGAGTTGATTAATTGCAGTAGCCACATTATCTGTACGTTTGGTTTGATCGCCATACATATTAAGGGTTGACTGCGTTTGATCTACTAAACTCTCAACTGAACGTTCAAGTTCTATCGTTGTCGTTTTAACCTGCTCAATGGATGTGTGTATTTTATCAATAAAGGCATTAAAGTAACCTGAAAGTTCTCCAAATTCATCATTATTTTCAATAACTAAACGGCGAGTTAAATCACCTTCACCTTGTGCTATATCTTTTATTGCGTCATTTAAACGATGCATAGGCCGCATTAAATAACGCAAAGAAAACTGCATCATTAATACAATAGCAGTGATCCCAAGCAACATATAAATCGCGGCCATATTGCGAAAAGAATCAACAGAAGAAAATGCGATGCTTTTATCAATCACAACACCAAGATACCAGTCAACATTTTCAATGCCTTTAATTCGTGTAAATGACACAAGATGCTCTACACCATTAATATCTAATTCTACAAATTGAGGATCGAGAGTAAGTTTCTCACCTAGTAAATCAACCATTGATTTATCATTATATTGGGTCTGAGGGTGACTTAAAATACGCCCATCGCTATCGAGTAAAAAACCATAACCGAATCCTAAAAAATCTATTTCGTTAACAATTTTAGTAATGGTTTTCATATCAATATCAGCACCGGCTACCCCAGTGAAGCGCCCTGCAATAGTAATAGGCGCAACAGCAGATATAGTTAGCTCATTGGTAGTAACATCAATATAAGGGGTCGTAAATGCGGTTGTTGTTTTGTTTTCAACTAATTTATACCATGGCCGAGTTGTTGCGTCATAATCTGCGGGAAGCTGAATCGTTTGATCATTTAAAACAAATGTACCATCCGGTTTGCCAATATATGTATTTTTAAACCCACCAGCCATTTCAGCAGTATTTAATTGCGATAACGTGAGTGATTTTGCATCATTCTCTTGATGTGTTTTAGCAACCGATAAAACAATAGCTAACTTATCATTAAGCCAATTAGCTATATTTTGTGAAACTGATTGTGAGCTCTCTTGTAAAACAAGGGATAATTGCTGTTGCGTTTGTGTACGCATTGAAATGAAGTTATTTATAGTAAATAAACCAAGAACTAACACCAGCACAATTGACGCTGCGATCGTGACTTTAGTTGTAAATTTGAGAGAGCTTTGCATGGCAAACCTATTTTAATTTATTATTTTTATTAACAAATGACTTTGTAACAAAAATAGACCTATTTGTCTTATATAATTGTATTTAGTAACGACAATACAGTTAAAAACAATAATAAAGGATGATTAAATAGCTAACTGTGTTATCAATCCAGGTATTTAATAAGTATAGAATTAAAATAGAAATATGAAATAAAGTAACAAAAAAGGGGCTAATTATAGCCCCTTTTAACATTCTGAAACTTAAAGTAATGTTTGGTAATTATTCCACTCGCGTACAAGATTGATATTTAAATTACTTTCAAAGTTCTGCCATTGCCACGTTTTACCATCATTAGGGTCTAACTGTGCATTTAACTTAATGAGTAAATCACGGTGCTTATTCTTTTCAAGCCAATGTATAAAAAAAGCAGTTGTTTTATAACCATCGTTATAATTACCGCCAATTTTTCGTTGTGACATATCAACGTAGCCTGCTTTTATACGAACAACATCTGCAATGCCTTCAATAAGTGGTCCTATGTTTTTATAGTTTGCATCATCAAGTTGATAGGCATGCGCAATTTCATGATACAAAACGCCAATCAATTCATCCGCCATAGCGCGTTTACCATGATCAGCTTGATACTTTTTCAGGTATTGCGCACTAATGTGAATTTTAGCACCACTAAAGTCACCTTCTTTGAACGCAACGCCATCCATATCTTCAAGACTAATTGCTAAAGTAGGTAACGCAGGTGCATTCGCTTGGTATTTATAAAGTAAGCGGGCAACATTATAGCTAACTTGTTGTACTAGCTCAGTGGTCAAATCACTCCACTGCGATAATTGCTCAGAACTTGTATTAGTAAGCGTAACCACTGGTAAATAAAACTGTTGCCATTGAATATCAGCGTTAAACTACACGGGTTTTAATTGCTCGCTCACTGGTGTTTTAGCCATCACATTCGCACTCAACAGTAGAGTTATCAATGTTGACGCTGATAATGATTTTTTAGTAAAAGAAGCCATTTTCACCCCTTATATTTACTAAGTGCAGGTGGGCGAGCTGAATGAGCTGTGCCCCACGTTTTATTTGGTTTATCACCCATTTGGTAACGTAGTTCTCCACCATTGATTATTTCTGCATGCATTAAATAGTTACGTGTAAGTGGCTTACCATTGAGTGTTACTGATTGAATATATAAATTTTCTTCGCTGATATCTTTAGCGAACGTTGTAAAACTTTTCCCTTTTGCGAGCTTTAAGGTCACTTTTTCTACTTGCGGAGCACCTATCGCGTAACTTAAATCACCCGGTGCCACTGGGTAAAAACCCATTGCCGAGAAAATATACCACGCTGACATTTGGCCAACATCATCATTACCTGCTAAACCGTCAGGCTTATCTGAGCTAAGTGTATCCATTATTTGGCGAATACGCTCTTGCGTGCGCCACGGTTTACCTGCGTAATTATATAAATAAGCAATATGATGACTTGGCTCATTACCATGGGCATAGTTGCCTATTAGCCCTGCAATATCTTCATGTTCTTTGATCATGTCAGCTGAAAGGTGAGTGTCAAAAAGAGCATCTAAACGGCCTTCAAACTTATCGTCGCCTCCCATTAAGTCAATCAAACCAGCAACGTCATGCGGAACATAAAAGCTGTATTGATTTGAATTACCTTCTGTAAATGGCCCCATGTATTTTGCAGCTTCAGGGTTAAAATCAGGATTCCAATTACCTTTACTATCTTTGCCACGCATGTAACCTGTTTGCTTATCAAATACATTTTTGTAGTTCATTGCACGAGCATAATATTCTTTTGCAAGCTGCTTTTTACCCATAGCGTTAAACATTTGTGCAATTGCAAAATCATCGTAAGCGTATTCTAATGTGATTGATACTGACTCAGGCAATATATCCATTGGCACATAGCCAAATTTTTTGTATTGAGGAATAGCATCATAAACCGGGTTATTGGCAGTATTAATTGTTGCTTCAACGGCTAAATCAATATCAAAGTCACGAATGCCTTTAAGGTACGCATCTGCAATAACGGACACTGCATGATAGCCAATCATAGTCCATGTTTCGTGGCCGTGGAATGACCAAATTGGCAACATATTTTCATAACTTTGCTGATAATGAACCAGCATTGATTGCACCATTGATGATACGCGATCAGGGTCGATTATCGTAAGTAGTGGATGAAGTGCACGATAAGTATCCCATAAACTAAATAAGGTGTAATGCTCAAACCCTTTACCTTCATGGATTTCACCATCAACGCCACGATACTGACCATTTACATCCTGATAAATATTGGGTGCTTGAAGCGCATGATATAACGCGGTGTAAAACTGACGCTTTTGGCTTTTTGTGCCTTCGACATCGACTTTATCTAAATAGGTTGCCCATTGTGCTTTTGCGTCAGCTCTTGTTTTATCAAAATCCCAGTGTGGCAGCTCTGTTTTCAAGTTTTCAAGTGCATTGCTTCTGCTCACAGCAGATAAACCCACTTTTATATAAAGCGGCTCATCTTTTAAACCATCAAAACTGGCAACAAACTTAACGGCTTTACCCGCTGCAATTTTCACTGCTTTATTTTCAATTGTTGAATGTTTTTCTTTGCCTAAACAATCCACACAGCGGTAACGTTTATCATCTTCATTAATAAAGTTATACTCACTGATTGGTTTTGAAAATTCGATAGCAAAATACATCTGGCGGTTATTTGCCCAGCCATTCGTTGCACGATAAGCAACCAGTGTATGATCATCAATTAATCGAATGTCACTCCAAATTACTTTGTTTTCAAAATTATATATTGCAGCGGTTAAATCAATTAAAACATGCCCTGCATCAGCGTCATTGAACGTATATTTATGCATACCAACGCGTTGCGAGGCGGTAACTTGAGCTGTAATGTTATAGTCTTGTAATTCAACGCCATAGTAGCCTGGCTCTGACCACTCTTTATCGTGCGAAAAACGAGAACGATAGCCTGCCTCAGGATTTTCAGCGCTACCGGGTGTGGTTTTAATCTCACCGGTCATGGGCATGATCAACAAATCCCCCAGATCAGAATGCCCAGTGCCTGAAAAATGCGTATGCGAAAAACCAACAATAGTGTGATCATCATAATGATAACCTGCACAACGTTTGTATATTTCAGGCTGCGGTGATACCCCGCGCATCGGATTATCTGTATCTGGACTCAATTGCACCATTCCAAATGGGACCACTGCACCTGGAAACAAATGACCATCTCCACCTGTCCCTATAAAAGTGTCTACCCATTGGGTATTTGAGTGCTGTGTTGCATACGTATTTAGACTCACTAAACTGCCACACAGCAACAGAGAAGTGTAGAAAGACGCTTTCATAGTCGTTCCTTTTTAATTAATTATTGATTTTTGGATCGTTCCAGTGAGTTTATAATAACGCGCTATTGAATACGTATTCAATAGAAAATAGGTAAATTTGTAAAATAATTGCGATTGATGAAAGGAAGTACTTTTTTCAGGTAATAAAAAATGCACTTACACAGCGTGTAAATGCATTTTTTTAAATCATTTTATACAATTTTAACTAATTTTTTGTTGCCATACATTACTTAATCTAACAACATTCATGCCATACCAAGCGATAAATACATAGCAGATTGCAGGAACCAAAAAGCTAATTTGTATGTTTACAACATCAGCAATAACACCTTGTAATAATGGGATAAGCGCACCACCAACAATCGCTAAACATAACCAGCCAGAGCCTTTGCTCGTTAGTGAGCCCAGCCCCTCGATAGCAACTGAAAATATTGTAGGGAACATAATTGAGTTAAATAAACCAATGGCAAGCACGGCATACAACGCAATATTACCCTCAGTGAATACCGTCACTAACAACAATGCGATTACTGCACACGCATTGAAAAGTAACGCTTTAGATGGCGCTATTTTTTGTAATAAAGCAGAACCAATAAAACGTCCCACCATCGCACCGCCCCAATAGTAGGCAATGAGTTTAGCTGCATCATGCTCTTCAAGCCCAGCTATGTGTGCTTCGCCAAAAAAGTTAACCAAAAAGCTACCAATCGCGACCTCTGCCCCGACATAACAAAAAATAGCCACGACACCCATAATCAAATGTGGCGCTTGTGTTAAAGAATGATCTTTTGCTTTGCAGTTAAAATCTTCTTTATGTGATTTAATTTCTGGTAATTTTAAAAAAGCAAAAACAACGGCAATTGTCATTAATGCCGCTGCAAGCATAAGGTAAGGGACTTTTACAGATTCAGCTGACGCTGCGTTGACGGTTAATGAGCCTGCTGCGCCAAAAAACAAAATCCCGCCAACCCATGGACCAATTGTGGTTCCAAGAGAGTTAAGCGCTTGGGCTAAGTTCAAACGCGATGATGCTGTTTTGTCCGGCCCTAAAGCTGCAACATAAGGGTTTGCTGATACCTGTAAAACAGTAATACCACCAGCAAGAACAAACAAGGCGGTTAAAAATAACCAATATTCATGAACAACAACCGCTGGGTAGAACAACATACAACCCGCAGAGGCAACTATCAGCCCCGTTAAGACTCCTTTTTTATAGCCAAATTTATTAACCAACATACCCGCAGGTAAAGACACAATAAAGTAAGCGCCAAAGAAACAAAATTGTATCAGCATCGCTTCAGTGTAACTTAAATCGAATACCCCTTTTAATCGTGGGATTAATACGTCATTAAGAACGGTAATAAAACCCCAAAGAAAAAATAGGGTTGTCATTGCCGTCAATGGCAGCAGGTAATTTTTATTTGACTGCGGTTCATTGGTGGCAAAGTTTTGATTTGTATTTATTTCACTCACGTGATTTTCACTCCATTAACAAGTTATCTCTGATTCTACACACTGCAACAAGAAGATCACAAACTTTTATTTGGATCGTTCCATATTTTTTATTTAATGGTATAGTTATTTAACTAATTTAATTAACTTGAAGTGGATATAGATGTTGGCTAATTTCCAAAGCTGTGATTTTTTACAAGAACATATCAAAACAACCTTAAATTTTTATCACCCACATTGTGTTGATAAACAAGATCAGGGTGGCTTTTACCACTTCTATAAAGACGATGGCACCATTTATGATAGACAGACACGTCATCTAGTCTCTAGTACGCGTTTTGTATTTAACTATGCAATGGCTTATTTAGAATTCGCCGACGAGCGTTATTTACCATTAATACAACATGGTCTAGATCACCTAGAAAATGCACATAAACAATCCTCTGGTGGCTATGCTTGGTTAATAAAAAGCGACGACAACAAAGATCTGCATATTGTTGATGATACAAACCATTGCTATGGGCTTGCGTTTGTACTATTGGCAAACGCAGTAGCATTAAAAGCAGGTTTTAGTGAGTGTAAACACACCATTGAGCGTGTATGGCAATTGCTCGAAAGCAAATACTATCAGCCTAAATATAATGCCTATTTAGATGAAATTAACGGTGACTTTTCTATTGTGGATGAGTACCGTGGGCAAAATGCTAACATGCATTTATGCGAAGCGCTGCTAATGTGTTACGAAGCAACGCAAGACAAACAATACTTAAACCGTGCAGAAACACTCGCCCTTACTTTTACAATAAAAAATGCCAGCAGAGAAAATGGACTCGTTTGGGAGCATTACAATAGCCAGTGGCAAATTGATTGGCAATACAATTTAGATGATCCTAAACACCTGTTTCGCCCGTGGGGATTTCAACCCGGTCATCAAACTGAATGGTCAAAGTTGCTATTAATTTTAAATCGACACAAACCACAGGCATGGCTTATAGAACGTGCCGAGCACCTTTTTAATACCGCAATGGAGCATGCATGGGATAACACCTATGGTGGTATATGCTATGGCTTTGCCCCAGATGGCAGTATTTGTGATGGTGATAAATACTTTTGGGTACAAGCTGAATCATTTGCAGCTGCCGCACTGCTCGCGCAGGCAACTGGTAATGAAAAATACTGGCACTGGTATGATAAAATTTGGCAATACAGTTGGCAGCACATGGTTGATCATACCCATGGAGCTTGGTATCGAATTTTAACCAACGACAATAAAGCATACAATGACGAAAAATCCCCAGCCGGTAAAACAGATTACCATACAATGGGAGCATGCTATGAAGTGTTACGTGCGTACAAATTAGTAAAAGGTGGTGAGGCATGAGCTTAGTGTGTTTTGGTGAAGCATTAATCGATTTTTTGTCTGATGGGAAAAGCCCTGAATCATTTACTAAATATGCAGGCGGAGCACCTGCAAATGTTGCGGTTGCCGCAGCTAAACTTGGTTTAAAAAGTAGCTTTTGTGGCATGCTAGGTCAAGATATGTTTGGTGAGTTTCTAGAGCAACAATTTACAAGCTTAGGTGTAAATACGCAGTATTGTAAATTTACTAACAAAGCCAAAACAGCGCTGGCTTTTGTATCTCTTGATGAGCACGCTGAACGTAGCTTTAGCTTTTATCGCCCACCAGCGGCTGATTTGTTATTTAAAGTAGACGACTTTAATTCTGCGATGTTTACAGAGCACGCGTTATTTCATGTGTGTAGTAATAGTCTAACTGAGCATAATATATATCAAACCACCATATATGGCTTAACACAGGCTAAAAAAGCGGGGGCTATTTGTAGTTTTGATATGAACTTACGGGAAAATTTATGGCCAAGCTTACGCTATACTGTTGAACGAATTTGGCATGTTATTTCTCTTTGCGACATTGTTAAATTATCAAAAGAAGAACTTGAATTTTTAAATAAAAATAGCCACAAAGATCATGATCTCGAACATACTATTTCTGCCGTACTTGAAGCAGGTGTAACCTGCCTGCTTATAACTGATGGCGGTGCACCAATTCACTATTGCCACAGCACATATCGCGGCCAGGTTATGCCACCTAAAACGAAAGTTGTCGACACCACAGCAGCTGGCGATGCATTCATTGGCGGGTTCCTATCGCAAATAGGCATTAAATGTGTAAATAAAAAAGCATTTAAACTACTTTGCGCTGAACAATCAAATATCACCAATGCCGTGAGCTTTGCTGCCAGTGCCGGCGCATTTGCAGTCAGTAAATATGGTGCATTTTCCTCATTACCAACCGCAGCCGATCTACCCCAACAATAACTAAAACCTTACAGCGTGTGTATCAACGCACACGCTTTTCAACACTAATTGAAGATACCCAACCCACTGTTCGTAAATTAAAATACGATTAAATGTAATCCTGAAACCAAACTCAAATAGTTTCGCCTAGCCTGCAAAGATACTTTTATGCTATCGTCTTGATAACAAACACCAAAAAACGTACTTTCGTAGTGCAAAAAGGAATTTATTAATGAATGCAAAATTACTTACGGGTTGTGCAATTGCTGTTGCGGCTGGGGTATTAATCTATACACAAACTGAAACTTCATCAGCCTCCATTGAACTTGCACAGCTTGATTACGTCCCTGCTGACACCCCTTTATTTTACGGTCAGTTAAAGCCTTTTCCATACAGTAAATACTTTGACTTACTCCCAGAGCAAATGAAAGGTGCAGACGATTTAACACCGTTAATCGAAAATTTAACAACGAACAATAATAAAAACGCACAGTTTTTAGCATCGCTTCTTACACAATACCAAGCATCTCTGAGCTCTTATGATGCTCTAAAAGCAGCTTGGGGATTCGCAGACGACTATAAAGGCTTGGCCTATACAATTGGCTTAATGCCCGTGTTGCGCTATCAATTAGACGATGAAACTGCATTATTTAATACAATAAATAGCTCCGCGGATAAAGCAGGGATTAACTTTACAACGAAAACCATCGAAGGAGTTAACTACACTACGTATCCTTTAGTATTTGAAGATGATATTACGATAAACCTAATTGTGTCAGTTAAAGACAAGTGGGCCACAATTACGTTTGATACAAAACTCAATACCTCTGACGATTTACGCCTTGCGTTAGCAATTGATAAACCAAGTAAATCGCTAACACAAACCAATAAGCTTAATAATTACATTGCTAAGTATTCATTCGATGGCCACTCAGTTGCTTATATAGATCATGTTGAAATTGCCAATGCTATTACCGCCAAAACACCATCACGTTTAGGTGACATGCTTGATGAACTGCTGCAACAATTAGGCAACCCTCAAGCTTTTGACATTGCAAGAACACCGCAGTGTCAAAATGACATTACCAACCTTGTTAGTTATTGGCCGGCATCAGTAACAGGTAGCACGTACATACAAGTAACAAACTCTGATGCTCACTTTAAAGCGGATGCTATTTTACAAAGCACAGCGACTGATATTATTAAGACACTAAAATCTGTTCGTGGTTTTGTGCCTGAACATACAACACAACTTGACGGCCAAATGCTAAGCTTTGCTTATGGCGCGGATATTTCAAAAATTCCACCGCTTATTAATATACTTTCAAGTGCATTTAAAAAAGCTGAATTCGAATGTGCCCCTCTTGTTGACTTACAACAACAAACGCAAGACACAAATTTAGCTGCACTATCAATGATGACCGCTATGGCCAATGGTATTCAAGGTGTGAGCTTAAGTGTTCAAGATCTTGTTTTAGAAGCTGATGCAAATCAGCAGCCACAACTAAAAGCTTTCGATGCACTAATCACACTTTCAGCAACAGATCCTGATAATTTACTTTTTACTGCTAAAGGGTTTTTACCTGCATTAGCAGATATTGAAATACCAGAGAACGGAGGTGCTGTTAGTATCAATACTGCAATTCCTTATCCTTTACCTGCTGGCCTTGATATTAAATTAGCTAAAAAAGGGAAACATCTTGTTTTATTCACTGGTGAAAAGTCAGCGACTATTGCAAATACATTATCAGAGCAAGCGCTTGAAAAAAATGGATTTTTAAATACCGCAGTTGATCTTAATTCATTAATGACGCCGGTCATCAACGTATTTAAAATGACAGGACAAGTGCTCCCTGAACAACTTGATCAGTTAAAAAATCAAACCATGTCTGTCTACTTTGCTACGGATATAAAAGATGAAGGGATTGTTGTTAATTCAGAGATCAAAATTACTAAAGAGTAATTTTAATTAAATAAAAAGGGGCATTGATTGCCCCTTTTATTTAATCTTCTATTAGGGCGTGTTGACCTTTGTGGATTGAAATTTGTTCAACCTAGGAGCGATTTAATCGCGGCGCGAGGTTTGTAATCGAGTGGACTAAGTAAAAATCGAGCAAAGCTTCCGCGTCCTGCTCACGCCCCTTACCTACATCCGTGTAGGTAACAAAGAGTTAATCGCTCCTAGGAAGAACCCTTTGGGCCGCGCATGTTTGGCATTTATACTGCGTTATCGCCTACTTATGGGGAACAACCACACTGCATAGGCGCTGCCTTGCCTAAATACCAAACAGACTGCTGCAAAATCAATCACGAAAGGTCAACACGCCCTAGGTTTATATTATTTTTGCCATTTCATTTTATTATTCGTATCGCGACTCTCAATAATTGTTTTATCAGAGCTTTCTACTCCACCGAGCTTTGCCTGCCTGTCATAGAGCACCACATTACACGTCGCCGCTAAATTCATGCAGCCAATTGTTGGAATATATACAACCTCATCACACCAATTAAGTACCTCTTTACTTATTGAACCATCTTCAGGGCCAAAAATATAAAAAGCGTTTTCAGGGTGAATAAACTCAGGTAAAGGCGTTGCGCCTTCAATCAACTCAATAACAACAGCTTTAGCACCTGAAGGCTTGGCTTGAGCTAAATCTTCAACAGAGGTGAGTGGTATTCGCTCCAGCGCATTTTTAGTATCTGTATGAAATTTTTTGGCTTTTAAATAGCGAGTGCCCGAAAAAAACACTTGCTGAGCGCCATAGCAGCCTGCGGCGCGTAAAACACCGCCAACGTTAGTTGGGCTTTTTGGGTTTATTAAACCAATGGTTGCACGCACTTCACTCATTAATCACAATCCAAGGTAGGCCACTGCGCTACATATAAATCAAAATCATCAAGCTCAACATCACAGTCTTTTACTGTTTTATCGCGTACAGAGATACCAAGCTCATGCATAAGTTTTTTACTCCCCCTATTATTAAGTGGGTGCCATGAGGCAAGGCCGCGACCTTCATGCAAGCGACGATAACTGCAGCTTTGTGGCATAAAGAAAATATCTTTAAGATTTTCTTTGGTTAATTTTACACACGAAGGAACAAGTGTTTGACGGTTCTCATATTCGCTGCAACCGCACGTTTTGTTATCCAAATATTGACAAACTATATTGGTAAATATCAACTCTTCACCTTCGCGTAGCTGATCTGTCGCCGTAAAATCATCTTCGTCTTCGCTGTCGATAAACGTATTCAAACAGCATTTTCCACAGCCATCGCAAATGGCTTCCCATTCACTTTGTGACATTTGCTCAAGTGATTTCTCAAGCCAAAATTGGTTTTCAATCATGGTATAACTCAGTGCCCCTAATGGCGCGCATTTTAACGTAATTGAGCACCGCGCGCAAAGCCACAATTAGCTTTGCGCTATTTCGGCTTATATCGTTAGCGTTGTGAATTAACCCAACGTTTTATTTTAGCTTCTAAAATTGGCATTGGTAACGCGCCATCTATTAATATTTGTGTGTGGAACTCTTTAATATCAAAGCGTTTACCTAGTTGTTTTTTACTGTAATCACGTAGTTCTTGGATTTTAAACTGCCCTAGCTTGTATGAAAGTGCCTGCCCTGGCCATGCAATATACCGTTCAACCTCAGCGGTCACATCACTTAACGCCATAGATGAATTTTCTAGCATATAATCAATGCCTTGTTGACGTGTCCAGCCTTTAGCATGAAAACCCGTATCAAGGACCAAACGCATCGCGCGTAATTGCTCGTCAGCTAATCGGCCATACCACATGTATGGATCGGTAAATAAACCAAGCTCTTTTCCTAGGCTCTCAGCGTATAATGCCCACCCTTCAGCAAAGACAGTGTAGCCACCAAATTTACGAAATAGCGGTAACGACTCAACTTCCTGTTGCAGTGCAATTTGAAAGTGATGCCCTGGTGCCGCTTCATGGATAGACAGTGTCTCAAGTAAAAACTTAGGCTGCGCTTTTAAATTAAACGTATTTATATAGAATATGCCCGGTCGAGAACCATCCGGTGACGGTGATTGATAAGACGCACCTGCCGCTGATTCTGCACGAAAATCTTCAACAGCTTTAACGATATAATCTGCCTTTGGTGCAATATTAAATAAACTCGGCACACGGGCATCTATTTTAAGTTTTACTGCTTCATAGGCTGCGATAAGTTGTTCTGGAGTATCATAATAAAACTCATCGGATTCACGTAAATGAGTAAAAAAATCAGCTAAACTTCCTTCAAAGCCAACTTTATTTTTTACAGCTTTCATCTCACTAAGAATACGTGAGACTTCTTGTAGACCTATCGTGTGAATTTCATCCGCAGATAAACTTAATGTTGTATTTTTCTTGATTTGATATTCATACCACGCTTTACCATTTGGTAAGTCACTGTAGCCCACTGAATCGCGGCTTTGAGGTATATAGGTATTGGCTAAAAAGTCACTCATTCTTTTATAGGCAGGGACTAAACGATCCATAATAAGCGCACTGTATTGCTCAGTCAGTTGTTGTTTTTGTTGCGCTGTAAACTGTTCTGGTAGTTGTTTAATGGGGCTATAAAATAATGACTCTTTTACGTCGCTAACCACATGCGCTTTAAACTGCGGCAATAATTTTTCAGCTAGCGGTTTTGGTAACACTATTCGTTGCTGTATGCCTTGTTGCATCGCTTGTTCAACGCTGTCTAACCACGTTATGAAGCCATCTGCACGGCTTATAAAATTTTCATAATCCTGATAATTATTAAACGGTTGAGCACTTTGCGCAGAACCAAAACCCGCAAACGTATTATGCGCACCCGACATTTGATTAATTGGGATCAAATAACTTGGAAAGCCTTGTCCTTCAACACTTAATGCTAAATCGCGTTTCAATATTTGATAGCTAAGCAACGCTTGACCCGTTAACTGTTTTGAGTCTATCGCAACTAAGCGTTGTTGATAGGCCTCAGTAAAGGCGCGCATTTTATTGCGTTGTTGCTCAGAAATGGGATTTATAAATTGATTGTTATACTCGTTATAACCAATAAAAGTACCACCTAATGGGTTAAATTGAAGTGACTCTACAAAATATTGCTCAACTAATGTATTTAACTGCTGTGCTGAAAGCGATGTTGTTACACTAGGCGAATTTGGTGTGATTTGCACCGTGTTGTTGCTACTTGAACACCCTGATAATGCACTTATAACGCACGTTACCAGCATTGTTAACTTAAAATTTTTCATGAAGATCCTTGAATATAAATAACCCGCGTTGTGAGTAAAAAACGATTACTATTTTGTTTTATTAGGCATTATGCTCTAACTGATATTTATTCGCATGTTAATCAATCCATTAACTACGAATTAGCGTGTTTAGTATACAATGTAAATCGACCTTGCTACATTTAAAAATTAATTCATACATAATCAGAAGAAACTAATGAATAAATTATCACTTAGCGTCCCTTTGAGCCTGCTTTGCCTATCTGCTTTTAGCACTGAAGCAACAACCTACATTACAGCTAAAGCAATGCTTGACGTTAATAACGGCAAGCTAATTAGCACGCCACTCATTCAAATTGATAATGGCGTAATTACTCAAGTCAGCACGGGAAACTTACCTACGTTGCAACAAGGCGATGAACATATTCAATTACCTGAATTAACAATAATGCCAGGATTAATGGAT
The DNA here is from genome assembly GCF_045064175.1 of Pseudoalteromonas sp. Ld20. Taxonomy (NCBI): domain Bacteria; kingdom Pseudomonadati; phylum Pseudomonadota; class Gammaproteobacteria; order Alteromonadales; family Pseudoalteromonadaceae; genus Pseudoalteromonas; species Pseudoalteromonas sp. Ld20. The sequence continues at coordinate 449,431 of NZ_JBISHB010000026.1, forward strand.
ATGCATGTGCATTTAACCAGCGATCCTACCGTGCCTCGTAGTGAGCGTATTGGTCAATCAATCCCTCGCCAAGCAATTAAAGCTGCATACTTTGCACAAAAAACCTTAAACGCTGGTTTTACAACCGTGCGTAATGTCGGCGCACAAGGTTACAGTGTTATTGCTGTTCGTGATGGTATTAATGCAGGCGACATTATTGGCCCAAGAATTTGGGCCGCAGGACCATCGCTAGGTGTTACTGGTGGTCATTGTGATAATAACCGCCTGCCGCCTGAGATGAAGTACACGGCAGAAGGTGTTGCCGATGGTCCGTGGGCTGTGCGAGCAAAAGTACGCGAAAACATAAAATATGGTGCAAATGCTATTAAGTTTTGTGCCACTGGTGGGGTATTTTCTAAAGGCACTAAAGTCGGTATTCAGCAATACTCGCTTGAAGAGATGACAGCAATTGTGGACGAAGCCCATATGCGAGGCTTAACGGTCGCAGCGCATGCGCACGGTACTAGTGGAATTACGGCAGCAATTAAAGCAGGTGTAGATAGTGTTGAGCATGTTAGCTTTGTTGACGATGAAGCAATTAAGCTCGCGAAAAAACACGGAACTTGGTTTTCAATGGACATCTATAACACCGAATATACGCTCACTTATGGTGAGCAAAATGGTGTTGCACAAGAGAACTTAGAAAAAGAGCGTCAAGTATCAAAAAGGCAAAGAGATAGTTTTAGGCGCGCAGTTGATGCTGGCGTTAATATGGTGTTTGGTACAGACGCTGCTATTTACCCCCATGGTGATAATGCAAAACAGTTTTCTCGTATGGTTGAATTTGGCATGACCCCATTACAAGCAATACAGTCTGCAACAATCAATAGCGCAAAATTATTAAAGGTTGAGGATCAGCTTGGTCAACTAAAAGTGGGCTTTGCAGCAGATATAATTGCCGTAAAAGGAAACCCATTAAATGATGTGTCATTGCTTGAAAATGTTAGCTTTGTAATGAAAGCAGGCACAGTTTATTAATTATTATGGGTTAACCACAATGGTTGGCCCGCTTTATTTCGAACTTTTATTTTCTTACACCTCTATTAGTTGAATAAATTGTTACTATGTAAACCACAAAGAAACGAATAATAATAAGATTGTTTCACATTTAACTAATTTTAAGTGAATGGCAATTTTACCTTGTAATACAAATAACAAACATTATCATTACCTTAAATTTCAAAATGATACTTATTATTACAATGTTTAAATTCTCACTTATCTCGTTAGCCTGTTTATCATCCTATACTGCTTTTGCAACCGAACAAGCAGATCTTGAGCACATAACTGTGTATGAAAAGCAAAATCGCGTAATTTTAAATTCAGGGTTAGCCACAAAATCTGACATGTCACTAATGGAAACGCCTGCGCCAATCGTTGTCGTTGATCTAGCCCTTATTAATTCACAAGGCGTTGATAATTTACAAGACTTAGCACGTAATATAAGTGGCGCAACACAAGCAGGTAACAATTATGGTATTGGCGATAATTTAGTTATTCGTGGCCTTGGTGCAAATTATACCTATGATGGCATGTATGGCGGTGCAGGGTTAGGGAATACATTTAACCCTACACGCTCACTTTCAAACGTAGAATCGGTAGAAATTTTAAAAGGCCCTGCTACAGGTTTATATGGTATGGGCAGCGCTGGTGGTGTAATTAACCTTATTGAGAAAAAACCAAAGTTTGATGAGCAACACACAATCACTGCCGAAATTGGTCAATGGGATACTTACTCACTTGGGTTTGATAGTACGAATGCAATAACGGATGATCTTGCATACCGTATCAATATAAAAACAGCGCGAAGCGACGGGTATCGTGATTTAAAAGATGACCGTGATGAAATCTATGCCTCGCTTAAATACGTATTAAATGATCAACAAGACTTTTTAATTTCTGGGGCCTATATTAAAGACGCACTTGCTGTTGATTCTATCGGGCACCCTATTAGGATTTACAACGCTGAATCCGTAGGTGGCAAAACAGCAGATCAAATAACGGGGGATGACTTAATAAACCACCCAACATCTGCGGGGCTGCAATTATCTGACGCTCAACGTCAACAACTAGCGGACTCTCTTGCTGGCTCTGATGGCTTAACACCCTATAAGTTTGGCCATAACGGCATAATTTCACCAATGGCAAAAGATAATGAAGGTGAAGAACTGCGTTTTAAATTAAGTCATAACTATTTTTTAACTGACGATTTATTTTTAAATCAACAACTCCAGTATCGTAATTTCACAACCAGCTTTGCCCGTCAAACAGGCGCGTATAATTATGTATATTGGAATAGAAGAAATATAATTAACGCAGATCCGCGTGCTCCATTAGTGATTGATGACGTACTTTACCCGTTTGCTGCTCGACGCCAAGAATATCGACAAGTAGAAGCTGACGAAAAATCCTTACAGTACTTTGTCGATTTACGTTATGACTTTGCACTTGGCGATATCGACAATGAATTTTTAGTCAATGCCAACTATGAAGACAGAGATATCCGCTTAACACAGCATTCTATCTACGACGCTGATAAAATGATTAAAAATAAGCAAGGCGATTTAATCTATCAAGGAAGCTTGCCGTATATCCTAGACATTCGTAGCCCTGAGTGGGGAGCGGGTAGCTTCGCTGATTATGATCCATTAATGACTAGTAACTATAACAAAAAAGTACAATCTTGGGGCGTTGGTATACAGCATGTTGCGTACATAAATGACGTAATTACAACCCGTGCTGGGGTTGCCATGAATAATATAAAACAAACCTATGAACATTTTGGAGTAGATGCACGTTATCGTGCCAGTGCTTCAGAGCCAACACCGCAACAAAGCACTGACAATAAAGGCATAACGTATAATCTAGGGGCAACTTATAGACCAACAGATAACATTGCATTATTCATTAATCATGCAAAAGGCCGAGCAGCCTATTCTGTTCTTGGGACTGTACTTGGAAATGAAGGTGATCGTGATGATTCTGAATCATTAAGTTCTGATCTCGGCATTCGCTTTAAAGCACTTGACGACCAACTGCTAGCATCACTCGTTGTCTTTAATACTGAACGTACAAACCTACAATACACAAACCCTGATTACGAGGATGGTGTATCGGATCCTGACGTACCAAAAGATTTTTTTGATGGTAAAGACCAAACAACCGGCATAGAGTTTGATTTAAATGCCGATATCAATGAGCAATGGAAGATAAATTTCAATGGTGTGTATCAAGATGCTCGAGATAAGAAAAACCCACATTCAAAAAATTACGATACACGTCAAAAAGGTGTGCCTCACGTAGCTGCAAGTACGTGGGTAACCTACAGCGCGCAATGGTTTGAGCTTTCTGAACCACTTCAGATAAGTGGCGGAATTAAGTACGTAGATGATAGAAGTACAAACTCAACATCATTTGGTATCCCAGATGGCTATGTACCAAGTTACACAGTGTATGATGCTGCGTTAAGCTATAAAACACAGCAATGGCAATTACAGCTAAACGTTAATAATCTATTTAATAAATCTTATTATTCAAAGGCGATGTTCCTAGGCGGCATGCCGGGTGAAGAACGTAGTGCTAAACTAACATTTAGCTATACTCTATAGATTTAGTGACAATAAACGCTACAGATTTAGTGACAATAAAAAAGCGCACAAGGGAGTGCGCTTTTTGTTTACTAATTTAAAATCAGATTGTTACAACGATACGCCCATTAATTTCACCTTTTAACATATCATCAAAAATCTCATTAATATCTTCAAGGCGTTTTTCTTGAACAATTGCTTTTACTTTACCTTGAGCGGCAAACTCTAAGCACTCTTGCAAGTCCTTTCGTGTGCCAACAATTGAACCAACAACCGAAACACCATTAAGCACAGTATCAAAGATCGGTAATGGCATATCGTCAGGAGGTAAACCGACCAAAACACATTTACCACCACGACGTACACTTTTATACGCTTGCTCAAAGCCAGGTTTAGAAACAGCAGTACAAATTACGGCATGCGCTCCACCGACCTGCTCAAAGATTGCCTCGCTTGGCACAACATCTTTAAAATCAAGCGTAATATCAGCACCTAACTCTTTTGCTAGGGCTAGTTTTTCTTTACCTGTATCAACAGCAATAACATTAAAACCCATCGCTTTAGCGTATTGCACAGCCAAATGCCCTAACCCACCAACACCCACAATAGCAACCCATTGACCCGGTTTTGCATCCGAGACTTTCAGTGCTTTATACGTTGTTACACCGGCGCAAAATAATGGTGCAGCCTCTGTGAAACCAAGCTCTTTTGGAATTTTAACAACATAATCACCGTGGGCTAAACAATACTCTGCGTAGCTGCCATCAATAGAGTAGCCCGTATTATGCTGTGACAAACACAATGTCTCTCTACCGTCTAAACAATATTCACAGTGGCCACACGCGCTATAAAGCCAAGGTACACCCACTCTATCACCAACTTCTAAGTGAGTAACGTTACTGCCCAATTGCTCAATAACACCCACGCCTTCATGCCCTGGAACCAATGGCATTTTTGGCTTTACCGGCCAATCACCGTGGCAAGCGTGTAAATCCGTATGGCAAACACCGCATGCTGCTATTTTAACCAGTACATCGTTTGGGCCTACTTTTGGAATAGGGAGTTGGCCAATTTCTAATTTACCTTTATATTCGTTGTTGATTGCTGCTTTCATGCTCATCCCTTGGTTAGTTAGGAAAATGTTGTCATTCATTTGGTTATGACTTATTGCACAACATAACCCACAATAGATGAGTAAATATTAATCCATATCAAACTTTGGTATTAATGCTCTAAAATAACACCGCAAAACCGTACTTACTCGTAAACCAGCTAATTTTACGTGCAGTAAAAAACAGACGTTAAAGCACAGGGTAAATCTTGCTATCGTATTTCATCGTGCTAGCATTGGTTTCATTATTTATTGAAACTTGAAAAGCCATGACGTTATCGGATAAAAATTATGCTTTTGTAATGCACTGCGGTGAAATGGGCAGCCGCTGGGGCTTTAACCGTACCATTGGGCAAATGTGTGGGCTTTTAATTATTACCAAAGAGCCAATGACAGCTAACGAGATAGCCGATGGCTTAAGTATTTCTCGTGGTAATGTCAGTATGGGTATTAAAGAGTTACAGTCGTGGCGCTTGATAAAAGTTCAACATATTCCCGGCGATCGTAAAGAATATTACGCACCTGCCGGTACTATTTGGGATATGGCAAATCGCGTGTTTGAAGAGCGTAAAAAGCGTGAAATAGATCCGACTTTAAGCCTGTTAAGAGATAACCTTATTGAGCCTGCCACCAATGACGATGAAAAGTTTGCTCAACAACAAATGCATGAAATTCACGACTTGCTAGAAACAGTCACCAAATGGTCAGCCGAATTACAGCGCCTAAGCCCAGAACAACTGCAAAGCCTAATGAAACTCGGCTCAGGCATAGGTAAAGTACTCGACTTTAAAGATAAGATTTTGAAGAAACAGTAGCAGCGATTTTATATCGCGTCTGTGCTTTTAGGTGCTATGTTCAAGGTTCAAGAGAATTTAACCACAGAGCACACCGAGATCACAGAGAAATATACAAGAGTTAATGTTCTAACTCTGTGCAGCGAGAAGCGCCTTTGTGTTCTCTTTGGTGAATAAAAAAATAAGTTGTTCCACATAAAAAACGCAGATAAGTACTGTACTTTATACACGTTCTGCTGACGGAGCTCTTTGAGCAAATTATAGTCATTGATATTGGCTAAGAGTAATAATTAATTGATTGGTCAAACTATTGTTTGCTCACATATTCAAGGATATGAGCGACGCGCGTATATTATTCCACTTAGCTTTGTTTAAAAGATATTAGAAAACTTAATGATAGTAATATCTTAGTTAATTTGTTAAAACTATATAAAGTATAAATATGAGTGTGGTCGGAGCAGAAATATCCGCCCTTCGCGCACTATAAAATTGTTATGAATCAAAGTAGATGAAAGAGTTAGTCTTAAAAACTGAGATCGAAAATGCCAGCTTTTATATATCTTCGCTAGCGATTGGAATTCTAGAGGGTATGAAATCTGGCGGTGTACCTCTGGAAAGCGGAACATGGAGTTTGGCAAGGCCAATTTTCTGGCAAGCTCTGGAAGAGTGCGATGAAATTGATTGCCGCCTAATAGATTGGGTGTCTTCATTAGATGAACTGGATGCTCTTCAGAAGCTAAGTGGTGATGCTTATAAAGTTGTAGATGAGCTTTTGGCTCTATTGAAAATTAGTCAAGAAAAGTCACTTAAGGGCGGGCCGTCACTTGCAATTTCATCTTCAATACAAACAAATTCATAACAAGCGCAGGTTGTCGGACTGGTTTTCCGCTGCGCTCCAAACCAGCCGCAACTGCGGGCGTTGTGGCTGTAGAATTACTCTTTTTTAAGAAAAATAGCCAGTTTTATGGGTTCCAAATGCATTACCTAATGCTTTAAAAACGCTTAGAGTTAATTATAGGAGCTCGTTTTTTAATTGAATTTGGCTGTTAGAGTAATTCTACAGCCTCGTTATATGCCTTTGTCACATGTGTCACATTACTAATGTCATATGTTTAACGTATACGGAGTTATATTTTTTTGAGACTGTTAGAAAAACAACTTCAAGGAAATAATTATGGATATGAATGTAGATATTAATTTAATAAAAACAGAAAGAAATAAAAGAGGTTGGACTCAAAGCCATTTGGCTGACGTTTGTAGTCTTAGTTTGCGAACAATTCAACGAATTGAAAAGTTAGGTTTATCTTCGCATGAATCAGTTCAATCTTTAGCTGCCGCGTTTGAAGTAACTGTGGATGAGTTAACTATTAGTGAAATTAAGGCTGCAAACACATTATCAATCAACTTTGATAAAGGCTCTTGGACTAATAAGTCTTTTTATTGGTTAGGCTCAGTTGGTTTTATTATAACCGCGCTAATGCATATGCTTATGGCTATTATTTTATCCTCTGGATCAGATGATTTTAATCATTCAATATGGTTTGCTTTGTATGTAGTGTGGGGATGCTTCTTATTAATGGGCATACCCAAGAGGCAGAGTTCATCAGGCATATAATCGGGTAGCCGGAGGTCTCTAACCTCCAGCCCCCACACCACCCATCATGCGCTTTTTATTAACAGGAAGTGCTATGGGCGGTTCATCTCCCGTAATGAATATTTATCCAAATATCTCTCAATGACACTAACCCTTGTGACGCTAAGTAGTTATTGCCTAGCGCAATGTTAATTCCTTTTGTTTTTGAGCTTCTACAAGGGCCTTCGCTTCCAAGCGCCTACTTTTGGTACTGGTGATACCACAGGCTATGGCGAGTCGCTCGCTAACACCCAATTTCATTAAACTGCGTACTTTAGTGCGGGCTATTCCTTAATAAAGAGCGCCACTGCCGCCAGTAGCACATTCTTATCCTACGGCGGATCCAATGATCTAAATCCACCGTTAGCTGATAAGCGTTGGCTATTAGGTAATAGTGTCCCCAGCCGCGTAAATACTGCGTGAGTTTATGAATTTGTAAGGTCATTGAGATCCCCCAGTTGCGGTTAGTGAGTTCCCTGACATTTGCTTTAAATTTCTTTAGCGCTTGTTCGTGGATTTGCACTTGACCGTAACGAAAGGTAAACCCGAGAAATTTCGAGCCTGATACAGGAGCGACTCGACTTTTCGATTCATTCACTTTGAGTTTTAATCGCTTAGTGATAAACGCAGTAATGTCCCGTTGGATTATTAGCCCTTCGCTTTTGGTTTTTACTAAAATGATTATGTCATCAGCGTAACGTGCAAACTTAAGGCGTTTGTAGGTTAGCTTCTTATCTAATTCATCGAGTAAAATATTGGAAAGTAAAGGGGATAATGGCCCACCTTGAGGGA